>CACIZC010000028.1 GCA_902591045.1 uncultured Pelagibacteraceae bacterium | reverse complement strand
CGCTTGAGATTGTTAAAAGCTTAAAAGGCAAAGGTGTAAAGCCAGCAGTAAAAAGAATTCCCAACCAAGAAAAAAAACCACCTTTTGTAGAAAATTTTTCTTTTAAAAAGTTCGGATCTTCATATCCGTATAATTCAAATATTTTAAAACCAATTTCATTAAAGAAGACATATCCTATAAAATATCCAAAAAGCGCCCCAAGAACTGAAAAAATAGTTGCAATTAAAGCTATACGTATAAATTCATTTTTTTTTGCAACAACCATTGGAACAATCATTACATCAGGAGGTATGGGAAAAAACGAACTTTCAATGAAAGATTCAAAAGCTAAAATTGGTTTAGCATATCTATGACCTGCCCAAGAAACACATTTATCATATATTTTTTTGATCATTTTTTTATTGCGTCTTAAATTAATTCAAAACATAATGATTGTACAAACATAAATTGGGAGGAAATGTGGGCGAATGGTGGAACTGGTAGACACGTTGGACTCAAAATCCAATGGTAGCAATACCTTGAGAGTTCGAGTCTCTCTTCGCCCACCAATGCAATGGATATATCAAGAACAAATAGTTTAGTCGAATTATTTTTTGATAGGTTAGAAAAAACCGATAAAAAAAAACCCTTTTTAACTTGGTTAAAAAATAAAGATTATCAATTTAGTTGGGGCGAAGTTTCTGAAAAAATATTTAAGCTTTCAAATAAAATTAGATCCTTAATTCAAGAAGGTGATAGATGCATTCTTTTGTCTGAAAACAGACCAGAATGGTTGATTTCTGATATTGCTATAATGAATGCAGGCGGAATTTCTGTTCCTATTTTTACCACTTACTCCGCAAATGATTATGAATATATTCTTAATGATTGTAAGCCTTCAATTATTATTGTTTCAAATAATGATCAATTTAAAAAAATAAAAAAATTTATTGGAGAAGGGGTTAAAACAATTATTTCTTTTGAAAAATTAGAAAATTCAAGCTTGCTAACTTCAGATATCTACAATGAAAATATAAAAGAGAAAACAATAAACAAAACTATAAAAAGAAAAATGCCGGCCTGTATAATTTATACTTCAGGTACTTCTGGTAATCCTAAAGGGGTAGTTTTAAGTCATGGAGGAATATTGTCAAATTGTGAGGGGGCATTAGACATACTTCAGTCTCTTACAAAAAAAAAAGAACCTGTTTTTTTGACCTGGCTTCCACTTTCCCACTCCTATGAACATGCTGTTCAATTTATACAGATATTTTTGGGTGCTACAATTTTTTATGCAGAAAGTTTAGAAAAACTTATATCAAATATGTCCGAAGCAAAACCAACAATTATGACAGCTGTACCTAGGTTTTATCAGAATCTTTTTAGTAAAATAAATATTAATTTTAATAAACAAACAGGTTTCAAGAAAAACTTAATAAATAAAACAATTGAATTAGGAAAAAAAATGTTAAGAAAAGAAAAAATGAAGTTAAGTGAAAAAATTATTAATTTTTTATGTCATAATTTAGTAAGAAGAAAAATCCAAAAACAGTTCGGAGGAGATCTGCAAGCTTTTGTTTCTGGAGGCGGTGCTTTAGATAAAGATGTAGGAGAGTTTCTTAATGCGATTGGTTTACCAACATTGCAAGGTTATGGGCTAACAGAAACTTCACCTGTAGTAAGTTGTAATTTGCCAGGCTCAATCAAAATTGAAACTGTAGGTCCACCTTTCAAAACAAATCAGGTAAAAATAGCAGAAGATGGAGAAATTTTAGTCAAAGGTGAGAATGTTATGCTTGGTTATTGGAACAAAGAAAAAGAAACTAATGAAATTTTAAAAAAAGGTTGGTTGCATACAGGCGATATTGGCGAAATAGATTCCAATGGATATTTAAAAATTACTGATAGAAAAAAAGATATTATCGTTAATCATGGTGGAGACAATATTTCTCCAAGTAAAATAGAAAACTTCATTTGTAATAATGAAAAAATTAAACAGTGTTTAGTTTATGGAGATAAAAAAAATTACTTAGTTGCATTAATAGTTGTAGAACCAAAAGATAAAAACGATTCAACTATAAGAAACATTATTGAAAATTTAAATAAAAATTTATCAATTATTGAAAAAATAAAAAAATTTAAGTTAATAGATGAAGAGTTTACAATTG
>CACIZC010000027.1 GCA_902591045.1 uncultured Pelagibacteraceae bacterium | reverse complement strand
AACTTTTAATGCAATATCTATTTCTTGTTTTCTAACATTTAAAGGAGGCAAGATTCTGACTACATTCTCTCCGGCTCTCATTGTAAGCAACTTATTATCCTCTAATTTTTTAATAAATTTAGCTGGATCATTATAAAGCTGCAAGCCTATCAGCAAACCAATTCCTCTAACTTCTTTGATTATTTCCGGATAATCTTCCTGTATTTTATTTAGCTCAGAGATAAAGTATTTGGAAGATTTCTGTACATTTTTTAAAAAACCTTTCTTGAATATTTGGTCTAAGACTGCATTACCTACGCTCATAGCCAAAGGATTTCCACCAAAAGTACTTCCATGTGATCCTGGTGTCATAGCAGATGCTACTTTTTTGTTCATCAAAAGTGCCCCAATTGGAAAACCGCCGCCTATTCCCTTGGCAATTGGCACGATATCAGGTTTTATTTTTGCATGTTCAAAAGCAAAAAATTTTCCCGATCTTCCTATCCCACATTGAACTTCATCTAAAATTAATAAAATTTTTTTCTTATTACAAATTTTTCTCAAATCTTTTAAACACCAATCAGGTATAACTTTAATGCCTGACTCTCCCATTGCCGTTTCTATCATTATTGCTGCTGTTTTTTTTGTAATAGCTTTTTTCAAACCTCTGTGATCGGCAAAATTAAAATGATCAAATCCAGGTACTTTAGGTCCAAATCCCTCGGTCATCTTTTTTGAACCGCTAGCAAAGATTGTTGCCAAAGTTCTTCCATGAAAAGAGTTTTTTATGCAAAGAATTCTGTTTTTTTGTGGTTTTCCAATTGAATAAAAATATCTTCTTGCAGCTTTTATAGCAGCCTCTGTCGCTTCAACGCCACTATTTTGAAACATCACATAGTCTGCAAAAGTTTTTTGCGTTAATCTTTTGGCAAGTCTTTCGCCTTCGGGAATAATAAAGGCGTTTGAAACGTGCCAAAGCTTTTTGGCTTGCTTGTTCATTGCTTTGGTTAAATAAGGATTTGAATGGCCTAGGGAATTAACTGCTATGCCTTGAACAAAATCCAAATATTTTTTACCATTAACTGAATATAAAAAACTCCCTTTACCTTTTTTAAAAGCAATTTTTCTTCTGTTATAATTTTTAGCCAGAGCACTCATTTTGATTAAGATTTTATTTTGTAACCTTTTTTATAAAGCATATAAGAAATATACCATAATCCAGTTCCTAATATGGTCAAATATATCATCCCAAACAAAATAGAGCCATCTGACTTTTCTAAAAAACAATATCTAAACCCATCTATCATGTAAAAAAATGGGTTTGCTTTGCTTACACTTTGAATCATCTCAGGAAGGTTTTGTATTGTATAAAAAGTACCTGATAGAAATGATAATGGCACTATGATAAAGTTAGTTATACTCGCAACGTGATCAAATTTTTCAGCCCATATGCCAGTTATTATCCCTACAGAACTTAAAATAAATGATGAAATAAACGTGTAAAAAAACAACAGATAAAAATTTTTGATTTGTATGTCTACAATAAAGTAAAAAATAAATATTGATATAATTGCAATCATAAAGCTTCTAGTTGTAGCACCCAAACTAGTTGCCAAAGTTACTTCTGCTGGTGAAACAGGGGCATATAAGATATCCACAATATTTCCTTGAACTTTCGCAATTAAAAAAGCGGAAGAAGAATGCGAAAAAGCTTGCTGAATTACTTGCATAGCAATCAATCCAGGCGCGAGAAAAGTCATAAAAGGAAATCCCAACATATTTGATCTGGTGTCGCCAATAGCTAAAGATAGAACCAAAAAAAACAGCAAGGAAGAAATAATTGGGGATATTATTGTTTGAATCCAAACCTTTAAAAATCTTAATACCTCTTTTTTATATATTGTCCAAAAACCAATCCAATTGACGTATCCGAATTTTCTAACACCGATTTTATATTTTGTAATTTTTTCAACCATACGTAGTCTTATAGCTCTAAAAAAAAAATCTTGTGAAAAACTTTTTTTTTAACAGAAAATTCACTTATTTTATTTTAACACTACAAGATAATGTAATACGTTGAAATATAAAAACTATATATAGATTTTATATAAAATGAGTTGGACTCAAGATAGAGAGCAAAAGCTAAAAGAACTGTGGGAAAAAGGTCATACCGCAAGTGAAATTGCAAAGATTTTAGGTGGCATTACTAGAAACGCAGTAATTGGTAAAGCACATAGGCTGAATCTTGCTGCAAGAGCTGCTTCGAAAAAAACGGATGGTATTAAAAAACAATCTGCAAATAATCAAATAAAACAAGAAAGAAATATAAGCAGGAAAAGTAGATTTAAATCATTGTTATTGGATAAGAATTTTGAGGCTGAAAATCCAAAAAAACTAGAGGAATTAGACGATAAGAACTGCAGATGGCCCATAGGTCATCCTGATGAAGAAAATTTTTATTTTTGTGGTAGAACGCCTATTG
>CACIZC010000026.1 GCA_902591045.1 uncultured Pelagibacteraceae bacterium | reverse complement strand
AATGGAACTTCATGCTAAAGTTACTGTATTTTCTGAAGGCTGCAGAGGTCATTTAGGAAAGCAATTAATAAAGAAATTTAATCTTGATGAAGGAAAAAGTCCTCAGCAATACGGTATTGGTTTTAAAGAAATTTGGGAAGTAAGTGACGAACAACATCAAGAAGGTTTGGTTATGCATACTGCTGGATGGCCATTAGATAACAAAACATATGGTGGAAGCTTTGTTTATCATGCTGAAAAAAAACAAATTTATATTGGCTATGTGATTGGTCTTGATTATCAAAATCCTCATCTTTCACCTTTTGATGAATTTCAAAGATTTAAAACGCATAAAGCGATAAGAAAAATGTTAGAGGGTGGAAAAAGAATTTCTTTTGGCGCAAGAGCTTTAATTGAAGGTGGTCTTCAAAGTTTACCTAAAATGTATATGCCAGGTGGATTATTAATTGGTTGTAATGCCGGCACTTTAAATATGCCAAAGATTAAAGGTTCTCATACTGCAATGAAGAGTGGAATTATTGCTGCAGAAACGATTGTTGAACATATTAAAAATAAAAGAAAACTATCACTTTATGAAGAACTATTTAAAAAAAGCTGGGCTTATAAAGAGCTTCATGCCGCAAGAAATGTTAAGCCAAGTTTCAGTTGGGGTCTAATACCAGGAATTATATTTACGGGTTTAGACCAAATTTTATTTAGAGGAAAATTTCCTTTTACTTTAAAACATAAGCATGCTGATCATGAGACATTAAAACCAGCCAATCAAATGCCAAAAATAGAATACCCAAAACCTGATGGCAAACTTACTTTTGACAAAACTAGTTCTGTCTATCTAACAGGAACTAATCACGTAGAAAATCAGCCAGTACATCTCAAATTAAAAAACAAATATTTGCCAATTCAATACACCTTAAAAGAATATGACGAGCCTGCTCAAAGATATTGTCCAGTAGGTGTTTACGAAATTCAACAAAGAGAATTTGTTATTAATTCCCAAAATTGCATACATTGTAAAACGTGTGATATTAAAGAACCATCCCAAAATATTACTTGGGTTGCACCAGAAGGCGGTGGTGGTCCTAAGTATGGGAACATGTAAATGCCAAGAGATAAAATTAATTCAGCTATATTTATTGTTTTAATTGCTGGGCTATTTTGGTCTTTTGGACCGATTGTAGTTAGAAATATAGATAATGCTGAGTTAATTCCTTGGCAGTATTCTTTTTTTAGAGGTTCTACAATTTTCTTAATTTTAAATCTTTATTTATTTTTAGTTGAGGGACAAAAATTTATAAATAATTATAACAAAATCGGTTTATCTGGCTTGATTGGTGGCATAAGTCTTGGTACTGCCAATATAACCTTTATACTTTCTATAACAACAACTTCAGCTGCTGTTACCCTTTTAATGCTAGCAGCCATGCCTTTCATAGCTGCAATTTTAGCGTATATTTTTTTAAAGGAAAAAATTTCAAAAACAACATTGATAGCCATAATAATTGCAGCAGCTGGTGTAATATTTATGTCACTTGATAGCATAGAAACGGGTACGGTATTTGGTTTGGTCAATGGATTATTTTCATCATTAGGTTTTGCTGGATTTACAGTTTCTCTTAGATGGAGAAAGAATACGCCAAAATTTACAACTGTGGCCATTGCAGGAATTTTTGCTGCCTTAATATCTATTTTAATTTTATTTTTTAATGAAAGCAGCGTCTTAATATCTTTGAAAAACACCTCACTCTCAGCTTTGCATGGACTTTTAGTTTGTTTGGGACTTATTTTGTATTCTACAAAATCAAAATATTTACCTGCTGCAGAGTTGACACTTCTTTCATTAACAGAGGTTTTGGGTGGAATTTTCTGGGTTTGGTTACCATTGTTTGGAATTAATGAAGTTCCTAGCACAAACACTTTAATTGGTGGAGCTATAATTACTTCTTCAATAATGTTTTATGGTTTTACTGCTAAACGCTTTATGTTTAGATATTAATTTAAATATTTAAGATAGATCAACTGCAAATTTTTTTAAAGTTTCTATCGGAATTAATTCTAAAGTTTTTTGATTTGTTCCTTTTAAATATACCGGACAACCTTTTCCAGCCTCAAGCGCTTCTGCATAAAAGCTGGCACAGACACACCACTTATCACCATTTTTAAGTCCTGGAAAACCAAATTCTGGATTAGGTGTGATTAAATCATTACCAGCTTGTTTGCACCATACCAAAAATTCATCACTAACTTTAACACAAACTGTATGAAGCCCATGGTCATTTTTATCTGTATTACAACAACCATCCCTAAACCAACCAGTCATAGGTTCAGTCGAGCAACTCTCCAAGTCTTCTCCTAGTACATTTTTTTGTTTACTCATTGTAAATTTGTTTAACTTTAACAAAAAACTCTAGAATTGACTAATAACTATATATCTATTTGGTTGCATTATTATTGAGAAAACCCAGTGCCCATTCTGGTTTAAAAAAGCTTTAAAAAATCAAAAATGCTTTGAAAAAATTAAAATATTTGCTTATATAGCGTCCTAATGAAAATTCTTTGTGTGCTATATGACGATCCAAAAGGAGGGATGCCTAAGAGCTACCCCGTATCTTCATTGCCTAAATTGGACAAATATCCCGATGGAATGGCTCTAC
>CACIZC010000025.1 GCA_902591045.1 uncultured Pelagibacteraceae bacterium | reverse complement strand
CAGTCAGGTGAGAAAGATACTGATCAATCAAATGGTGAATCGCTTTTATCTTTTCAAGATTTTTTACATTTTTTTAAATTAACAAGTTTAATTTCTTTTTTTATAAATAATTACACTTTAAAAATATTCTATTACTTCCTTTTTTTATTTTATAGGAGAAAGATTAAACAGAGTATTTTAAAAAAAATAAGTTATGAAAATAGCGTCTATTTTATTAATTTAAACAAATATCTTCCTTATTATTTTTCTGGTGGCATGATTGAAATTCAATTTAGTACTCCACAAAAAAATTTTTATAGAGTTGTAAGAAGAATAAAAGAAGAGCTTTATAATTTTAACATATTTCCCCATTTTTTTATTATAAAAAAATTAAAAAAATCTAAAACAGATTACGTGTTTAATTTTCCAAAAAATGAACTCTCTATATCCCTATGTTTCCCCAAAAAAAAGTACTTTGAAAAAAGAAATTTTTTTACCTTATTGTACAAAACTCTATTAAACTATAATTGTAATTTTTATGTTACTAAAGATGAAACTTTTTTAGACAATATTAAAAACAATAATTTTAAAAAGAAATTAAAAAAAAATATTATTAAATCAGAGAAGTTTATATCGTCAGATTTTAAAGAAAAATTATTAAAGATTTAACAGTTTAATTATTTTAACTAATATTTTTTCAGGTATAAAATCAATTATAGCTTTAATTAAAATCCAATATTTAGGAAGATAATAAGTTCCATTTAGCTTGTTTTGTTTTTCAAACAAGTAATTTGCAATTTTGTCCGGATTCTCTTTCTTAAATGGCAAACTAATATTTCTGTTCATTTCAGTGTCCATATAACCTAAAATAAGATTTGCAACTCTATAATTTAATTTGTTGTAGTGGAAATAAGCTCTTAAAGATTTGCAAAAAGCATTAAGAGCACTTTTGGCTGAGCAGTATGCCATTTGTCTTTGTCTGGGCAAAATTGTAGAAACCGAAGAGCAAAAGCAAATTAGACAATTACTACTTAATTTTTTCTCTTTAACTAAATTAAATATAATTTTTCTTACAGATATAAAGTTTGTTTCTAATATTTTTTCAAATTTGTCTTGAGATAAAGAAAAATCATCGTTTTCCCAGTCAATCAACCCAACAGTAAAAAAAATGTTAGTAAGTTCATTTTCCTTTATTTTTTGGTAAATTTGATTCGAGCTATCACTATTTATATCAAAACTTAAATGAAGAATATTATCTTTTATATTTTTTGGTTCTTTTCTTGAAACAATTATTGTTTTGTTGCTTTTTGAAAATTTTTGAGCCAAAGAATTACCTAAACCTGATGACCCACCTATGATGAGGTTCATAACAATTATCTACATCAAATAAAAATATTTTTCAATGGTGCCCCCACACGGACTCGAACCGCGAACCTACTGATTACAAATCAGTTGCTCTACCAATTGAGCTATGAGGGCGTTGAACATCTATTTATATAAAATATACAGTTTCGCCAACATATTTTTTGTTTAATTTAGAGCTTTAAATAATTTTATTCAAAATATTGAATATTTTTGAAGAATTAAGTTGCTTCTGTAATTTGCCTGTGCTTTTTCAATTGCTTTTTATATTTTTTTAATCTTGATTTATTAAAAGTTAAATTTTTATCTATAAACCTAAAAGTGATTGCAATTCTAGGCTTATTAGAAATATTCTTTTTGCTTCCATGTGCAGTTAACCCGCCGTGAACAACACAATCACCTTTATTTAAAACAGGAGAAATTTTTTTATATTTATTAATATTTATACTTTTTTTTATTGTTTGTGAAAATTTTTTTGTTTTAGCCATTTGATGAGGCATCAATCCTTTTTTATGAGAGCCTTGCAAATAAAATATTCCACCATTTTTTTTTGAAACACTTGTTAATGCTAACCAAAGCGTTAATCCTCTTCCACCATTGCTGCACCAATAAGCATCATCTTGATGAAGAGGAACTGGCATTGTGCCCGAACCTTTTTTTGCAAATAGTTCTGACCCAAAATTTTTTATATTAGTCCCTAAAAGACTTGTAGCAATTTTTTTTATTTTAGGATTTTTTCTAATTTGTTTAATTTTTTTCCACTTACTTAATCCATGGTAACCTTGAAGAAATAAGTTTTTTCCCTCATTTTTATTTAAAGCAAATTTTTTTAAATCTCTTAAATAATAACTAGTATTTTTTTTACTAAGAATATTTTTGTATATTACATAACCATTCTTTTCAAAAAAATTTCTCTTACTCAACAGGTATTTATTATTCATATATTTAATCTTATAATCTATTATTTGTTATTGATAAATAGTGAAAAACGACAGCAGCACCATTAGAGATGTTTAAACTTTCAACATTTTTATTAATATTGATTTTAAATAAAAAATCAGCATTTTTTTTGATTTGATACTTCAACCCATATCCCTCAGAGCCAAAAAGCAAAACATTATTTCCTTTCCAATCATGTTTGGTAAAATCTTTAGTACTTTCATTATCAAATCCACTAATCCAAAAATTTTTTGATTTTAAATATTTTAAAGCAGTATTCACATTTGATACTTCAAATATATTTATTAACTCCATACATCCACTTGCACTTTTATACAGAAGTTTGCTCTCACTAGGAAACGATCTTTCTTTTACTATAATTCCATCTATCT
>CACIZC010000024.1 GCA_902591045.1 uncultured Pelagibacteraceae bacterium | reverse complement strand
AATTCTTTATGTGGGAAAAGCTAAAAATATTCCAAATCGTTTAAAAAGTTATATTGCTGATAACAGCTTGCCCATTAGAACTGAAAGAATGTTGTCTCTAACAAAGAACCTAGAAACAACAACGACTGCAAGTGAAAGTGAAGCTTTGTTGCTGGAGGCAAATTTAATAAAAAAACACAAACCAAGATTTAATATTTTATTAAGGGATGACAAATCTTTTCCATATATATTTATTGGCCACAAGGATAAATGGCCACAGTTAACAAAATTAAGAGGAAAGAAAAATAGAGACGGCTATTATTTTGGACCATTTGCTTCAGTTGGTTCAGCAAATTGGACTATAAAAATATTACAAAAAGTTTTCTTGTTACGTGTTTGTGATGATACTGTTTTTAAAAATAGAAAACGTCCTTGTATTTTATATCAAATCAAAAGATGTGCTGCGCCTTGCATGGATTATATCAATGAAAAAAACTACAAAAATCTAGTAGAAAATGCTGTAGATTTCATTTCAGGTAAATCACACAAAATACAAAAAAAATTTTCTGAGGAAATGGAAAAAGCTAGCAGAGAATTAGATTATGAAAAAGCTGCTATTCTTAGAGATAGAATTAAAGCATTGACTCAAATTCAATCGTCTCAAAAAGTAAATGCGACTAATCTAAAAGAAGCTGACGTAATTTCTATTTTTAAAGAATCTGGAAAAACATGTGTCCAGGTCTTCTTTTTCAGATCAAAACAAAACTGGGGTAACCAAGCATATTTTCCAAAACATGATCCAGATGAAAAAATAGAAAAAATCTTGTCTTCATTTATAGGTCAATTCTATGAAAATAAAAGTGTGCCTCAAATGATTCTTTTAAATGCTAATATAGAAGATAGGCTATTATTAGAAACAACTTTTTCAAAACGAGAGAAGAAGGAAATAATAGTTAAGTTAGCTAAAACACATAATGAAAAAATATTATCAAAATTAGCTGAAAAAAATGCAAAAGAATCTCTTACACAAAAAATTTTAGAAACAGAAAGTAATTCAAAATTAATTAATAATCTTTCTGATAAGTTTTTATTAGGATTTAATATAAGTCTAATTGAAGTTTATGATAACAGTCACATTCAAGGATCGGACTCTGTGGGCGCCTTAATTGCATTCGGAAAAGAAGGTTTTCTTAAAAAAAGGTATAGAAAATTTAATATAAAATCAGAATCTATAAAGAATGATGACTACGGCATGATGAAAGAAGTATTGAAAAGAAGATTTTCTAGGGCACTAAAAGAAGAAAAAAACACTCTGGCACTTCCTGATCTAATTTTAATTGATGGAGGTAAAGGCCACTATTCGGTAAGCAGAGAAGTTTTGAATGATCTCGGGCTTCATCAGTTACCAATTATAGCTATTGCAAAAGGAAAAAATAGAAATGCAGGCGACGAGACTTTTTTTCATGAAGATAAAGCCATTAAATTCAAAAAAAATGACCCTACCCTATTTTTCTTACAAAGACTCCGAGATGAAGCTCACAGATTTGCTATAAGTACCCATAGATCTAAAAGGAAAAAGAATCTCAGGAAATCTCTATTGGATCAAATAGCGGGAATTGGTAAAGGTAGAAAAAGAGCCTTGCTTAATCATTTTGGTTCTGCAAAATCAGTTGAATCAGCAAGTTTTGAAGATTTAAAATCTGTTGAAGGTATTGAAAAAAAAGTAGCAAAAAAAATTCATGATTTTTTTCATGAGGATTAGTTATGAAAATTAAAGTACCAAATATTTTGACTATTGGACGTATTATAATCGTACCAATTTTTGTGTTGTCTTTTTATATGCCTGGAATAATTGGAGACTTAGTTCCTTTTTTTCTATTTATAATTGCTAGCTTCACAGATTTTTTAGATGGCTTATTAGCAAGAATGTACAAAGAAGAATCTAGGTTGGGAGAACTTCTTGATCCAATAGCTGATAAAATTTTAGTTTCTGCAGCATTAATATTGCTCGTAATGAACGGAATTATAAAAAACTACGAAGTAATTGCTGCAATAATTATTTTAACTAGAGAAATACTTATTTCAGGTCTTAGAGAGTTTTTGGCTAAGAAAGCAGTTTCCATGCCTGTATCTAGTCTAGCAAAGTTTAAAACTTTTGTTCAAATGTTTTCTATAGCCATATTATTAACTGGAGAGACTGGTAATGCGCTTATTAATTTTCAAGATTACAATGCACAAACAATTGGTATAATTTTGTTATGGCTGTCTGCATTTTTAACTCTATATACGGCGTATGATTATTTGGCCAAAGGTATAATGACTGCGATGGATGATGATAAACAAGATTAAAATATGAGCTTAACAGATATAAATATTAGAGAAAAAAAATTTCATAATGAATTACATGCCCATGAAAAAAACAGGAGCGAAAATAAATTTTATAAAGCGACCTATCATTTATATGAAGATTTTTTCAAAGTTTTAGAGAAAATTGTAAAAAATAAGGATGTTCTTGATTATGGTTGTGGAATTGGAAATTTTGCTGAAAGAGTAAATAATTTTTATCCAAAAAAAATTTTAGCAGTAGATATTTCTGAAGAAGCAATAAAGAAAGCAAATAAAAAAATGGAGGTAACTAAAAATAAAATTGAATTTAGAGTAGAAAATTGCGAAAATTTAAATTTAGATTCAAATTCTTTTGATGTTATTTATGGTTCAGGCATACTTCATCATCTCGATTTAGAAAAATCATTGAGTGAATTAAAAAGAATTTTAAAAAAAGACGGGACAATTCTTTTTGTTGAACCTCTAGGAACTAATCCGATAATAAATTTTTATAGAAAACTTACGCCAAAATCTAGATCGGAT
>CACIZC010000023.1 GCA_902591045.1 uncultured Pelagibacteraceae bacterium | reverse complement strand
AAGCATGGAGACCTAAAGCAGTTAGAGCAGATGCGTCCTCTGCATTGTGTATTCCAAATATTCCACATTCTTCTCTTATCTTTCTCATTCAAATTTGTTTAATTGTTTCTTTTGTTTCTTCAATATCTCTGTTGCTAGGAAATTCATCGATTAACAATTTACTTCCTTTTTCAACTAATGGGAAAAAATATGCTTTATTTGTTGATATTTCCCAATCTTCATGTGGATAAAACCAATTTATAACGGAGAATATACAAACAAAAAACACGTAGCCTTTAAAAATACCAAAAAAGAAACCAAAAATTTTATCTACAGAGCCCAAACCTGTATAAGCAAATAATTTAGATAGTGACTTTCCTGTTAGAATTAACACAAAAATAGTTACAATATAAACAAATATTCCCAAACCTATTCCAGAAACATACTGATTATTTATAAAATCTGAAATGTGAGGCTCTATTTTTGGAACCAAAATTATCGTAATAACAAGTGCTAAAATCCATTTTAAAAAGGATATAAGACTTAAGAAGAAACCTTTTGCAAAGCACTGAATTGAAAAATAAATAAGAAAAATTAAGAAAGTTATATCAAAAAATACTATATTTTCTTTAATAGAAATTAATAAATCACTCATTTTTAAAAGGTTTAATAATTAAAATTAGTTTTGGCAAAAGAGTTAATACTGAAATCATAGCTAATAACATTGCTATACCAGTAAATACACCAAAATAAATTGTTGGTATAAAATTAGATAATACCAATATGGAAAAGCCAAAAATTATTGTTATAGAAGTATTTAAAATTGCAACACCAACTGTGTCATGACATTTTTGAAGAGTTTTATTATAATCCTTTATCTTTTTAAATTCTTCCTTAAATCTATATATATAATGGATGCTGTTATCTACAGCTATACCTATGGTGATTGCTGCAATTGTTATAGTCATCATGTCTAGTGGTATTTCTAGTAATCCAATTATACCAAGAATTAAAAAAGCAGCCATAAAGTTAGGTACCACACCAATAAGTGATAAAGTTATGTTTCTAAACAAAACTAGAAACATGAAAGTTATACCTGCCATTACAACTCCAAGAGTTAATATTTGAGATTTAAACAAGCTTTGCAAAAGATTATTAAACAAAATTAGTACACCAGCTAATTTAAATTCTTCTCTTTTTAAACCCAGCGTTTTTTCTAAGTCATGATTGATTTTATTAATTAATTCGTTTCTTCTAAGATCATCTTTAGAATCTAACACTCTTAAACTTATTCTTGCTTCATCGTTTTTTATGGAAATATAAGGGTCAATTATCTCTTTTTTAATGGAGTCAGGTATCTTGGTATACAAAACTCCCATTTCTAAAGCTTGCAGTTTTTTTCCGTTATTCAGGTCTTCCGCAACTCTTACCATGGAAGCGAAAGATATTACTTTCCCTACTGCCTCTAAATTATCCACATAATCATGTATTTGAGTAATCTTATCTATTTTATTTCTAGTGAACCAATATTTTTCATTATCTTGTTCGTTGTCATCCCAATCATCTTCGGTGTCATCTTTTTTTTCTTTTTTTCTTGGAAACTTAACTATTATATCAAGAGGAGTTGTGCCTCCAAGTTCCTCATCAATTAACTTCATACCCTTATAAATTTCAGTTTCTTTATCAAAATAATTTACAAAACTATTTTCCACTTCAAGTTTTGTTATTCCAATAATACTTACGAAAACAATAAGAAACACAGAGGCAAAAATAGTTTTAGTATTTTTTTGAGCAACTCTACTTAAGAAAGAAGTAATTTTTGACTTTTTTTCTTCTCTATGACTTATATTTTGGTTACTTAAAATATTTAAAGCAACTGGCAACAAAGTAAATGTTACGGACATTGAAACCAACAAACCAACGGTCATCATCCAACCAAAGTCTATTATTGGTTTTATTCCACTAAAAATTAAAGATAAAAAAGCGCATATGGTAGTTAATACAGTATAAAGTATTGGCCAAAACATTTTTTTAGATGTCCACATCAATGCATCGCTATTGGAAATATCTGGATTTTCTTTTCTAAATTGTAAATATCGAACGCTCATATGTATATTCATAGCCATAGTTAGAATTAACATTAGAGCAATAAAGTTTGAGGATATAACTGTAACTTTCCACCCAACCAAACCTAAAAAACCAACCATTATTAGCACTGAAAAAAAACAACTAAACAAAGGAACAAATACCCAAACAATACTTCTAAATACAAACCAGAGCGTGATCACAATGAAAAGAAACACTCCTGCTCCAAAAACAATTATATCATTTTTGATAAAAGTCATCATATCGTCAGCAATCATTGGAATTCCACCTAGATGAATTATTGGATAGGCATCAAAGGAATTTTTTTTGACCTCTCCTGGCGCAGGATGGTCATTAATAACCTTTCTTATTTCACTTATGTTTTCATGATTTTTTTTGTTGTATATTTTTCTATAGCCATCATATTCTTTTAAAAATAATTTGTATTTTTTAACATCATCTTTAGTTAGTTCATTTTTATCTTTTTTATCTAAATAGTAATTTTTTGTTTGAATTAGTTCAGTTAATTTTTCGTCGGGCTTAATATAGACAATTATACCACTAGTTTTTCCATCATTACTTATCACAAAATTTTTATATATTGGACTATTGATAATCTCATCAAAGCCTTTTTCTAAATCTACATCTCTACTAGATAGGGTTTTAAAATTTTTAATCCTTTCAGTGAGAGGATCATCATTATTTTTAAGCAAAGGCACATCTAAAATTGTTACGACTCTGTCAACCCACTTTAAATTTTCTAAAGAATTTTTTAAAAGCGTAAGATTTTTAATCGTATTTTCAGATTTAAAATTATAAGAATCGCTTGGTTTATGTGTATATGTTAAAACTAAAAAGTCCTTAGACCCATATTTCTTGTTAATCTCTCTCAAGTATTTTAAATCTGGATCATTTTCTAACAATAGAGTGTCCGAAGATGCATCCAGTTGGAAATTTTTAGTAAAAAATCCAAAAATTAATAAAAATATTATTAGAAATGATAAAGTTATCTTTGGTCGGTCAATAACT
>CACIZC010000022.1 GCA_902591045.1 uncultured Pelagibacteraceae bacterium | reverse complement strand
TTAGATTTATAAAACAACTTAATATTTTTTAACAAATTTAGATGTTCATTTCCTTTATGCAGTGTTTTTTTAGAATCTTCAGTTAGAAAAACTCTTAGAACATTTCTACTTGGGTTTTTTAGGGCTTCGGTGACTGCATGCTTCCCAACTATATAAAAAGTACTTTTTTTCATGATTTTTTTAGTTTTTTCTTAATAAATAGCACATTTAAAAGCAAAATGATTTATTGCATTTATCCAGCAAGATGCTTATAAAAACCTTGTTGTTAAATACTTTTTAAGTTATTGGGTATCCCTTAACGATGTTTTTAAGGAGGGGTACCAAAGCGGTCAAATGGGGCGGGCTGTAAACCCGTTGACTTCGGTCTTCGAAAGTTCGAATCTTTCCCCCTCCACCAACTTAAAATGTTTAATAATTAGAGGGCGTGTTAAGTTTGGATATTGCGGGTGTAGTTCAATGGTAGAACGCTAGCCTTCCAAGCTGGATGTAAGGGTTCGATTCCCTTTACCCGCTCCAAATAGAGTTTAAAATTATAAGAAAGAGGAAAAAAAATGGCGGACAAGAAAAAATTTGAGAGAAATAAACCTCATTGTAATATTGGTACAATAGGTCATGTGGATCATGGAAAAACAACTTTAACAGCAGCTATAACAAAAGTGTTGTCTGAAAAAGGTGGTGCAGAATTTATTGCTTACGATCAAATCGATAAAGCTCCTGAAGAAAAAGAGAGAGGAATAACAATTTCAACTGCACACGTTGAATATGAAACTGAAAAAAGACACTACGCTCACGTAGATTGTCCTGGTCACGCTGACTACGTAAAAAATATGATTACAGGTGCTGCGCAAATGGATGGAGCAATATTAGTAGTTAATGCTGCTGATGGTCCAATGCCACAAACTCGTGAACATATTCTTTTAGCAAGACAAGTAGGTGTACCTGCCATTGTTGTTTTCCTAAACAAAATTGATCAAGTTAAAGACAAAGAACTTGTAGAGTTAGTTGAAACAGAAATTAGAGAATTATTAACTTCTTATAAATTTCCTGGAGACAAGATCCCAATCGTTAAAGGATCAGCATTGAATGCGGTCGAAGGAAAAGACGAAGCGACTGGAAAAAATGCAATTATGGAATTAATGAAAGCAGTTGACGAAACAATACCGCAACCTTCAAGACCAAAAGACAAACCTTTCTTGATGCCTGTTGAAGACGTTTTTTCAATTTCAGGACGTGGAACTGTAGCAACAGGTAGAGTAGAACAAGGTGTTGTAAAAACTGGTGAGGAACTTGAAATTGTAGGTATTAGAGATACTAAAAAAACAGTTATTACCGGAGTTGAAATGTTTAGAAAAATTTTAGATACCGGTGAGGCGGGAGATAATATTGGAGCGTTACTGAGAGGTGTTGAGAGAACTGATATCGAAAGAGGACAAGTTCTTGCAAAACCGGGCTCTGTTACTCCACATACTGAATTTGAATGTCAGGCTTATGTTTTAAAAAAAGAAGAGGGCGGTAGACATACTCCTTTCTTTACTAAGTATAGACCTCAGTTTTATTTTAGAACAACCGATGTAACTGGCGAAGTTACACTGCCATCAGGAACGGAAATGGTTATGCCTGGAGACGATGCAAAATTTACCGTTAAACTTATTACCCCAATAGCTATGAGCGAAAAATTAAACTTTGCTATCAGAGAAGGTGGTAAAACTGTTGGAGCAGGAGTGGTGACCAAAATTATTAAGTAAGCTACTAGGAGTGTAGCTCAATTGGTAGAGCGCCGGTCTCCAAAACCGGAGGTTGGGGGTTCGATTCCCTCCGCTCCTGCCAGGATAAAAATATGAAAAACCCATTAAAATTTTTACAAGAAGTAAAACAAGAAGCTTTCAAAGTAACTTGGCCAACAAAAAAAGATACTGTAACTGGGTCGTTAATGGTATTTGTTCTTGCAAGTCTAGCTGCAGTCTTTTTTTTAATACTAGACCAAGTTTTAAAATTTTTTCTAAACTTAATATTAACTCTAAATTTTTAAATGAATTGGTATATTGTGCAGGCATATTCAGGTTTTGAGAATAAAGTTGCAGACTCTATTAAAGATACAATGGCAAAGAATTCTTTAAGTTCAAATCTAGGGGAAATACTAGTACCAACACAAAAAGTAACAGAAGTTAAAAAAGGAAAAAGAACTCAAAAACAAAAGAAATATTTTCCAGGATATGTATTAGTTAAACTTGATTTTAATAAGCAAATTTATCACAAAATTAAAAACATTCCAAAAGTAAGTGGTTTTTTAGGACCAGAAGGAAAACCCGTACCAGTTTCTGAAAACGAAATAAAAAAAATTATTGACCAGGCAAACCAAAGTGAAGCAAATCCTTCATCAGGCATTACATTTGAGATAGGTGAAAAAATAAAAGTTTGCGATGGTCCTTTTGCGTCTTTTACAGGATTGGTAGAAGAAATTGATGAAGAAAAATCTAGACTTAAAGTTTCAGTTTCTATTTTTGGTAGACCAACACCAGTAGATTTGGAATTTAACCAAGTGGAGAAAAATTAATGCCAAAAGAAATAACAGGATACGTGAAATTACAAATTAAGGGTGGACAAGCAAATCCAGCGCCTCCAGTTGGACCAGCTTTAGGTCAAAGAGGTATAAATATAATGGAATTTTGTAAATCTTTTAATGAAAAGACAAAATCTTTTATGGGAAAACCTGTGCCAGTAGTTATTACAGTATATAAGGATAAAAAATTTGATTTTATTATTAAATCTCCACCAGCATCCCATTTTATAAAAGAAGCGGCAAAACTTAAAAGTGGATCTAAAGAACCAGGAAGAGTAATTAGTGGATCTATAACAATGAAACAGGCAGAAGCAATTGCAAAAGAAAAAATGAAAGATTTAAATGCGCACGATCTCAAAGAGGCAACTAAAATAATATGTGGATCAGCAAGATCTATGGGAATAGAGGTAAAAAAATAAATGAGAAAAAGATCAAAAAGATTTAAGTCTATTTTATCTAATTTAAAAGATAAAAAAGTCGATAAGTTAGACCAAGCTATTTCTTTAATAAAAACTAATGCAAACAGTAAATTTGAAGAGTCAATAGACTTATCATTTAAAGTAAATTTAAAAAAAATTAAATCAGCAGATTCTAGTTTAAGAACTGTTTTGGAACTTCCTAATGGTAATGGAAAAAAAATAAAAATAGGTGTTCTTTGTGATGAAAATAAAATTTCTGATGCTAAAAAAAGCGGTGCAGAAGTTTTTGGGTCAGAAGATCTATTAAAAAATATATCTTCAGGAAAAATTGAATTTGATAAGTTAGTATGTACACCATCCATGATGGCTAAAATAGGTAAACTTGGAAAAATTTTAGGTCCCAAAGGATTGATGCCCAATCCTAAGCTGGGTACAGTAACAGACAATATAGTGGATACAGTAAATAAAATAAAAACAAAAATAGTTGAAATCAAAAATGATAAGGACGGTAACATTGGAGTTTCTATTGGAAGAAAGAGTTTTTCAGAAAAAAAAATCTTAGATAATATCAAGTATTTTTTTGAAAACTTAAAAAAAGATAAACCAAATATTTTTAACTCTGAAAATGTAAAAAATATTTATCTTTCTTCTACAATGGGACCTTCTTTTAAAATAAAATTTAAGGATATTTAAGATGATGAATAAAGAAAAAAAGAAAAGTTATGTAGAGGAGATGAAAAAAGTTTTCTCTTCAAACGAAGCCGTAATGATCGCCCATTACCAAGGTTTAAGTGTAGTAGAGTTAGATAAGATAAGATCTGAGATGAGAGAACATGGTATTTTTTTTAAAGTTACAAAAAATAAAATTACCAAGTTGGCTCTCAAGGAAACTAAATACAAAGATTTGGAGAAATATTTTACCGGACCAACAGCAGCAGCAATTTCTTCTGATCCTATTATGTCAGCAAAGATTCTTTCTAAATACGCAAAAAGCAATTCTCCTCTTAAAATTATAGCTGGTTTTATGGACGGAAAGGTATTAGAGGCTAAAGATGTGGCTCAAATAGCCACACTACCTACTTTGGAGGAGGCTAGAGCTAAAATTGTGGGTATTTTATCTGCTCCAGCTAGAAAATTTTTAAGTATTTTGCTTGCACCTGGCTCAAAAATTGCTATTTTGGCGCACGCGAAAAGTAAAAAAAATTAATTCAAATTTTAAATTTAATGGCTGATCTAAACAAAATAATTGATGAACTTTCAAAACTAACAGTGGTTGAAGCTGCAGAGCTTTCAAAACAGTTAGAAGAAAAATGGGGAGTAACAGCAGCAGCACCAGTAGCAGCTGCAGCAGCCGGTGCAGCAGCACCTGCGGCAGAAGAAAAAAGTGAATTTACAATTTTTCTAGCATCAGCAGGAGATAAAAAAATTAACGTTATTAAAGAAGTCAGAGCTATAACAGGATTGGGTTTAAAAGAAGCAAAAGATTTA
>CACIZC010000021.1 GCA_902591045.1 uncultured Pelagibacteraceae bacterium | reverse complement strand
GTCCATTTAACTTCTAATTTTCCTTTACCTGGCACAACAAAGTCAGTTGCTCGATACTGATCGCCAAAAGCATGTCTTCCAATAATAATTGGTTTTGTCCATCCAGGAACAAGTTTTGGAACATTTTTACAAATAATTGGTTCTCTGAATACAGTACCTCCTAAAATATTTCTAATTGTACCATTTGGAGATTTCCACATTTTTTTTAGCTTAAATTCTTTTACTCTTGCTTCATCAGGAGTGATTGTTGCACATTTAATACCAACACCATATTTTTGAATCGCTTTTGCACAATCAACAGTTATTTGGTCATTGGTTTTGTCTCTACTCTCTATTCCAAGATCAAAGTATTTAAGCTCAATATCCAGGTAAGGTTTGATTAATTTGTCTTTTATAAATGCCCAAATTATACGGGTCATTTCATCACCATCGAGCTCTACTACCGGATTTTTTACTTTGATTTTTGCCATAATATAAATTTAATTTGATAATTAGGAATTTTTATACATATTACCCTAAGATTATCAAATTATAAGTTATGATGCTTGAAAAAATATTTCCGAAGTTACACCAAGAAGGGTATAAGTTTTTAGTTATATCCGGGGTATTAACCCTAATTCTGTGGTCAATTTCTGATTTTTTTGGATTTATTTTTACTCTAATCACTATATGGGTTTATTACTTTTTCAGAGATCCTGAAAGAAACATTATAGAAGACGATACTTATCTTGTTAGCCCAGCAGACGGAATTATTTCTGCTGTAGTAGAAGTGAATGGACCTGTAGAACTTGGTTTAGAAAATAAAAAATTTACAAGAATAAGTATTTTTATGAATATTTTTAATTGTCATGTAAATAGATCTCCCTCAAATGGTCAAATAGAAGATATTTTTTATAAGCCAGGAAAATTTTTAAATGCTTCTTTAAACAAAGCTAGCGATGAGAATGAAAGAAATTATTTTAAAATAAAAGATAATAAAACAGAAGATGGAATTGTGGTTGTTCAAATAGCGGGTTTGATCGCAAGACGTATTGTTACTCATGTTGAAAAAAAACAGACGATCAATCAAGGACAGAGGATAGGGATGATTAGATTTGGAAGCAGAGTTGATGTATACTATAAAGAAAGAAAAACGATGGTTAAAGTTGGACAAAATGTTATAGCCGGGGAAAGTTTAATAGCGAGTTCCTAAATGGAAAAAAAAAATAAATTCAAAGTAGTTTCCGTAAAAAGATCAAGATATATTTTGCCGAGTATATTAACTTTGGTTGGAGTTTGTCTTGGAATCAGCTCAATCAAGTTTGCAATGGACGGCAATTTTTCTTATGCAGTTTTATTTTTAATAGTTGCTGCAATTTTAGATGGTCTCGATGGTAGAGTTGCAAGACTGATCAAAGGAACATCTGACTTTGGTAAAGAATTAGATTCGTTAACGGATTTTGTAAGTTTTGGAATAGCACCGGCATTTATAGTTTATTTTTGGGAATTAAAAAATTTTGGAAAAATAGGATGGTTAATAGTTTTGTTTTTTTCTGTTTGTTGCGTTTTAAGACTTGCTAGATTTAATTTAACCAAGTTCGAAGAAGATGATGAGTGGAAAAACAATTTTTTTCAAGGGATACCATCACCAGCAGGTGGATGTCTTATTCTTTTTCCTATAATGCTTGAATTATCAAATTTTTCTAATCTTTTAAATTTAAAAATTATAACACCTTACTTAATGATTTTTGTATCAATTTTATTAATAAGCAAAATTCCAACTTTCTCTTTTAAAAAAATTTCTATTCGTAGAAACATGACAATTTTTCTTTTACTGGGAGTAGGTTTATTTTTTGTTTCAATTATTCAATATACTTTTGAAGCTTTAACAATAGGTTGTTTGATTTATATACTTTTAATTCCAGTAGGTATTTATAATTATAAAGTAAAACTAAAAAGCGCAAATAAATTTTTAGTAGAAGACGACCAACAAGATATTTTGTAATTAAAAAACTCAAAACTCATGGATAGCAAAAGTTATCAAGATCATTTTTTTAAAAAAGCCAAAATAGAAGGCTATAAATCCAGATCAGCTTATAAATTAATTGAGCTAAATGAAAAATTTCATTTCTTAAAAAATGGAATTAAGTTGTTAGATGTTGGCAGCTTCCCAGGTGGCTGGTGCCAAGTTGCAAGGAAAAAAATTAAAAAAGGAATGATTTTAGGAATAGATATAAAAAAAATTGACTCTATAGAAGGCGTTAAATTTATAGAAGCAGATTTTTTAGAACACAATACAAAAAAAATTGTGCTAGATTATTTTAAATCTAATATAGATGTTATTCTGTCAGATATGGCCCCTAATACTACAGGCAACAAAAGTTTAGATTGCATAAGAACGAATGAATTATGTTTGGATATATTAGATTTTTCCAAGAAAACATTAAATAAAAATGGGACTTTAGTATCCAAGTTGTTTATGGGCGAAGATTTTGAAAAAATCAAAACTAAAGCCAAGCAATACTTTAAAAAAATTGATTTTTTTAAACCAAGTTCTAGCAGAGGGGAGTCTAGAGAAACTTATATACATTGCTCCAGATTATGTAATAATATCTGAATTATAGACCCATAATGAAAACAAAATTTTATATTCTATTAGTACTTATATTTTTTTTTCAGACAAAAAATTTACTTGCTAAAACAGAGTTCTTTTTGGAAGGAAAGAAACTTTATAATCAAAAAAAGTTTTCAGAATCAAAATTTCAATTTGAAAAAGATATAGTTTTTAACCCTAAAAATGAAAGATCTTATTTATATTTAGCCAAAATATTCAAAGAAGAAAAAAATCAAGATCTTCAAGAACAAAATTTAAATACCGTGATGGTTCTTAATCCAAAAAACGAAGAAGCCATATACTTGCTACTGCTGTTAAAATTAGATAAGTCTGATATTGAAGGAACAGAGAGTCTATTAGAAAAATTTAAAAAAGTTTGTACAAAACTTTGTAATAATCAAAATGAATTAATCGCAAAACTCAAAACTTTAAAAGACAAATAAATTAAGTAATTTTATGGCTAGTAAAAAAATTCTTAAAATAAAAAATCTGAAATCTAAAAGAAAAATAGTATGTCTTACAGCTTATTCTAGACCTATTTCGAAAATATTAAATAATTATTGTGATATTATTTTAGTTGGCGATTCCGTTGCTACTGCATTTTATGGAATGAAAAATACTAAATCCATTGATCTAACTACAATGATAAATCATGGTATTAGTACAAAAATTCCCAAAGCAAAAAGCCTTTTAGTTTTTGATATGCCTTTTAATACATATAGAAATATACGTGAAGCAAAAAAAAATGTAAAAAAAGTTATAAGAAAAGTTGCATGTGATGCAGTAAAAATAGAAAGCAATGGAAAAAATTTTAAAATTATAAGGGAGCTTGTTAAATCAGGAGTTCAAGTTATGGGACACATAGGATATACACCTCAATATAAAAATAAATTTAAGCCTGTTGGGCTTAACACAAAAGATGAAGAAAGCTTAATCAAAGAAGCAAAAAAAATTGAAAACGCAGGTGCTTTTTCAATAGTGTTAGAATGTATTTCATCAAAAGTAGCGAAAAAAATTACTAACACCATAAATATTCCTACCATAGGAATAGGATCTTCAGTTTTTTGCGATGGTCAAATTTTAGTTACAGATGATATAATTGGTTTAAGTGGTTTTTATCCAAAATTTATTAAGAAATATTTAAATTTGGAAAAAAAATTAAATAAAATTATTAAAAAATTTAAAAATGATGTAAGAAACAAAAGGTTTCCAGCTAAAAAAAATACATACTAAAAAAATGGAAGTAGAACAAACTCAAAAAAAGAGCTTTAAAGATTTTTTAAAAAAAAATTCAAGAACTATATCAATATTAGTTTTGGTTTTAATTATAATAGCAAGTATTATTTTATGGTTCGACTACAGTCAAAAAAAATCAAGAATTAAAACTTCAGAAGAATTTATTAAAGCAAAACTGCTTTTAGAAAATGATAAAGACAATCAGGCAAAAAAAGCCTTAGAAAATATTATTCTTCAAAAAGATAAAATTTATTCACCTTTATCTCTATTTTTAATTATTGATAAAAATCTAGAAAGTAATAATGAAATAATTTTAAACCATTTTAATACAGTTTTAGAAATTAAATTGGAAGAAGAAGAATTAAATTTACTCAAATTAAAAAAAGGAATCTTTATCTCAGAGTCAGCAGAAGAGAAAACTTTACTTGATTTGCTCAATCCCGTTATCAATTCTGATTCGGTTTGGAAAAATCAATCTATCAATTTAGTAGGAGACTATTATTTTTCAAAAAAGGAATATAGTAAAGCAAAACAATATTATAGAAGACTACTTTCCAACAACGATAATGCTATTGATAATAACGATATTAAAAGAAAACTTAACATAATTGAAAATGAGTAAGTTCTATATTTTTTTTACATGTATATTTCTTGTTTTCATTTTACCCGGTTGCTCTATAGACAGTAAAACTGGGATTTGGAAAAACCTGTCAGAAGAGTCAACTGCAAAAAAAAGAAAAGAGGGTTACAAACAAGTTTTTACCAAACAGGATAAATTTAGAGAAGAAATTTCAAACGATCTTCCCATAAAAATATCAAAAATAATTGCCAACGATATTTGGCTTGAAGAAAATTTTAGCAATAAAAATTTTGTTCCACATCTTGCTTATGAAAATAAAAAAAATTTAATTTTTAAAAGTAAAAAAATTGCTAAAATTAAACATAAAATTTCATCCGTAAATTCAGAACCATTATTTTTTAATGGAAATATAATATTTTCTGATAG
>CACIZC010000020.1 GCA_902591045.1 uncultured Pelagibacteraceae bacterium | reverse complement strand
ATTTTATGATTAAAAATAAAAGTTTTACTAGAACAAAAAATCCTGTTTTTAGTCATATAGTTTATGGAAAATTAAAAAAAAAACTTCTTAATTCAAATAATTTAACAGCCTTTGACAATAACAATAACTTCTTCCAAAAAATAATTGATCACAAATTTAAAATTTTAGGATTTTGTTGTCCTTTAAACAAAATGACTCTTTTGCATTACATTGAGTGTCAATCAAAAGTACCTTATAGATTTTATAAAAAATTTAAATTAAGTATTAAGGAACAAAAAAAATATAAAACTGTAATCTACAAATATTTTGTTGGTAAGAAAAAAGTTAATTACAACATAAAAGAACCTAAAGTAAGAAAATTACTAAGGTATGAAAAAAAAGTTATATTTTCTAAATTGGGAAAGTTTGAGTGTTGGATAGCTCGATCAAATCAAGTTTATAATTCTTTTTTTAAAAAACTTAAAAAAAGTAAATATTATCTAATATCTAATTAATCAAAAATTCTTTTCAGTGCATAAATCAAGCCAATCGAGTTATTAGTACTGGTTAGCTACACGCGTTACCGCGCTTCCACATCCAGCCTATCAACGTGGTGGTCTACCACGACTCTATAGGAAGAACTAGTTTTGAGGTGAGTTTCCCACTTAGATGCTTTCAGCGGTTATCTCTTCCATACTTAGCTACCCGGCACTGCAGCTGGCGCTACAACCGGTCCACCAGTGGTATGTCCATCCCGGTCCTCTCGTACTAGGGACAGCTCCTCTCAATTCTTCTACACCCATGGCAGATAGGGACCGAACTGTCTCACGACGTTCTGAACCCAGCTCACGTACCACTTTAATTGGCGAACAGCCAAACCCTTGGGACCTGCTCCAGCCCCAGGATGTGATGAGCCGACATCGAGGTGCCAAACACCCTCGTCGATATGGACTCTTGGAGGGTATCAGCCTGTTATCCCCGGCGTACCTTTTATCCGTTGAGCGATGGCCCTTCCACTTAGAACCACCGGATCACTATGACCGTCTTTCGACTCTGCTTGACTTGTCAGTCTCGCAGTCAGGCAGGCTTATGCCATTGCACTCCACGAACGATTTCTGACCGTTCTGAGCCTACCTTCGCACGCCTCCGTTACTATTTGGGAGGCGACCGCCCCAGTCAAACTACCCACCATACAGTGTCTTGCTGCCAGATAATGGCAACAGTTAGATATCAAAAATAACAAGAGAGGTATTTCACTGACGACTCCATGACAGCTGACGCCACCACTTCAAAGTCTCCCTCCTATGCTAAACATGTCGCTTCTAATACCAATGTAAAGTTGCAGTAAAGGTGCACGGGGTCTTTCCGTCTAACCACGGGAACTCCGCATCTTCACGGAGAATTCAATTTCACTGAGTTGATGTTGGAGACAGCGGAGAAATCGTTACGCCATTCATGCAGGTCGGAACTTACCCGACAAGGAATTTCGCTACCTTAGGACCGTTATAGTTACGGCCGCCGTTCACTGGGGCTTCAGAAATGAGCTTGCACCCATCGCATTAACCTTCCAGCACCGGGCAGGCGTCAGACCCTATACATCCACTTACGTGTTAGCAGAGTCCTGTGTTTTTGATAAACAGTCGCTTCTCCCTGGCTTGTGCCACCTAGCTTAAGTTGCCTTAAATTAGGTCCTCTTTCTTCCGAAGTTACAGAGGCATTTTGCCGAGTTCCTTCAACATCATTCTCTCAAGCGCCTAATTATACTCTAATAATCCACCTGTGTCGGTTTAGGGTACGGTCTATGATGAGGTTATTTCCTGGGACCTCTTCACGGCAAGTTCAATCCATTAAGAACTTACAATTTACGAGATCCGTCACTCTCATCTGGTCAAGGAATATTAACCTTGTTCCCATCGACTACGGCTTTCGCCCTCGTCTTAGGGGCCGACTAACCCTGCGCGGATTAACCTTGCGCAGGAAACCTTGGATTTTCGGCGACAGAGTTTTTCACTCTGTTAATCGTTACTTATGTCAGCATTCGCACTTCTGATACCTCCAGTGTCCCTCGCGGGTACACCTTTGCAGGCTTACAGAACGTTCCGCTACCGCGTGTAAAGTCCGAAGACATTACACACCCACAGATTCGGTACATGATTTGAGCCCCGTTACATCTTTGGCGCAGAAACTCTATTAGACCGGTGAGCTGTTACGCTATCTTTAAAGGATGGCTGCTTCTAAGCCAACCTCCCGGCTGTTTAGGAATCTCCACATCCTTTCACACTTAATCATGATTTAGGGACCTTATCTGGTGATCTGGGCTGTTCCCCTCTCGACCATGGACCTTAGCACCCACAGTCTGTCTGTTGAGGAATTATGTTTGGCATTCGGAGTTTTATTAGGTTTGGTAAACATTTCTGTCCCCTAGCCCATTTAGTGCTCTACCTCCAAACATATGTTTATTCAACGCACTACCTAAATAGTTTTCGCGGAAAACCAGCTATCTACGAATTTGGTTGGCCTTTCACCCCTTACCACAAATCATCCAAAGACTTTTCAACGTCAACTGGTTCGGTCCTCCGGCAAGTGTTACCCTGCTTTCAACCTGCTCATGGTAAGCTCATTCGTTTTCGGGTCTAATTCATACAACTAAACGCCCTATTAAGACTTGCTTTCGCTGCGCCTACACCTTATCGGCTTAAGCTTGCTGGACAAATTAAGTCACTGACCCATTATACAAAAGGTACGCCATCACTCTAAAAAGAGCTTTGACTGTTTGTAGGCATACGGTTTCAGGTTCTATTTCACTCCCCTAATAGGGGTTCTTTTCACCTTTCCCTCACGGTACTTGTTCACTATCGGTCACTGAAGAGTACTTAGGCTTAGAGGGTGGTCCCCCTATATTCGAGCAAGATTACTCGTGTCCCGCTTTACTCAAGAAAATTAATAAGTATTACTTCTAAAGGACTATCACCTGCTGTGGTTAGTCTTTCCAGACTATTCAAATTAACTTATCAACTTTACTGGCCTGTTCCGCGTTCGCTCGCCACTACTAACGGAGTCTCAATTGATTTCTTTTCCTCCGGGTACTTAGATGTTTCAGTTCTCCGGGTTTGCTCTTTGCACCTATGAATTCAGTACAAAGTAACTCATAAAGAGTTGGGTTCCCCCATTCGGAAATTTTCGGATCAAAGCCTGCATACAACTCCCCGAAACTTATCGCAGTATACCACGTCCTTCATCGCCTTTCAGTGCCTAGGCATCCGCCATACGCCCTTAAACGCTTGATTTATGCACAGAAAAAAATTTTTCTGTCTAAATTAAATTTTTGTTGGAATGTTCATCTATTCGAACATTCATTGATTGTTCATCTATTCGAACAATCGGATATAGATATTGATAAAATTATTTACGATTTGAAAATGCTAAAAGTGTCAATTTTGGTGGAGGATAGCGGGATCGAACCGCTGACCTCCTGAATGCAAATCAGGCGCTCTCCCAGCTGAGCTAATCCCCCGAAATATTGGTGGGCCGAGGACGACTCGAACGTCCGACCTCACCCTTATCAGGGGTGCGCTCTAACCACCTGAGCTACCGGCCCCTAAAGTCATTTCATAGAGACACTTTAAAAGAAGAGAAATGAGGACGGTCACATTAACTAATATTTTGTGACCAAAAGAAACTTTTGGTCATCCTTAGAAAGGAGGTGATCCAGCCGCAGGTTCCCCTACGGCTACCTTGTTACGACTTCACCCCAGTCGCTGATCGTACCGTAGTCAAAGGTTTTACGCTTTGCCTTAAGGTGTAACCAACTTCCATGGTGTGACGGGCGGTGTGTACAAGACCCGGGAACGTATTCACCGCGGCGCGCTGATCCGCGATTACTAGCAATTCCAGCTTCATGTACTCGAGTTGCAGAGTACAATCCGAACTGAGACACATTTTTGGGATTGGCTTAGAGTCGCCTCTTTGCATCCCATTGTAAGTGCCATTGTAGCACGTGTGTAGCCCAACACGTAAGGGCCATGAGGACTTGACGTCATCCCCACCTTCCTCCAGCTTATCACTGGCAGTTCGTTTAGAGTACTCAACTAAATGTTAGTAACTAAACGTAGGGGTTGCGCTCGT
The DNA here is from genome assembly GCA_902591045.1 of uncultured Pelagibacteraceae bacterium. GTDB lineage: Bacteria > Pseudomonadota > Alphaproteobacteria > Pelagibacterales > Pelagibacteraceae > Anoxypelagibacter. The sequence continues at coordinate 1,556 of CACIZC010000020.1, read as the reverse complement.
TGCGGGACTTAACCCAACATCTCACGACACGAGCTGACGACAGCCATGCAGCACCTGTGTTTCGTCCAACTAAATGAAGAAACCAATCTCTTGGTCTCGCGACGAACATGTCAAGTGTTGGTAAGGTTCTGCGCGTATCTTCGAATTAAACCACATGCTCCACTGCTTGTGCGGGTCCCCGTCAATTCATTTGAGTTTTAACCTTGCGGTCGTACTCCCCAGGCGGTGTGCTTAACGATTTCTCTGCGACACTGAAAATTAAATTTCCAACGTCTAGCACACATCGTTTACAGCATGGACTACGAGGGTATCTAATCCTCTTCGCTACCCATGCTTTCGCTCCTCAGTGTCAGTAATGATCCAGAAAGTTGCCTTCGCTTTTGGTGTTCTTTCTAATATCTACGAATTTCACCTCTACACTAGAAATTCCACTTTCCTCTATCATACTCTAGCTAAAAAGTTTTGATGGCAGTTCCAAGGTTAAGCCTTGGGATTTCACCATCAACTTTTTCAACCACCTACGAGCTCTTTAAGCCCAGTAATTCCGAACTACGCTAGGTCCCTTCGTATTACCGCGGCTGCTGGCACGAAGTTAGCCGGACCTTCTTATTTGGGTACAGTCATTTTCTTCCCCAACGAAAGAGTTTTACAACCCAAAGGCCTTCTTCACTCACGCGGCATCGCTGCATCAGAGTTTCCTCCATTGTGCAAGATTCCCTACTGCTGCCTCCCGTAGGAGTCTGGGCCGTGTCTCAGTCCCAATGTGGCTGGTCTTCCTCTAAGAACAGCTATTGATCATTGCCTTGGTAAGCTTTTACCTTACCAACTAGCTAATCAAGTGCGGGCTCATCTTTCGGCGATAAATCTTTCCCCGTAAGGGCTTATCCGGTATTAGCTCAAGTTTCCCCGAGTTATTCCAAACCAAAAGGCAGATTCCCACATTATACTCACCCGTCTGCCACTCAGTATTGCTACTGCGTTCGACTTGCATGTATTAGGCGTGCCGCCAGCGTACGTTCTGAGCCATGATCAAACTCTCAAGTTTAATAACGGCGCACACTAGCTTTAATAACTTTAGTGTGAACTAAAGTTACTTTCGTTAAAGTGTGTACGCTAAATTTCTTTATTAACCTAACCGTCCACACTTCTCTTCTTATTTTATTAACAATTTAAAAAAGCTGAATTTCCAAAAGTTATGGAAATTACAAAACAGTAACCAGCCCAAAATCCGCTAAAAGCTTAGACTTTTTACCGATTAATGCGAAATGTCGTTATATTGAATATTAAGAATTAATCAAGGCGTATATTTGCCTAAAAAACCAGTAAAATTGGTACTTTTTATACCACTTGGCATTGTATAGTCTCATTTTTTTTTATATAGAAAAAAAAGCAATGACTAATCAATATTTTTTTAATTTAGCCAAAAAAGTCCACTTTTTGAAAAGGGATATTTTGAAAAGTGATGTTTTGAAAAAGGATAAAGCATTATTGATATTGGGTGCTTTTTTCTTTGTAATATTTATTTACTTTTCAATTACGTACAATTCACATCTCAA
>CACIZC010000019.1 GCA_902591045.1 uncultured Pelagibacteraceae bacterium | reverse complement strand
TTTTGCTATACTAATAATCTTGTTTTTTTTTAATAATTTTAGTTCAGAAAAAATTTTATTTAATGGTTGTTTAATAATTCTAGATATTTCAATTAGATTTTTTTTTCCATCCGAATAAGCTATAAGATCCATTCTTAAATTTAAGTTTCCATAATTTTTTTTCTGCGATACTGTTGGATAAAGATTTCTTTTTCCTAAGTTAGGCTCACATAAAATATTACTTTTGGGAAAGCTGTTCCAATAGTAATTTTTTTCGAATGTGTCTATGATAGACCTCATTACTTCAAAGGAATTTTTTAAACCGTTTTTACTTATAAAATTTAAATTATCTTTGCTAGTATGATATTCTGGAAATTCACCATATTTAGATCTTGAAAAACCACAGACTGGCAGATCAACACCAGGTGAACAATACTGTCTTTCATCACTTCCTCTTCGAAGAAAGGAATACCTTTTAACATTTTTTTTACCTTTCAATGCTTCCTCGAGCGATATATCTGCAAGTGTATTTCCAGATCTGCTTTCTATATGGCTATAGGCTTTGTCATCCCCCACACAAGAAAGGTTGAAGCCACAAATCATATTTTTTTTAAGGGATTCTTTAAATTTGTTGATATAGCAGATTGAGCCTATAGTCTCAGGGAGCAAAACAAATCTATATGTAAAATTAAGTTTCTTTTTGTTTTTTATATACTCTGCTAATTTTATTAATACTGCGGGACCACTCAATTCATTATTTGCCATTGATGGATGACATAAGTAAGAACTAAAAAAAATTTCTTTTTTACTTTTTCCTTTAAAAACTGCATGGCTCAAGTGCAGATTTCCACTTTTAAATTTACTATCTATTAAAACATCATAAAATTTTTCACGAAGCTTTTTTTTTTGATTTTCAGTCATGCAAAAACCCCAGTTTTTTTTGTAATAGCTTGTTACATATGGGATAGAGTTTGGTTGTTTTTTTAAAGTATACAAATGTTTAAATAACTCTTTTCTTGAAACCCTTTTTTTTATTGGTCTTGAGAAATTTAATAAATGTAAATTGTTTTTTTTAAATTCAGCATATTTTTTTTTATTTAAGCCACTAATGTATCCATTTTTAACATGCCACTCTTTTGGAATCTTCCAATCAAAAACTTTGGATCCAGACTTAAATTTAATCCTTTTGAAATTGGGTACTAATTTTTCAAAATATAAAAGAGATTTTTGAATTCCAGGTCCAGTTATAGATCTACAAATTGGAAATAGATGTTTGATTATTTCATACATACTTTGGGACATTCAGGTAAACCTCTTAAATTTATAAATTTCAATTCATTTTCTTAAGAATTTTTTTATATTCTTCTACTTTGCTCTTAGGTATTAATTGTTCTGGTGTTTCAACAGATAGTTTACCATCTGTAACAATATCTGGGACAGAAGGATATCTTTTAACCTTCATTGATAAATTATCAACAAGCGTTTTCAATTCACCTTTTTCTTGTTTGAAGGTGTATGCGCACTGACGACAAGCTGAATTTTCTTTTAAAAAAGTATGTTTTTTAAAACTATCTCTTAGTTTCTTATTTTTTTCTCCATTCCAAACTTCTTTTACCGTTTGAGAATTAACATTACCCAAAATATTTTTACCATGATAATCAGAAATGCACTGGTGAACTCTACCATCATGAGCTATAGCAAGTCTTTGAAATGGCTTGGGACACATAAAATAATTATTATATTCAAGTTTTGTTTCATCTATTTGATAGTCTCTTAACTGATCTGCAATTATATTAATTTTATCAGCTACCTTTTCCCAAGTTTTATAAAATTTTTCAGAATTATTCTCAACAGCAGTTAATATTGACTGGACTCTAATAAGAGGTTTTTTCAACCTTTTTTCATCTCTAATTTTTTTCAGATATTTTACTTTTTCAACAGTTTCATCGAATTTGGCAGGAAAGCGAATTTGATTATATATCTCATCCACACCATCTGCAGAAATACTTATCCAGTCGCAACCAGTTTCAAGAAGTTCGTGACATTTCTTTTTAGTTAATAGCTCAGCATTTGTTAAGAATGCTACATGTTTTATACCTTTATCTTTTGCGTATTTTATCATCTCCATAAGTTTTGGATGTAACATTGGTTCACCTCTCCAACTTAGCTTGATAGAAAAAGTATTATTTGCTGCAGCTTCATCAACTATCTTTTTGTATAAATCCATTTTCATAATACCCTTTACATCCTCCTTCATGTAAGTTGTCCAACACATAGGACACTTCATTTGACATTTGCTCGCAGCCTCAACTTCTAAATGTGTTGGGAAAGATGCCGACAACAGTACTTTGGGGTAAATTTGAAATCTTATTCTATCTGCTATGTGAGCAGGTACGTTTCCTAATTTTAAAAAATATGAAATCTTTTTTTTAAAACCTCCAACTGTAAAATAATTAGTTTCAATGGTAAAGATATTATCAAAGAAGGCTAATATTTTTTTCTTTAATTCTTTTGAAATAAACATTTTAAACATTCTATTAATTAAGTTTCACAGATACTAACGTTCAATATTTGAACAGTAAAGGTATATTTAAGAAAAATACATATTTTTTTCAATATTTTGTAGTATTTTTTAATTTTTTATCCATATTTTGTATTACCATATGGAAAGTATAATAAAATTAGTTTATTTTTTTTCTAAGTAATTTCTTTTCCCAATTAACTGAAGATTTTATTATTTTGCTTATGTTGTTAAATTTTGGATGAAATTTTAATATTTTTTTAATTTTATTTGCGTTCGCAACTGAGCTCTCTATATCGCCTTTTCTTCTAGGATGAGCTTGAAATTTCATTTCCTTTCTAAAGTTCTTTTTTGCTGTATTAAATACTTCTAATACTGAATATCCTTTTCCGTATCCGCAATTAAATATGGAGTTTTTTAATCTATCAATATTTTTAATGATTAAGATATGTATTTTACAAAGATCAACCACATGAATAAAATCTCTTATGGCGGTACCATCTTTTGTTGAAAAATTTATGCCATTAATAAAAAAAGATTTTCTTTTATTAACAATATATTCACTTAAAACTTTAATAAGCGTATTTTGTCTAGATGCCTGTCCAGATTTTAAATTTAACATCGCTCCTGCCACGTTGAAGTATCTCAAAATTATGTATTTTAATTTCTTTTTTTTTGATTTTTTCTTTAAATAATTTTCAATAGTCAATTTATTTTTTGCGTAGGGGCTTAATGTTAAAATTTTGCTTTTTTCAGTTACTGGCTTTTTACTATGCTTGTATACACCTGCGGTAGAAGAAAATATAATATTTTTCAATCCATGTTGCAAACATAGGTCAATAAATATTTTAGATTTTTTAACATTATTGAAGAAATATTTTTTTGGTGATTTTACAGATTCATCAACTTTTATGAAAGCTGCAAGATGTATCAATATATCAAACTTATTTCTTGATAATAATTTGTTAATTTTTTTTTTATCAGCTATATCAGATTTTAAAAAATGTGCATTTTGAGGTATCAGACTTTTGTATCCATTTGAAAGGTTATCTATTAGTGTTACTCTGTGTTTTTTTCTAACAAGAGAATGGGCCAAACAACTACCTATATATCCAGCTCCTCCAGTAATTAAAATGTTCATTCTAAAATAGAAATTAATTATAATGATGAATATATCTAGAATTAATCGTGCATCGGAGAAACATATTCTCCGTCTTTTTCTTTTTCGTAGGCGTGTTTGTATACTCCAAATTCATCATTATAAATTTTAATATATTCGTCTAAAACAGATTTTTTCATCCAGGTTATATCGTTTCTTTCCTCAAATCTTGAACTAATTCCTCTTTCAGACCATCCTTCTAAATTTGTTGGAGGCTTATACCCTAATGCTATAGCATCTTTAAACATTTTGGTTGCAGGAAGAGGTAAGAAAATACAATTTTGAAGCAATATATTTGGATTAATTTTTTTTAATTCACGCATCAAGCTTATTGTTTCTTTTAAGTCTTCAATAGTTTCCCCTGGTAAAGCAAACATAAAAGATGCGTACATTTCTATTCCTAAGTCTCTAAGCACTTCTGCACTTTTAACATAGTCTTCTCTTTTTACTTTCTTCACCATAAAGTCGAGCATTCTTTGTGATCCACTTTCAACACCAAACATTACAGAGGTTAAACCTGATTTTCTCATAAATTTAAATTGCTCAGGAGTATATTGTCTATGAAAAGTTCCTCTTGCTTGACCTTTCCATTTTACATTTCCAATTGAATGTAACAATTCTGCTACATCCATAACTGTACTTGCCTTTAGGAAAAATGTCGGATCCCTAAAACACAATGCTCCAAATTTTAGGTCTTGTAGAAGATATTTAATTTCCTTGTGATACTGCTCTCTTAGTTTGTGTGATACATTAAAATTACCAGTTGCACAGAATGTACATTTAAACGGACAACCTCTTGTCTTAAAATAAGCAACTACATTATTTTTTGATCTATATTTTTCTACATCAATTAAATGATATGCTGGAGTTTCAGGATAATCAAAAACAGCAGCGTTAACAGCTCTATTACCAAGTATTTTACCATCTTTTTTATACAGAACGCCTTTCATTTCTGAAGGTATTTCTTTTTTAGAATAAACCGCATCTAAAACTACTGGAAAAGTAAATTCAGCTGGTCCAAGGAAAACATAATCTGCATAATTTTCCGCAAACACCTCATCTGGCAAAGCAGACGCATGATGTCCACCCCACATTAAACAAATATCGTTGTTGATGTCTCTAGCAATTTGACTTGCTCTCATAGCTGGTTTTAAATCTGGACCAGACATACTTGTAACACCCATTGCGAATGCATCTTTTAATTCTTTTGTTAATAAATTTTCCCAGTCAGGTTCAACTCTAGAATCTACTATTCGTACTTCAAATCCAGCTTTTTCAATAAAAGGTGCCAAGTAGAGATATGGAAAGGGCATCCAGTTATCACAGTAATTTCCAGTAGTTGGAAAAAACAATACTACTTTACCTTTACTGCCCTTAGAAATTATTTGATGATTACAAGTTTTATCTGTCATTTTTTTTCAATGTGAGTGAGTTTATGTATATAAAAACTAAAGTCAAGCATTGCACTATTTTATTCTTTGTGTTGCACCCTTATTTAAAAAACTATCTGCTAAAAAGGCACCATAAGCAAATATAATTGTAGATAAAAAAGTATTTTTAATAAAAGGCAAAGCCAAAATGTAGCATTTAATTAGTCCTTCAATGCTTTTATCATATGGAAGATTGTCTACACCTGGGCTACCTAAAAGCCATACTCCAAAATTTGTAATTATAAAAAATAGGATAGATCCAGCAAAACTAAATACAACTAAATTTTTTAAATTAATTTTTTTGCTAATTTTGTAAAAAATATAAACCAAGATTAATAAAGATAAATAAACGAAAAATATATTTTCATAAAAACCAATAAAAAAATCAGCTATCAACATAGAAATTAGCAATGTAATAAATGATATATATATATTTTTAAATAAATAACCGCTCATAATCGCCACAGCTATAATAGGTGTAAAGTTTGGAGGGTGAGGTATAAGTCTTGATAGAATTAATATTAATACCAAACCTATTGGGAAAATTTCTTTTTTAATAGTTAAATCTAAATTTTTCATAAATTATTTCTTCCTAAAATCAGTATAATTTCTTAAACCCAATATTTAAAGCTCTTTCTGGAGCCGAATATTGAATGGCATGACTATATTTTTCATCAAATATATTGGATAGGCTAGCAAAACCTCTGTATCCTCCATATAAAAAATCGAATCCTATATCACTGACCATATAGTCTTCTAGCCGCACATCTACATAATTACCCCCAGCTGCATTTCCATTTCCATAATCTCTTGCAGTATCAGACCATCT
>CACIZC010000018.1 GCA_902591045.1 uncultured Pelagibacteraceae bacterium | reverse complement strand
ATAAGGAAAATAAAACTTTTGTAATTGTATGCGAAAAAAACTCTATTAATTGCGAATGATTACTATCAAAAATTGATACAAAATTTATTATAAACCAAAACATGAAAGGAATTAATATTCCAGATGCAACTTTTATTGTTAGCCACTTTTTAGTAGAGCTATGCATGCTAAATTATATTCCTTCCAAATAAGTAAATTAAAATTGCAAAGATAAACGAACCAAATATAGTTATAATTCCAGTTATCTGAGAAGTTTTTAGATCAAATCCATAACCCATGTCCCAAGCCAAGTGTCTAATTTCATTTAATATATGAAAACTAAATGACCAAGATAAAAATACTATAAAAAATTTACCAAAAAATGACTGTAAAAAAATTTGAATAAATTCATAGTTTGATTCACCAATAGATAATAATATTGTCCAAAAGCATATAAAAATAATAGCAATAATATTTAAAACTCCTACAATTCTATGAGTTATTGATAGTAAAGAGGAAATATGCCAACTATAAATCTGAAGGTGAGGTGATAAAGGATTATTTTTATTTTCCATAGTAATCTTTTATTAATCTCTCAGCAATTTGAACAGTGTTTAATGCGGCCCCTTTAAGTAAATTGTCAGAAACAACCCACATGTTTAGAGCTTTATCATTCGAATTATCTTTTCGAATTCTAGATATAAAAGTCAAATAACTATTTTCTGCCTCTACAGGAGTTGTATATCCAGCATTTTTCCTTTCATCTACAACCTTACAGCCTGCCGCAGAACTTAAGATCTCTTTCACTTTTTTAATATCGAAATTTTTTTCAAACTCCACATTAATTGATTCAGAATGAGATACCATCACAGGAACTCTGACGCAGGTTGCTGTCATTTTTATTTTTGGATCAAGAATTTTTTTAGTCTCATTTTCCATTTTCCATTCTTCTTTTGTGTAACCTTCATCTACAAATTCATCTATGTGAGGTATTAAATTAAAGGCGATTTGTTTTGTAAAATTTTTAGATTCAATTTTTTTTCCTGACAAATAATCCTTTGACTGACTAATTAATTCATCCATGGAAGCTTTGCCTCCACCAGAAACAGACTGGTAGGTAGAAACCACAACCCTTTTGATATTAAAATGGTCATGCAGCGGCTTTAGAACAAGAACCATTTGAATAGTTGAACAGTTAGCGTTAGCAATTATATTTTTCTTTTTATACATGGCTAATTGTTCTGGATTTACCTCAGGAACTACCAAGGGAACATCTTTGTCCATTCTAAAAAATTTTGAATTGTCTATTACAATTGTTTTTTTGCTTGCGTTAGGAACCCATTTTTCAGCTATTTTACTTCCAGCAGAAAAAAAAGTAATTTCCGCACTAGAAAAATCGTATTTTTCAAGACTTTGAATTTTTATTTCATTGCCCTTGAACTTAATTTTTTTTCCTTCGCTTCTTTCGGAAGCAACTAAAAACAATTTTGAAATTTTAATTTTAGATTTTTCTAAAATTTCAATAGTTTTTCTTCCAACGTTGCCAGTGGCACCAATTATAGCTAAATTCATTTAAAGATTATTTTAATGTAAATTCGATATAATTGCATCACCCATATCAGAAGTTGACGCCTTCTTTTTACCTGGTGACATTATATCTGGGGTTCTAAGACCCTTCTCTAAGGTTTTTTCAACAGCTTTATTTAATAAATCAGATTCTTTTTCTAAACCCAAAGAGTACTTAAGGGCCATTGAAAAGCTTAATATTGTTGCGATTGGATTTGAGATATTTTTTCCAGCAATATCTGGCGCTGATCCATGAACAGGTTCATACAAAGATTTAGTTCTTCCGTTTTTATCTTTATCGCCCAATGATGCTGAAGGCAACAATCCAAGAGAACCAGTTAACATAGCAGCTTCATCTGACAGCATGTCTCCAAACAAATTGTCTGCAAGAATAACATCAAATTGTTTTGGGTTTCTTAGTAATTGCATAGCACAATTATCTGCTAACATATGGTTCAACTCTATTTTTTTATATTCTTTGTCTTTTAAAAGTTGTACTTCTTCTCTCCACAAAACTCCTGCTTCCATAACATTAGATTTTTCGCAAGAAGTAACTTTGTTCTTTCTTTTTGCAGCTAATTCAAAAGCTACTTTCGCAATTCTTTTGATTTCCTTAGTGGTGTAAACGTGAGTATTAACTCCTCTACGCTCCCCATTCTCAATAGGTTTTACCCCTCTAGGTTCGCCAAAGTAAATTCCTCCTGTTAATTCCCTTACTATCAAAATATCTAGGCCTGAGACTATTTCTGGTTTTAAAGATGAGGCATCGACAAGTTCTTTAAAACAGATCGCAGGTCTCAAATTTGCAAATAACTTAAGTTCTTTTCTTAATTTTAGTAAAGCTCTTTCTGGCTTTTTTGAAAACTCTAATTTGTCATATTTTGGTCCGCCACAAGCACCGAAGATTACGGCATCGCTTTCTAAAGCTTTATAAAATACTTCGTCAGTAATAGGAGTTCCATGTTTATCGATAGCCGCACCTCCGATAAGATCTTGGTCAATTTTAAAATCCAAAGATTTTTTTTTATTAAACCAATCAATAACTTTTTTTGTTTCGCGAACAACTTCCGGGCCTATACCATCGCCAGGTAATAATAATATTTTTCTTTTATTTGTAGCCATTATTTAAATCCAAGGTTTGCTTTGATTCATCTTGCTTTCAAAGCTTTCTATATTTTTTAATCTTTCAAGAGATAATGCGATATCATCTAATCCCTCGAGTAGACACTTTTTTTTAAAAGAATCTAGCTTAAATTTGTGTGACTTATTTCCATAAACAATCTCTTGTTCTGGAAGCTTAACTTCAATGTTCTCTTTTCTATTAGAATATTCAGCTAATTCATTAATAATATTTTTGTCAACAATAATTGGAAGTATTCCATTTTTAAAACAATTGTTGTAAAAAATATCAGCAAAACTTTCGCTTATTACGACTTTAATTCCAAAATCAATCAAAGCCCATGGGGCATGTTCTCTGGAAGAACCACATCCAAAATTTTTTCCAGTTATTAATATTTTAGAATTCTTATATGGTTCAGTATCTAATATAAACCCATTAATGGGGTTGCCTTTTTCATCAAATCTCATTTCATAAAATAAGCTTTTCCCAAGTCCAGATCTTTTAATAGTTTTTAAGAACTGTTTAGGAATAATTTTGTCTGTATCTATATTTATTAATGGTAAATACGCTGGAATACTTTTTATGTTTTTAAATTTTTCCATTTTAATTATTGAAATTTTCTAACATCAGATAAATGACCATCAATTGCTGCTGCTGCTGCCATTGCTGGACTTACTAAATGTGTTCTTCCTCCTCGTCCTTGTCTTCCTTCAAAATTTCTGTTTGAAGTTGAAGCGCATCGTTCTTTTGGATTTAACTTATCTGCATTCATTGCAAGGCACATAGAGCACCCAGGTTCTCTCCATTCAAAACCTGAATTTTTGAAAATCTTATCTAAACCCTCTTCCTCAGCTTGACTTTTTACCAAACCAGATCCTGGAACAACCATCGCATTCACATGTTGTGCTATCTTTTTATCTTTCAGAAACCTAGCTGCCTCCCTAAGATCTTGTATTCTTCCATTAGTACAACTTCCAATAAAGACTTTATCAATTTTTATATCTGTTATTTTTGTATTAGCTTTTAAGCCCATATATTCTAAAGACCTTTTCATAGATTCTTGTCTCTCTTTATTTTTTTCTTTATTTGGATCAGGAACTAAACCATTCACGGGAACCACATCTTGGGGTGAAGTACCCCAAGTTACTTGTGGTACAATATCTTCGCCATTAATGACAACTTCTTTGTCAAATTTACAATTATCATCTGATTTTAACTTGCTCCAATAATCTAATGCTTTCTCCCATTTATCTTTTTTTGGAGACATTGGTCTATCTTTCAAATATGCGAATGTTTTTTCGTCAGGCTGGACTAATCCGGCTCTTGCTCCTCCTTCTATAGTCATATTACAAACTGTCATTCTTTCTTCCATACTTAAACTTTTTATGACATTTCCTGAAAATTCAGCAACGAATCCTGTTCCGCCTGCAGTACCTATGGTTCCAATAATTTTTAATATAACGTCTTTTGCCGTAACTCCAATAGGGAGCTTTCCATCAACTTTCAAAAGTAAGTTTTTTGATTTTTTTTGTATAAGTGTTTGTGTAGCTAAAACATGTTCAACTTCCGAAGTTCCTATACCAAACGCAAGTGCACCGAAAGCTCCATGAGTAGCTGTATGACTATCTCCGCAAACTATAACATTTCCAGGTTGAGTAAAACCTTGTTCGGGTCCTATAATGTGTACGATACCTTGTCTTTTATCATTCATATCAAATAGCTGAATACCAAATTCTTTACAGTTTTTTCTTAAAGTATCCACTTGTATTTTAGATTCTTGGTCACTGATTCCTTTAGATCTATCAGTTGTTGGAACGTTATGATCTGCAACAGCTAGGGCTAGATTAGGCTTTCTAGCTTTTCTTTTATTTAATCTTAAACCTTCAAAAGCTTGAGGGCTTGTCACTTCATGTATAAGGTGCCTATCAACATAAATAAGTGATGTTCCGTCATCTTGTTGGTAAACAAGATGCTCATCCCAAATTTTATCGTATAAAGTTTTTGGCATAAGAAATTACTTTTTTAAATTTTCTTGTTTTTTGATTTCTTTTTTTTCTGTATTTTTTTTAGTTGGATTGGCTTCTTCTTTTTTAACTTCTACTTTCCTCTCAGTAGAAATATCTTGTGAAATATCGGTTGTTACTTCATCTTTAACTTCCACTTCTATCCCAATATTTTTTCTTATTTTCTCTACAATTCTTGCTGATTTTCCTTTTCTATCTCTTAAATAATAAAGTTTAGCTCTTTTAACTTTACCAGATCTAATAACTTTGATTGAACTCACAATAGGACTGTAAAGTGCAAATGTTCTTTCAACGCCTTCTCCGAAAGAAATTTTTCTTACAGTAAATGAAGAATTGATATCTCTATTTTTCTTAGCAATACAAACCCCTTCAAAATTTTGAATTCTTTCTCTTTTTCCTTCTACAATCCTTACGCCTACACGAATAGTGTCTCCAGGGAAAAATTTAGGAACTTTCTTTTTTGAAGCAATATTTTTAACGCTTGCTCTATTTATATCTTCTATATTTTTCATTTTTTTTCTTTATTTAAATATTTTTTCCACAAATCAGGTCTTCGGCGTCGTGTTATATCCTTTGATTGAGATAAACGCCAGTCCTTAATTTTAGCATGATCACCAGATAATAAGACTTCTGGAACGCTTTTTTTTTCCCATATTTGAGGTTTTGTATATTGTGGATATTCTAATAATCCGTCCTCAAAACTTTCGTCATTTTTTGACATATCGTTTCCAATTACGTTGGGCAACAATCTTAAAATAGCATCAATTACTACAAAAGAGGCTGACTCACCTCCAGACAAAATATAGTCTCCAATACTAATCTCTTCTATATTTCTAGTGCTCAAAATACGTTCATCAACCCCTTCAAAATGTCCGCATACTAAATTTATTATTTTTTCTTTTGATAATTCTTTTGCAATTTTTTGATCAAATTTTTTTCCCTTTGGAGAAAGATAAAAAATTCTTTCGCCTTTTTTAATATTACTGTCTATAGATTTGCCTAAAACGTCTGATTTTAGGAGCATACCACTCCCACCACCGAACGGGGTATCATCTACTGTTTTGTGCTTGTCTTCGGCAGAGTCTCTAATATTTACAACTTTTAAATTCCATGCTTTGTTTTCTAATGCTTTCCCATATAACCCTTTATTTAAAGGGCCAGGGAATATCTCTGGATATAAGGTAAATACTCGAGCTGTCCACATTATTTTATTTTTTTGGTATTTTGGTTGCGCCTGTTTCTTGACGAATTACTTTTCCGTCTTTAAATTTAAAATAACTCATAACAGCTTCCGTGTTACCGTCTTTAAATGTTACAATGGCGTGTTTAAATCCAACTTCGTTATTTTCAAAAAGAATTCTAACATTTCTCTCACTAACGTCTCCAGATTTAAGCCAATTAATGACCTCTTGCTTGCTAAGCGTTTTTCCTGAAGCATGCATTAAAAATTTAAAGTCATCATGAATAACATCTTTGGCAAGGTTTCCATTACGGTCTGC
>CACIZC010000017.1 GCA_902591045.1 uncultured Pelagibacteraceae bacterium | reverse complement strand
TAGACCATAAACAGCAGAATTCCTCCTAAAATTAATCTGTATCCAACAAAGAAATTTAAATTAAATCTTTTTAAATAAACTAAGAAATATTTTATAGTTAAATAGGAAAATATAAACGATAAAAAAACAGTTAAAAAAGCAGTAATATTTAAAAAATTGTTATTTCGACTTATTAAATCAAAAAATCCGTATAAGCTCCACCCTCCCAAGGCCGGAATTGACAATAAAAAAGATATTTTTGCAGCGTCAACTCTATTAAATTTTATAAATCTTGATCCAGTTATAATAATTCCGGATCTACTTACGCCTGGTACAAGAGCTAATACTTGAAAGAAACCAATAATCAAGGCATTTTTAATAGTAAAATTTTTTTCTAAGCTTCTTTCCAAAGAAAATTTGTCTGAAAAAAAAAGTAAAATACCAAAAATAATAGTAGTCCATCCCATTACTTCTAAAGTTCTTAAGTCATTTATTATTTGAGATTTAATAATTAAAAAACCGATTATTCCAAGCGGAATAGAAGCAATAATAACTTTAAAAAACAAATTCTTATTTTTAGAAAAATATAGAATTTCATTTCTAAAAAAGATAATAACCGCAAATAATGATCCAGTGTGCGCACTCACATTAATAATTAGCTCTTTTTCATCAAGATCGAATAACTGTGAAAGCAGCTTAACATGAGCTGACGAACTTACAGGTACAAATTCTGCAACTCCCTGGATTAATGATATTAAGAATATTTGAAGAATGTTTTCCATTACCGATAATGATTTATATTTAATTCAATTATTGAGATCATCCAAAATATTGCATATCTGATATGTTAAAAAAAATGTTAAAATACAAGGTTTTTTGTAAAAAATAGTAAGTAATATTGACCTAATTTAACTTTAAAATCTCCCCATCATAACTTAATTTACCACTATGTCTGATCAAATGTTGAAATTTGTAAAAATAGGTAAGCAAACACCATCTAAAAGATCTGTTTCTGACAGAAAACAGGATTTCAAAGAAATTTATGATGAGTTTATTAGCAAAAAAGCAAAAGAACAATCAAGCAGATGTTCCCAATGCGGAGTTCCTTTTTGCCAAGTTCATTGTCCTTTACATAACAATATACCTGATTGGCTTAAGTTAACTGCCGAGGGTAGATTGCAAGATGCTCATGAACTTGCTCAGAGCACAAATAATATGCCTGAAATTTGTGGACGTATATGTCCACAGGATCGTCTTTGTGAAGGCAATTGTGTAATAGAGCAATCCGGCCATGGTACTGTTACCATAGGATCTGTAGAGAAATATATTACAGATACAGCTTGGGAAAAGGGCTGGATAAAACCAATAAAAATTAAAAAACAAAAAGATCAATCAGTTGGAATCATAGGCTCGGGCCCAGCTGGGTTGGCTTGTGCGGAAGAACTAAGAAAGTCCGGTTTTCAAGTTACTATTTACGACAGATATGACAGGCCAGGGGGATTATTGATTTATGGGATTCCAAATTTTAAACTTGAAAAGTTTGTAGTAGAGAGAAGAACAAATTTACTTAAAGAGTCGGGGATTAAATTTAAACAAAATTTTGAAGTTGGTAGAGAAGCTACTTTGGAAGATTTAAAAAATAAACATGATGCAGTTTTAATTGCAACTGGTGTTTATAAGGCAAGAAATATAGACATAGAAGGCTCAAAACTTAAAAATATTTTTCCCGCAATGGACTTTTTAATTGCCTCAAACAGAAAAGGATTGGGTGACAAGGTTGAATTATTTGATAACGGTATACTAAATGGTGAAAATAAAAAAATTGTAGTAGTAGGTGGAGGCGATACAGCAATGGATTGTGTAAGGACAGCAGTAAGACAAAAGGCAGTATCAGTTAAATGTTTATATAGAAGAGACAGGGAAAATATGCCTGGATCAGCAAGAGAAGTCAGTAATGCTATAGAAGAAGGAGTAGAATTTTTTTGGTTATCTAATCCGAAAAAATTTTTAGGCAAGGACAAAGTTGAACACGTTGAAGTTTTAAAAATGAAACTTGGAAATCCAGATACATCAGGGAGAAAAAAACCAATTATAATTGAGAATTCAGAATACAAGCTCGAAGCAGATATGGTAATAAATGCCCTTGGTTTTGATCCAGAAAATATCCCTAAGCTTTTTAATTCAGAAAACTTAGAAGTTTCAAGATGGGGTACAATTCAAATAGATTTAAAAACTATGGAAACCAACATCAAAGGAGTTTTTGCGGCTGGAGACATAGTTAGAGGGGCTTCTCTAGTGGTGTGGGCAGTTAGAGACGGAAGAGATGCTGCCGTCCAAATAGAAAAATATCTAAACAATAGTCATAAAAAAAAAGAACAAGCAGCATGAATCTATATTTAAAAAATAAAAAACTTTTGAAAGCAAATCATTCTTATTATCCATCTTTAGAGCACGATGCATGCGGAGTTGGATTAATAGCTTCGTTAGACGGTAAAAAAAGAAGACAGGTTGTAGAATATGGTATTGAGTCTTTAAAAGCTGTTTGGCATCGAGGCGCTGTTGATGCAGACGGTAAATCAGGAGATGGAGCTGGTATATGTGTTGAAATTCCAAAAAATTTCTTTTTAGAAAAAATCAAGGATACAGGTCACGAACACAAGGGCGAAGAAGAAATCTGCGTTGGTATGATTTTTTTACCTAAAACTGAGTATTCTATGCAAGAGAAGTCAAAAACAATAGTCGAACAAGTTTTGTTAGAAAATGATTTTTACATTTATGGTTGGAGACAAGTTCCGGTAAATCCAAACGTTCTTGGAACCACTGCAGATTCAAATAGACCAGAAATTACTCAGGTAATTTTTAAAAAAAATAAATCAATAGAGAGAAATGATCTGGAGCGTTTACTTTTTGTTTCAAGAAAAAAAATATTAAAAATTACTAAAAATGAACAAATTGATGATTTTTATATTTGTTCACTTAGCTCACGTTCCATTATTTATAAAGGAATGTTTTTGGCCGAGGCTTTATCAGACTTTTACTTGGATTTGAAAGATCAGAGATTCGTATCTAGATATGCTATTTTTCACCAAAGATTTTCCACAAACACTTTTCCAAGCTGGAAACTTGCCCAACCATTTAGATGCCTAGCACACAATGGAGAAATTAATACTCTTAAAGGCAATATAAATTGGATGAAAATTCATGAACAAGATATGTCCAGCAAACTTTTCGAAAACATTGAAGATTTAAAACCCGTTATTACTCCTGGCAACTCAGACTCTGCTGCTCTAGACAATGTTTTTGAACTATTAATGCACTCAGGAAAGTCCGTACCTTTAATAAAGTTAATGATGATGCCAGATGCTTGGTCAAAGAGAGATAAAATATTACCAAAAGCTCATCAACAACTCTTTGATGTTTTAAACAGCACAATCGAACCTTGGGATGGACCAGCAGCAATCTGTGCTACAGATAGCAAATGGGTAATAGCTGCAACAGACAGAAATGGATTACGTCCATTAAGGTATTCCATTACCTCTGATAAAATTTTTTGTGCCGGTTCTGAAACAGGAATGGTTCAAATTCCTGAAAAAAAAATTGTATCAAAAGGAAGGCTTGGCCCAGGACAGCTAATTGCAGTAAATCTAAAAAAGGGAAAAATTTATAAAGACAAGGACATCAAGGACTATCTTTCGAAAGATTATAAAAAATTTCACAAACAAATTTTTCATTTGGATAAAAAACTGCAAACCGAAAAAGAATTTTTTAATTTTGAACATGAAGATCTAAGAAGAAGACAATATCTATCAGGCTACAGTATCGAAGACCTTGAGTTAATACTCCATCCGATGGTTGAGGAAGCAAAAGAAGCAACCGGATCAATGGGTGATGATACGCCGGTAGCTGTATTGTCTAGTCGCTATAGACCTATATCACATTACTTTAGACAGAACTTTAGCCAAGTTACAAACCCTCCAATTGACTCTTTGAGAGAAAGTAAAGTAATGAGTTTAAAAACTCGATTTGGAAATTTAGGAAATATTTTAGGTTTTGAAAATTTAACAAAAGAAAATATTTTTGTTTTAGACAGTCCAATTTTAACCAATTCCCAGCTTAAGAAATTTAAAAATATGTTTTCTGAAAAAGTAAGAGTTATAGATTGTACTTTTGACATAAAAGAAAATTTAAAAAATAGACTAGAGCAAATCAAAGAAGAGTCAGAAATTGCTGTTAGAGAAGGGGCAAACCATTTAATTCTTTCCGACAAAAATATTTCTGAACATAGAGCCAATGTTCCCATGATTTTAGCTGTTGGCGCTGTAAACTCAAATTTGGTTAAGCATTGCATAAGAGGATATGCATCCATCAATGTTGAAACATCAGAAGCGATGGACACACATTCATTTGCAGTATTGATTGGTGTAGGTGCAACAACAATTAATCCTTATCTAGCAATAGATAGTATCCATCAAAGATATGAAAAACAACTGTTTGGAAAACTTGATTTTGAGAGTTGCGTTGAAAGATTTAAAAAATCTGTGAACGCAGGATTATTAAAAATAATGTCTAAAATGGGAATTTCAGTAATAAGCTCATATAGAGGAGGATGTAATTTTGAGGCAGTCGGATTAAGCAGAGGCTTAGTTGCTGATTATTTTCCAGGAATGATATCCAGAATATCTGGTATAGGGATTTATGGAATAGAGAAAAAAATTAAAGAACTTCATTTTAAAGGTTATCAAAAAAATGTAGTTATACTGCCGATTGGTGGACTTTATAAATATAGAAAATCTGGCGAAGAACATCAATTTCAAGGAAATTTAATCCATCTTTTACAGAATTCAGTTGGAAAAAAATCTTACGAAATATTTAAAAAATACTCTGAAGCCATGAATAATTTAAGCCCCACTAACCTTAGAGATCTTCTTGAGTTTAGGAAAATAAAAAGCCCAATAGATATTAATCAAGTCGAACAAATTGATAAAATCACACCAAGATTTGGAAGCGGAAGTATGTCCCATGGGGCATTGTCAGCCGAGGCCCATGAAACATTAGCAATTGGCATGAATAGAATTAAAGGTTCTTCATGTAGCGGAGAAGGCGGAGAAGATGAAAGAAGATCTAAGACACTAGATAATGGAGATTCAGCCAATTCTAAGGTGAAGCAGGTAGCCTCAGCTAGATTTGGGGTTACCGTAAAATACTTAAACAATTGTAATGAAATTGAAATTAAGATTGCCCAAGGAGCCAAGCCTGGTGAAGGAGGGCAGCTACCAGGTTTTAAAGTTACAAAGGAGATTGCTAAACTAAGATACTCAACACCTGGAGTAACTTTAATCTCTCCCCCGCCTCATCATGATATTTATTCAATAGAAGATTTAGCTCAATTAATTTATGACTTAAAACAAGTTAATCCAAAAGCAAGAATTGGAGTTAAGTTAGTTGCTGCAACTGGCATTGGAACAATAGCTGCCGGAGTTGCAAAAGCAAAAGCAGATGTAATTTTAATTTCTGGTCATTCAGGGGGTACTGGAGCAAGTCCACAAACGAGCGTTAAATATGCTGGTATTCCATGGGAAATGGGTCTTACTGAAGTTAATCAAATTTTAACATTAAATCAACTCAGACACAAAGTTACCTTAAGAGCAGACGGAGGAATAAAAACGGGCAGAGATGTTGTCATAGCTGCCATGATGGGAGCAGAAGAATTTGGTATGGGAACATCATCTTTAATAGCAATGGGATGTATAATGGTAAGACAATGTCACTCTAACACATGTCCAGTTGGAGTTTGTACACAAGATAAAAAATTAAGAGATAAATTTACTGGTACACCAGAAAAAGTAGTAAATTTCTTTAGCTTTGTTGCAATGGAGGTTAGAGAAATTTTAGCTTCACTCGGATTTAAATCTCTAAAAGAAGTAATTGGTAGAACAGATCTTCTTCACCAAGTAAGTAGAGGCTCTCCAAATCTTGATGATTTAGATCTAAATCCATTATTAGTACAAGCAAACCCAGGAAATCACAAAAGATATTCTGAAAGCAATCTTATTAATCCAGTACCAGACAATAATGTAGATCAAAAAACATGGGAGGAGATCAAAGATAAATTGGGAAAAAAAGAAAAAATTTTTTATAATATTGAAGTTAAAAATACTGATAGAGCAATAGGCACCAAATTATCTCATTATATATTTAAAAATTTAGGAGATGACTTGCCAAACAATATTTTAAATCTTAACCTTATTGGCTCAGCAGGACAATCGCTGGGAGCTTTTCTATCTAAAAGCATTAAGATTAAACTATCTGGTGATGCAAACGATTATGTGGCAAAAGGTTTATCTGGAGGGACTATTATAGTTAGTCCGCCCAAAGATAATAAACTCAATACAAAAGAAAATACTATTATTGGAAACACTGTATTATACGGAGCTACTTCTGGTAAACTTTTTGCTGCTGGAAAAGCGGGAGAAAGATTTGCTGTGAGAAATTCCGGTGGTATTTCTGTAGTTGAAGGATGTGACGCTAATGGTTGCGAATATATGACAGGTGGTGAAATAGTCATACTTGGAAGAGTGGGAGATAATTTTGCTGCTGGTATGACCGGAGGAATGGCATTCATATATGATCCAGAAAATACTTTTGAAAACTATGTT
>CACIZC010000016.1 GCA_902591045.1 uncultured Pelagibacteraceae bacterium | reverse complement strand
AATAACGTAGGCTCTATCCACAACCTCAAAAAGATTTTGGACTTGGTGGTCTGTGATCATGACACCACATCCATATGATTGTAATTTCAAAATAAATTTTTGAATTTCTTGAACGACTATAGGATCTAGAGCAGCCATTGGCTCATCTAACAAAATAACTTTTGGATTGTTTATTAAAGTTCTGGCAATCTGGAGTCTTCGAACTTCTCCACCAGATAATAAATTTGCATTTATATTTCTAAGGTGTTGTAGATTAAATTCAGTCATAAGCTTATCAACCATTGAACGTTGTCTGTCCGATCCTTTAATTCCTATTTGGCATATCCCAAGAAGATTATCAAAAAACACTCATATTAAAAACACTTCTGTATTGACTAAGATAGGCAATTCCTAATCTTGCTCTTTCATGTATAGGCTTTTCAGTTATATCTTTTTGATTTAAAAAAATACTACCAGAATCCACTTTGTATTGACCAATAATTGTCCCGTATAGCGTTGACTTTCCCGATCCATTTGGACCAACCAAACCAACTATCTCTCCTGGAAAAAGGTCAATACTAATTTTTTTTAATACCGGTCTTCCCTCAAAAGATTTACTAATATTTTTTACTTGAAGACTCGGTTTATTTTTTTTGAATTTAATTATACGAAAACTTTTTTTCATTTAAAAATTAACCTTTATATTTACTTTTTCATCATTGTACATTGAAATTTTTAGCTTTTTATCAATTAAATTAAAATCAAGTTTATCTGCAGTCAAATTTCCGTCTGGGCTTGCTGTTTTAACATTTCCCTGAATCATAATTTGATTTTTTTTATTAAAAAAATTAGCTTTTTCTGAATGTAAAACGTTTTCTAAATAATTCATTTTTACTTGATCTGAAAATTCCATATCGTTAGTAATGTTATTATAGATACCATAATTACTGACTATTTTTAAATTAGTTCCGTCTTTAAAGTAAAATGTACATATTATTTTTTCCATTTTAACAATTTCGGGCGTTTCAGCTTCAAAATTTGCAAAATCTGCGTCTATTACAAATCTATTTCCATTAGCATCTAATCCTTTATATTGTACGTCCTCAAAAGTATTGACCATAGTTTCATCATCACCTATTGCATCATCTTTTTTAATGATTTCACTTTCCATTTCTAGTTTAGAAATGGACTCATCTTTTTTTTCAAAACTAATAAAATAAGTTAAAAAAATTATTAAAAAACCCGTCAAGAACAAGCTTAACTGAACTACTTTTCTTTTATTAAATTTTTTTTTATTTAATGCCATGTTTTAATAGTGAGTGTATATGAAGTAGACCCTTAGGTTTAAAAGAAATTTTGTTTTTTTTATAATCCATATCAGAAGATACAATAAGACTTGTAATTTTTTTTTCACTCATAATAGAAAGTGCTTTTGATGCTGGTGTATTTTCACTTACATAGAAAGGTTTTTTGCTCATCAACAAACTAACTTTATTTTTTTTTGAATATTTTTTTGATCCTCTTCTAATATCTCCATCACTTACAACGCCAACTACCATTTTATTTCTAGTAACTATTCCAACACCAAGATCTTTTTTTGTAATTATTTTTATAGCATTAACAATATTGGTATTTATATTTATTAAAGGCATTTTTTTACCAACAAGCATTATATCTTTTACAAGTAATAAAGTTTGTCCAATATTTCCTCCTGGATGATAAACTTTAAATCTTTCTTTTGAAAATTTAATTTTACTCATCAAGGCAACAGCTAAGCAATCTCCAAAAAGCAAGGTCAAACTAGTTGAGCTAGTCGGAACCATTCCTGTGAGATCAGCTTCTTTTACTTTTGGAAGTAAAATTTTTATATCGCTTGCTTTAAGAAGGATGCTATCAACTTTTGAGGCTACACCAATAATCTTTATATTAAATCTATTACAGTACTTAAGCATATTTAAAATTTCAGCAGTATTACCTGAATATGAAAAAACAAGTAAAATATCTTTTTTATCAATCTGCCCCAGATCACCATGACTAGCTTCACCCGGGTTTAAAAAAAATGACGAGACACCAACAGATGATAATGTTGCAGAAATTTTTCTTCCAATTAATCCACTCTTACCAACTCCAGCACAAATTATTTTCCCTTTACAATTAGCTATGAGTTCTACAGCTTTAACAAACGAATTATCAAAAAGCTTATTTATTTTTTTTAACTCAGATATCTCAGTTTTGACAACTTTCTTTGCAATTTTTATATAATTTGGTTTAGCCATTAATGTTCAAATATATCAAATTTAAAGCCAGACTGATCTAGTTTGATTCTAGTATCTAAAAAGTTAATACAGTTTTTATATAGATCCATTCTATCTTCTCTTTTTAACATTTTTTCTAGCTCAGCTTTTATTTTGTGTAAAAAAACAACATCATTTGCTGCATATTCTAATTGTTTATCGCTCAAATCATTTATGTCTTTATTCCAGTCACTACTGCTGATTCTTTTATCTAAATTTTTATTACAAAATTCGTAAACTAAATTTTTGAGACCGTGTTGGTCAGTGTATGTCCTAACAACTTTGCTTGCAATTTTAGTGTCAAAAATATTTTTAACTTTACACTTCAAAAAAAATTCCAAAGCACTTTTGTCAAATCTCAAAAAGTGACCAATTTTTAAAATTTTTTCATTTTCTAAAACCTGAACAAGGTTTGGGGCTTTATAAGTTTTACGATCTGGTTGGATTATATAAACAATGCCATTTTGATCACATATTTGTATCAAACTTAGCTTATCCCTTTCCGGAATTTGCAATCCTGTGGCTTCAGTATCAATTGCAATAGAATCTTTAAGTGAATTAGCTACTTCTTTTGTTATGTCTCCTTGAAATTTATGTATTTTTGCCATACCTATCTTAAATACCATGAATAATTACCCGATAGCAACAATTCTGGGCGGTGGTGGATTTATAGGCCGGTATCTTGTCAGAAATTTGACCAATAAGAACTTTAGATGCATTATTCCAACTCGAAATCCCTTTGCCAAAGTATATTTGAAGACACAGGCACCTCCAGGAGCAATAGAAATAATCAAATTTGGTCAAAATAGTTTTGATGAAATAAAAAATGCAATAGAAAACTCAGATGTTGTTATAAATCTTTGCGGAATATTATTTGAAAATAGAAAACAAAAATTTGATACCGTTCACGCAGACATCCCCGAGAGTATTGCAAAACTTTGTTCACAATCAAACGTAAAAAAATTTATTCACGTCTCAGCCCTGGGCTCTAGCAGAGACTCAAAATCAAAATACCAGCAATCTAAATTTTTAGGCGAAGAAAAAGCTTTAAATAATTTTGATAAAACGGTCGTAATTAGACCTAGTGTAGTAATAGGTACAGAAGATAACTTTACGAATTTATTTGCTAAATTAAGTCTTTCTCCAATAATTCCCGTGGTGAATGTAAATTATTTATTTGAGCCTATTTTCGTAAATGATGTAGCAAGAGCAATTTTAAAAGCTATAGAGACAAAAAATAATGAAGGAAAAATTTATGAACTTGGTGGCGGCAGGGTAATTAGTTTTGGGGATATGATAAAACTAATTTTAAGCACAATTGGAAAAAAAAGAATAGTTGCTGATGTGCCGATGACTTTAGCAAAAATTCAAAGTTCGCTTTTGGGTATTTTACCTATTGATCCAATTATAACAAAAGATCAATGTCTAATACTTTCTGAAAAAGATAATGTGGTATCTGGTGATCACTTAACTTTAAAAGACTTAAATATCAAACCGACGGATATTGAAAAAGAAATGGAAAAATGGTTGTGGCGTTATCGGTCAGGTGGAGAATTTGCCAAAGTTTAAATTAGCAACTATAATTAATTAATGGATTTACTCTTTATATTAATAGGCGCAGGTCTTGCTATATTTGTCATATTAGTATCTTTTAAAAGCATCGGAGCAGGTATAGCCGCAAAATCAGAAATAAATAGACAAAAAGACAAACTAAAATCAGATGAAATTGAAGAAGAAGAAGAAATTTTGGAAAAAGAAGAATTAAATGGTAATGAAAAAGGATTATCGAGCAATACTTTTAATCAAATAGATGATGTTTTATTTGAGATTGATAAATTTAAAAATATAAAATTTTTAAACACAGCAGCTACAAAAAAATTTGGAAAAAAACTTCAAGGCAAACATATAGCTACAGTTTTAAGGGTTCCTGAAATTTTGCAAAATATTGATGTTGTCTTATCAACAAAAAAAAATAAAAAAATTGATATTGAACTTAATAATCCAACTTTTCAGTTCTTTTCTTCCTACATAATTTTAAATAATCAAAACTCAGTAGTAATTTTTCTAAAAGATTTAACAGAAATTATTAAGACGCAAAGGCTAAGATCTGACTTTGTTGCAAACGTATCTCATGAATTAAGAACACCTCTTCAAAGCATAAAATTAGGCCTAGAAACGATAAATAAAGGACATGCATCAAATGATTTTGAAAGCCAAAAGAAATTTTTACCTATACTTTTTCAACAGACGGTTAGAATGGAGAATATTGTTAGAGATCTACTCTCTTTATCTAAAATAGAATTACAAGAGCATATTAGACCTGAAAAAAATGTAGATATTAAAAAAATTATATCTTCAGTTATTGAAATGAATAACGAGATACTCAAAAAAAATGAAATACAGGCTGAATTAAAAGCCCCAGATAATGAATATGAGATTTTAGGAGACCAAGATAGATTAACAGAAGTGTTTTCTAATTTGATCGATAATGCTGCAAAATATAGCAAAAAAGGTAAAAAAATATTTATTAATGTTGAAAACAATGAAGAGTTCGTAATCGTTTCAATCAAAGATCAGGGAATTGGTATTCCAAAAGAATATATACACAGAGTCACTGAAAGATTTTTCAGGGTAAATCCCTCTAAAAGTAAAGATGTAGGTGGTACTGGACTCGGCCTAGCAATTGTAAAACACATTATAAACCAACACAGAGCTGATATGGATATTAAAAGCGAAGAGGGTGTTGGTACCGAATTTATCCTTAAATTTCCCGCAATTTAAATACTAACACAACTAAAAAGTGAGCCTTGTAACAAAACTTTCATATTCCTGAAACAATTTTTAAATCCTTTTTTAATAGATTGGCCATGTGAATAATAAAAAAGGAAAAAATATGAAAAAAATAAAAATAATTCTTTTAGCTTTTGCTGCTATGATTTTTGCATCGACAGCTCAAGCAAGAGATCAAATCAAAATTGTAGGTTCATCTACAGTTTATCCGTACGCAACAGTTGTTGCTGAGAAATTCGGAAAGGGTGGTAAATTTAAAACTCCAGTTATTGAAAGTACTGGAACTGGTGGTGGAATGAAATTATTCTGCGCTGGTGTAGGAACTGGACATCCAGATATCACAAATGCTTCAAGAGCTATTAAATCAAAAGAAAAAGCATTGTGTGAAAAAAATGGAGTTAAAGATATCGTCGAAATAGTTGTAGGAAATGACGGGATAACTTTCTCTCATTCAGTCAAAGCAAAAGATGCTAATTTTACAAAAGAGCAACTTTGGAGAGCTTTAGCTGCTAAAGTAGATATAGACGGTAAATTAGTTGAAAATCCATACAAAAAATGGAGCGACATTGACAAAGGTCTACCATCTGAAAAAATTGAAATCTTAATAGCACCGCCAACATCTGGAACTAGAGATGCTTGGAATTCATTAGTCATGGTTAAAGGATGTACAAAAACAGCAAAATCTCTTTACGAAGCTGATGGAAAAAAAGCTAAAAAAGAATGCGCTAAAATGAGAGAAGATGGTTACGCAGTTGAAGCAGGTGAAAACGATACACTTATTGTACAAAAACTTGCTGCAAACCCGTCAGCTTTTGGTTTTTTTGGTTACAGCTATTTAGTAGCTAACAAAGACAAAATTAAAGCTGCAGGTATCAATGGAGTTCAACCAAGCTTAGAAGGTATACAGGATTACTCTTACCCAATAGCTAGACCATTGTTTTTCTATGTGAAAAAAGCACATATTGGAGTTGTTCCGGGCATACAAGAATTTATGAAGGAATTTACTTCTAAAAAATCAATGGGATCTAGAGGATATTTAACAGATATTGGTCTAGTACCTTTGGCTTCAGACAAATACAAAACAGTAAGAACCGCTGCAACGGATCTTACAACAATTAAAATTAAGTAATTGTTCCCTCAAAAAAGGCCAGGTTTTCCCTGGCCTTTTTTATTTACTCATAAATTCAATTCAAAGTTTTGTTTTGTAATAAAATTGTAACAGTTTTGTAATACCGTCTTTCTGCGATGAATTTAGCAATTCTTTTACTTATAGTTTTATTTAGTACTTCCTGTTTTTTTTTCGGTAGAAAAAAGATCATAAATATTACAGCAGCAAACAAAATTAGAATGAATGCTTTGCCTGATTACTATGGCTATTATTTAGCCCTATGGTGTGCAATTCCAGCTGTATTAATTTTAGCATTTTGGACAGTATTTGAACCCACAATAATTAAGGCTTTTATAATTAACAATATTACCTCAAGTAATTTAAAAGAATTTAATTCTGACGAATTAAATCTAATTTATCAGCAAATAAAGGCGCTTTACTTAGGTAATTTTACTGGAACTCTTACAGAGGAAATTAGACGAGGAGCCGAAAATTATAAATCTTTTTTATCTATCGCTGAGGGCTCGAAAATAGTGATCCTCATTAGTATTGTGATAGTTACTACCCTTTATTCTTATAAGAAATTAATAAATAATAATAAAGCTAGAGAAGATGTTGAAAAAATTTTTAAAGCAGTCCTTTTTACATGTTCTTTAGTCGCAATACTTACGACAATTGGTATTATTTTTTCACTTTTATTTGAGAGTATTAAATTTTTTACCACAATTAATATATTCGACTTTTTGTTTGGAACTTCATGGAGCCCACAAAGAGCGTTTGTTAGGGATGCCTCTACTATTACTCCAGAAGAATATAATGAACTTAAAGATGCCTTTGGATCAGTACCCTTATTTGCTGGTACAGCATTTATAGCTTTTATTGCAATGATAGTTGCTGTTCCGATAGGTCTTTTTTCAGGAATATATTTAGCAGAATATGCAAGTAAAAAAGTTAGAAAATATTCTAAACCAATCATAGAAATATTAGCTGGAATACCTACCGTAGTTTACGGATTCTTTGCTGCATTAACCGTTGGTCCTTTCTTCAGGGAATTCGGCGAAAGGTTTGGTCTCGAAGTATCTTCTGAAAGTGCTTTAGCGGCTGGTTTAGTAATGGGTGTAATGATAATTCCGTACGTTTCCTCTTTATCAGATGATGTAATAAATGCAGTACCTCAATCTTTGAGAGATGGCTCTTACGCAGTTGGTGCAACTAAGTCAGAGACAATAAAAAAAGTAGTTATACCTGCCGCGTTACCAGGAATTGTAGGTTCGGTTTTACTCGCTGTATCAAGAGCAATTGGCGAGACAATGATCGTAGTTATGGCAGCTGGACTAGCAGCAAGACTTACAATCAATCCTTTAGAGTCGACCACAACGATTACCACACAAATAGTTATGATTTTAATTGGAGACCAAGAGTTTGATAGTCCAAAAACACAATCTGCTTTTGCTTTAGGTTT
>CACIZC010000015.1 GCA_902591045.1 uncultured Pelagibacteraceae bacterium | reverse complement strand
TATTAATTTCTTGTTTAAGGTCAATTTGTGAAGGATGTATAGTTTCTTTAAAATTTTCTGTAAAATATTTTGAAATTTCTTTAGGTTTTACCGAAGCAAAAAGATCTCCATTTTCTTTTGTTTCTTTCTTAAAAACCAGTTTTTTAGATTTGATTTTTTCTTGAATTTTTTTAGCGGCTTTCTTTTGTTCTAAATTTTTCTTGTTTATTTCATCTTTTTTTCTTTTAACAAATTCTATATTTTTCTTATCTGCTCTTAGAGCTTTTCCTTGTTTTAATAAAAAATTTCTACCGTAACCATCTCTTACATTCACTACTTGCCCAGTGTCACCTAAATTTCTTATTTTCTCTAATAATATTACTTCCATTAGACTAAACCTAAAATTTTTGCTTTTTTTATTTCCAATGATAATTTTCTTTGCTTATTCTGAGATACAGAAGTTATTCTTGAGGGCAAAATCTTGCCTGTATCAGATATGTATTTCTTTAATAATTTAATATTTTTATAATCAATTATTGGGGCATTTTTTATAGACAAAGGACAGTTTCTACTAAATTTTATATCTGGCTTTTGAAATAAACTAAGTTTATTTTTATAATTTGATTTTTTACCTTTTTTTCTTTTATCTCGTTTCATAAAAATTATTTATCACTTTTAAAATACTCTTTATCCAAGTCTAACTTATTATACTTAACAGTAAGAAATCTTATAACATCGTTTTCTATTATTAGTTTTTTTTCAAGGTCTTTTACAACTTCATCTTTTCCTTCAAATTTGAAGTGAACAAAAATTCCTTTACTATTTTTTTTTATTTTAGTGGCAAGATTTAACAATCCCCAATTTTCTGTCTTTAATATTTTTCCTGATTTTTTAATAATCTCTGTATATTTAGACACTAGACCCTCTATTTGTTTACTAGTTAGGTCTTGTTTTCCAACAAAAGTATGTTCGTAAAAAGCCATTTTAACAATTAAATCAATATTTTTTAAGTGGGTCTTATACTATTTAAATTTTGTTTATTCAATAGTAATTATAATGATTTTTTATTAGATTAATAAAAATGAAAGCTTTCTTATTTCCAGGTCAGGGTTCTCAAATAGTAGGAATGGGATTAGATTTTTATAGCAAATTTGAAACGGCAAAAAAAATTTTTGAAGAAGCAGACGAAAGGTTAAAATTCAAAATATCCAAAATTATTTTAAATGGACCTGACAGTGAATTAAAACTAACAGAGAATACTCAGCCAGCAATTTTAACAGTAAGTTATGCCA
Source organism: uncultured Pelagibacteraceae bacterium (assembly GCA_902591045.1). Taxonomy (GTDB): domain Bacteria; phylum Pseudomonadota; class Alphaproteobacteria; order Pelagibacterales; family Pelagibacteraceae; genus Anoxypelagibacter. The sequence continues at coordinate 9,126 of CACIZC010000015.1, read as the reverse complement.
TATATAGTGTTCTTAAAAAAGATTTAAATTTTGATTTTAAAGAATGCAAATATTTTGCAGGGCATTCTTTAGGCGAATACAGTGCTTTAGTTTGTTCCGATTCTTTAAAATTTCAAGATGCTTTATATTTACTTCGAGAGAGGGGAAAAGCAATGCAGGCAGCCGTTCCTGTAGGGAAGGGATCAATGTTAGCAATTCTTGGGACTGAAATAGATGAAATTAAAAAATACATTTCAGAGATTAAAATTGCTGGAGTATGTGAGATAGCCAATGACAATGCTAATGGACAAGTTATTGTAAGTGGAGATACAGAAGTGATAAATCATTTAAAAGAAATTTTAAACAAAAGTAAAAAAAAAAATATTATGCTTCCAGTTAGTGCACCATTTCATTGTTCATTAATGAAAAGCGCAGCAGAAAAAATGAAAGACAAAATAAAACCAATAAATTTTACTGATCCGGTGATTAACGTTATTAGCAATGTAACAGCAGAACCTGAAAAAAACCCTGAAAAGATTAAAAACCTATTAGTAGAACAGATTTATACAAAAGTAAGATGGAGAGAGAGTATTCTGTATATGGAAAAAAATGGTATTAATGAATTTGTTGAAATTGGACCCGGAAAGGTCTTGTCAGGTTTGGTTAAAAGAATTATAAGAGGAGTGAAAGTCAATAGCATCAACTCTATTGAAGATACCAAAAGTCTTAAATGATTGATTTTAAAAACAAAAAAATTTTGATAACCGGTGCTACCGGAGGAATTGGAGGAGCACTTGTAAAAAAATTTGTTTCCCTTGGAGGTACAGTTCTTGGTACAGGAACAAAATCTGATAAGTTAGATTTAATAAAAAAAAGCTATCCAACAGTTAAAATCAAAAAGTTTAACATGTCTGAACATTTAGCAATCGAAGAATTTATTGATTCGGCTGCATCAGAATTAGGAGGGTTGGATATTTTAATTAACAATGCAGGAGTTAACGTAGACAATTTGTCCTTAAGAATGAAAGATGAAGAGTGGAAAAAGGTAATTGATATAAATTTAACATCCACTTTTTTACTATCCAAGTATGGCATCAAAAGAATGTTAAAAAATAAATTTGGTAGAGTAGTAAATATTACATCAATAGTAGGTCACACCGGAAATCTTGGTCAGGCAAATTATTCAGCTTCCAAAGCAGGGATTATTGGAATGTCAAAAAGTTTAGCTATCGAATATGCAAAAAAGAATATAACTGTTAATTGTGTTTCTCCAGGATTTATAATATCAGATATGACCATGAATATAGCAGAAAAAGTTAAGTTATTTTTGACCTCAAGAATTCCCATGGGAAAACTTGGCACAGGAGAAGACGTATCAAATTGCGTAGCTTTTTTGTCTTCGGAATCGGCTTCCTATGTCACAGGAGAAACCATACATGTTAATGGCGGGATGTATATGTCTTGACAAAGAAACAAAATAATTTTAGTAACAATTTTGTAGAACAATCAAAAAAGGAATTAAATGTCAAAAGATGTAAGTGCAACAGTTAAAAAAATTGTATCAGATCACCTTGGTGTTGACGAAGGAAAAGTAACCGACGAGGCGAGTTTTATCGACGACTTAGGTGCTGACAGTTTAGACACAGTTGAACTGGTAATGGCTTTCGAGGAAGAATTTGGATCAGAAATTTCGGATAGTGAAGCTGAAAAAATTCTAACAGTTGGAGACGCTATAAAATTTATTGAAAGCAAGTCTAAATAAATTAAAACTTTAACTGTCTTTTATGAGCAACTTAAGCAAAAAGCCTCTGATGCTCGCTTTGTCATCTCCATCAGGAGCAGGAAAAACCACCCTATCAAGAAAAATTCAACAATCAGACAGCACGTTTAAAATTTCTGTTTCTCACACCACAAGGAAACCCAGAGCAAATGAAGCCGACGGTGTTGACTATCACTTTGTTAACGAAGAAAAGTTTAAATCGATGCTGAAAGAAAACGCTTTTTATGAACACGCACAAATTTTTGGAAATTATTATGGAACTTCAAAAAAGTCTGTGAATGATTTATTAAGTAAAAAGTTTAATATTTTATTTGATATTGATTGGCAAGGAGTAGAACAATTAAGTAAATTTAAAGAACTAAATATTTTAAAAATATTTATACTACCACCTAACAAAGAAGAGTTAAAAAAGAGACTGGTTGATAGAAATCAAGATGTGAAAGAGTCTATCGAAAAAAGACTTATGGCCTATGATAGGGACGTCCAGCATTCTAAGGACTATGACCATGTATTGATAAACGAAAACGTTGACAATTGTTTCAAAGAAATAAAAAAAATAATTAAAAACAATTTAAAAAATTAAATTTGTTTTAATCTTGAATTCTTTCATAATATTCTGTTATTTTATAATAATCTCTACAACTCAATTCTGAAGGTCTAAGTTTTAGGTTTATTTCAAATTTATCAGCTACCTCTTTGTAATTATTAAAAATTTTTGCAAATGATTTATTTATCATTTTTCTCTTATTTGAAAATAAAATCTGTGTAATTTTTTCTAAATTTTTTATATTGGAAATTTTATAATTTATTTTATTTTTAGGCTTAAAAATTACAACGGTAGAGTCAACCTTGGGAGATGGAAAGAAACTATTTTTTGACACATCAAATTTATCTAAAATTTCAAGTCTATAGTTGCTTAGTATTGTAATTCTACTAAATTCTTTAGAACCTGACTTTGCAGTAATTCTATTAGCAACTTCTTTTTGAAACATAAAAATAATTTTTTTATAAAATGGAGGCCATTCTATATTGATAAATTTTGCCAGAATTTGCGTTGAAATATTATAAGGAAGATTGCCAAATACGATGGCGTTTTTACATTTATGTTTGGCTAAATTGTAACCAAGAATATCTTCATTAAATATTTTGTAATTATTATTTGTCTTATATTTTTTATTTAATATTTCATAGAATCTTCTATCTTTTTCTATTAAAAAAATTTTTTTAGGCTTTTTTTTAATTAATGCACTAGTTAAATTTCCAGAACCTGGCCCTATTTCAAAAATTATTTGATCTTCAATATTTTCTAAACTAGAAATTTTATTAATTATATTTTTGTCAATTAAAAAGTTTTGCCCTAAAGACTTCTTAAAATTTGGCATTTTAATTTTTGAAAAACTTTATACATTCTATTAGGCTATTTGGATTAGCAATATTTTTCCCAATTATTTCTCTCCCAGTCCCATGGTCTGGCGATATTCGTAAAAAAGGAATACCTAAAGTAATATTAACCGCATCAAACCTAAAAATTGTTTTAAAAGGTGATAAAACTTGATCATGATACATACCAATAATCACATTAATTTTTTTCTTTTTGAAATCTAAAAAAGCAGTATCAGTTGAAATAGGACCATCTAAAAATATATTTTTACTCTTTAATCTTTTAATAGCCGGAATTATGATTTTTTTCTCTTCTGAATCGTTTCTAAATTCATCATTGTGAGGATTTAAACCTAGTACTCCAAATTTTGGTTTAAACTTAAATCTTTTTTTAAAAAATTTATTTATTGTAATTATTTTTTTTATTATTTTTAAACTTGATATATTTTTAGGCACTTTTTTTAATTTAATATGCGTTGTTATTGGTGATACTGAAAGTTTTTTGTTATAAATAAGCATAACCTCATCACCTAATCTTTTATTTTTTTTTGCCATATACTCGGTAATTCCAAATGGTTTTTCCCCAAATATTTCTTTTTTATTTATAGGACAATTTATTAAGCCCATTATTTTTTTTTTATTAGCCAGTTCTATTCCGCAGTTTAAAGAATTAATAATATAAGTATATTTATTTTTGGCTGAGAATCTAAAAGGTTTTTTGAATTTTAAAGGTATGTCGTAAATATTTAATTTTTTTTTAAAACTTACTTTATTAAAATTATCTATTTTTTGTAGTTCTACATTAATTTTTATTTTTTTAAGCTGTTTTTTTATCAGATCATAATTTCCAATAATTAATATATTTAACTTTTTAAAACTTTTTCTCTTCTTCCAAGCTTTCGCAATAATTTCTGAATTTATACTTTCAGGATCACCAGCTATTATTCCTATTAAATTATTCATAAAAATTTTATTTGTATTGTTCTTTCAAGATTAGAATAATGTGAGTTAGAAAACATTTTTAATTTTTTATCCTTTTCTTTATTAACTATTCTTTCTTTTATCGTTTCTATTAGTTTTTCATCATTTTTATTTTCAAGTTTATCAATTTCTGATTTGATTTTATCTTCTATTTCAACTGTATTTAAAGAAATTCTATTTTTATAAATATTGAAAATCATTGAATTCCATTTTAGATCTGTTTTATATCTATTAACTAAATCTTCGTATTTAATGCCATTTTTTTTTAGTAATTTTTTCAATCCATCTGGGTCCAGACCAAGATTTTTAGATGTTTGAAAAATTAAGCTATTTAGATCTCTTTTATTAAAGTTTTCAATTTTTAATCTTTCTACTTCACTAGTTTTAATTCTTCTTTGTATTAAGGATTGAAGAGCTAATTTCTTAATCTGCTCTCTATTAGAAGGACCTATGCTTATATTTGACAATATTGCAATTAATTTTATTTCATGAAAAAGGTCAAAACTAGTAATAGGGTAATTTCCCACAGATATTATTATACGATTTTTTGTTTGACCTAATGTGAGTTGACTTTGAAGAAATAGAATAAGTATTGATAAAAAAATTATTTTAATTTTTTTTCTCATCTATCAATAAGTGGTGATGTTACACCACCAAATGGAAGCAATGAAATTTGAAACATTAATGAATCTGATGCCTCCACATCTCTATCAGAGTAAAATTCTCTTCTAAATACTAGCCCAGCTTTTAAACAATCGTTAATATAATTATACGACAAATTATAAAACTCCGTTGAGCTTGTTTGCAAATTCTTTTTAAAGTTAAAACTTAATTCAGTTGAATTATTTAATTCAACCTTTATATCTGATTTAACATAATTGTTATTACCGATGTGATTATTTTCTTCGAGGTATTTTATATTAAAATTAGTATTTCCCAAAATAAGATTACTTTCTAAGCTATTGTAATTAATATCATTTAAATTATGGTCTAGAGAAAAAGTATTTTTTAAGGATAAATTCTTGCTTACTTTAAGATACGCTTCTCCAACAAGGTCAGATGCCTTTTGATCTAAAGAACTTCTAGACGGATACGACATATTCTCTTCAAAATTATAAACTTGCCCAAATGATAATGAATAATTTTTTTCTCCAGGAACATTACCATTAAGATCATTATTGGAAATTTCTATTCCGTAAGTTGCGCTGATACCATCCTCAAGAACATCAGGTTGTGAGTTTTTATTAATAGAGAACAAATTTCCATAGTTTAACTTTAAATCATCATTTTGAATATTTCTCATGTGACCTGGCGCAAATCTTAAAGAAGTTTTTGGTGTTAAAAAATTAATTTTATTTTTTGATCTACTTCTTTTTGCCAAAGGCATTCTTGCATTGTATGCAATCGCACTTGAGACTTCTGAATTCAACCCGTCTGTTTTATATCTATCGGCATTATCCGCTTCATAATTTACAACTTTGAAAAGTCCTTCAAACCTACTTTCGATATTGTTAAAATTTTTAAAAATATTTGATTTCCAAGTAAAATCATTCACAAACATTTTAGTATTTTGATTTACATTATAATTTTTTGCAAAAGCATTGCTATAAACATCAACTATACCAAGTTTATCATTACTAAATATATTTTTCTCAAACACAATGTTGGGTATTATGTACTCATATTTTTTTCTGTCTTTCTTAGTTGTATTTTCGAAGGCACTTGCGGTGATACCTAAAAATTTGTCGTTATCTTGATATTCATAGTTAATATCATTTGTTAAAATAGTATTTTCTGATTTTGCAAGTTCTGTATCAATATCATGAACTTTTAAATATGTATCATTCGAAACGTGTTGAAGATTAATTTCTAGGTTGCTTATATAATCTTTTAATTTTCCAAAATCATATATAAGTTTTGCAAAAATATGACTTCTTGATCCTGGAAGCTTAGTAGTAGAGGTATTCTTGTATCCTTTAGTATAACCCGAGTCTAAAATTAAGTAAGAATTTCTAAAAGCATGTCTATACTCATTTAAAAATAATATATTTTCACTTGTATAAATTTTAGGAGTTATGGTCATATCAAAATTTTCTGCCATAGCCCAAAAATATGGAACAGAGGTGCTAAAACCAACCGTAGAATTATCCTGCAGTTTTGGCATTAAGAATCCAGACTGTCTTTTTACTGTTGGGTCAGGATGAAAAAACTTTGGAAAATAAAAAATTGGAAAATCATAAACTTCAACCACAGCATTGTCGTAATATATTGTTTTTTTTGCTTTATCATGTTTTATTTGTTTTGCTTTTATGGCCCATGGAGGACAATTGCCTTCCCCTCTGTTTTGACAAGTTGTAAAAACCCCTTTTTCAAAAATCATTCCATCTTCTGAAATAGTAGCACTATTAGCAAAAAGTCTTGGATCATTTTTTGAATTTGATTTAAAACCTTCTTCATTTAAAAAGCTTTTTATATCACTTCCAACTATCTTCCTTTTTTTTTCATCAATATAAATTTCTGAAAATAGATATTCATTTTTTCTATTATCCAAAATTTTAATATCACCCTTTGACAGAAACATATTTTTATCAGTTAAATAATTAAACATGCTGACAAAAATTTGATTTCCGTCTTTATCAGAAATTACCGTTTCATTGGTTGAGTAAATGATTTTTTTCTTATTATCATAGAGTATATCTTTTCCAGTAACTTTAAATCCTTCCGAAGTTGTTACTTCAGTTTCTCCAATCGTCTGAGCAAAATCTTTAATTTTATTATATTCAGCTTTTTCTGATAAAATTGTATTTCCTTTTTTATCGGATATTTTTACCCCTCCATCAGCAAGAATATTTTTATTATTTTTAGTAAGTACAATTTCACTAGCATTAATATCGAGTTCATCGGCATTAGAATTTGATAAAAAAACCACTAAAACTAGCAATAATATATTTATAAAAAATCTATTTTTCATTTATCTGCATTATCCCTATTGAGCAAAATAAAAATAAAATAAGCACTGGCGACCAAACTGATAAAATTATAGGAATTCTTTCAGTGGTACCTAGTGCTGCTGAAAAGTTTTTAAAATAAAAAATTACAACACATGTAATTATTGATAACATCACATAGTATACATTCTCTCTTCTATCGTTTGTATTTAAGGTAAATATTCCGGATAAAAGAACCATTAAAACTAAAAAAAATGGGAGAGATAAGTAGAAATGTTTTTTTTCTTCCAAAAGCTTATAATTGTAGCCTTTATCAACTAGATCATTCGATTGTGTTATTAATTTATAGAAAGAGATTGTATCAAGGTTTGAATAAATAGAGTTTAATTTTGCCTTGTTAAAATTAGAGTAAAAAGTCATTTGTTCAAATTGTTTTGATATTACATTATCTTTTGAAAAATTAGTAACACGTACATCCTCCATAATCCAATCTGTATTATTAATATCTGCTCTCTTTGCTTCTATTCTTTCAAAAAGAAAATTATTCTTGTCAAACTTATAAACCGAAACACCATCTAAAAAATCATCGTTAAATTCAATTGATTTTATAAAATGAATGTCCTCATTCATTTTTTCTTTTATCCATATTCCATTACTTGTAATAGATGCTAAATGTGATTTGTCCAAGTCATACTTACCTTTGATATCTTCGTAGTATTTAGCAGCTACCGAAGTAATTGGATTCACAGCCAACAAAGTTATAATCCCTATAAAAAAAGCCGTGAATGAAAATAAATTTAAAAATGTTACATTGGAAAAACCAAAAGTTCTTAATGATAAAACATCTCTGTTATTTTTAAGTTTTAAAAGAGTCCACATAGATGATAAAAAAAGTACGAAAGGCAACATATTGATTAATATGCTCGGAACAATCATAAAAGATAATTTTAAAGGCAATGTTATTCCCACCTCATATTTTCCAAAAAAGTTTATTTCTTCAAATAGATTCATTAAAAGTCCAAGACCAGCAAATACTAAAGCCACATTAAAAAAACTTTTCAGAAATTCACTTATAAGATATTTATTTATCACCCAATTTTTCATATTTATTTCCTTAAATTTTCATAATAAAATCTTCTTACCAATTCCAAATAAACTATTGGAATAAACAAAATAGGTAAAAGATAGTAAATTAAAGTGTAGGGTAAAGATTTTCCAGAATATCTAACTAAAATTTCTGCCGATAAAAGCGCAATAAATGCTAAGCCAAAATATAAATATTTATAAAACCCTTTAACTTTACTTTCTTCTCTTGACACTAAAAGGAACGAACATAGTAAAGTTAGAAAAGGTATGTACAAAGGCATGCCAAATCTTCGATTTATTTCTGATAGAATATCAATAAGATCTTTATCGCTTTCACATTTAAGCTGAGACTCAATAGATTTTTTTTTAAAAAAACAGTCTAGCAAAACTTCAGTCGGTGTTTCTTGTATCTTAGGATAGGTAATTGATTTTGTTTTTAAATTTTTTAACAAGAGTTCTGTTTTCTTAAATTTAACTCGCTGAATTTCTTGAGATCTATTCTCAGTATGTATAACTCCATTTTCCAATAATAAAGAATTTGTTGATCCGTTAATAATTTTTCCCTTTTCTGCGTATATAGTTAAACTTTTAGATTCAGCATCATTTTCAATGCTGCTTAGTACATTAGAGTCGTCTCTAATAAAAATATTTTTCATTACCCCAGATTCGTTTTTCCCTTCGACATATATTGTCAAACCTTCTATTGTATCATTAAATTCATTTGTTTTAATTATACTTGATATAAAATCTAAACTTGATGATTTGATTAGAGATCTTGAATAATTTAAAACATTTGGGTTAACAAAAGATGCTAAAAGAAGTTGCATTAAAGTTACAATGATAGAAACCTTCAAAAAGAAATTTATAATATTTAATTTATTTAAACCCGAGGTCCATAAAATCATTAATTCATTTTCGTTGTCAAATTTTAAAATAACCAAAACTAAAGAAAGCAGAAAAGATAAAGGTATA
>CACIZC010000014.1 GCA_902591045.1 uncultured Pelagibacteraceae bacterium | reverse complement strand
TGAGACCAGCGTTATATAATGCAAGACATAGTATTATTCCCGTTTTAAAATCAAAAAAAAGGATTAACGGAAATGCAGAATTTGTTGGGCCTATTTGTGAAAGTACAGATACTTTCTTAAAATATAAAAACTTTTCTTTTTTAAATGAGAATGACCTAGTTGCTATTACAAATGTTGGGGCGTATGGCTCAACTCTTTCCTCTAACTACAATACTAGACCTCTTGTATCGGAAATAATTGTAAAAAAAAGCAAAATTAAAATTATTAGAAAAAGACAAAATATTTCTGAGATCATTTAGTTGATGGTATTTTTTAGATCATTATTTTTTAATATATTTTTATACTCTGGGATAATTATAGTATCCATAGCGGCTGCACCATTTCTTTTTTTGAAAGAAAAATACATGTTGTTTTTAGGAAGATTCTTATCACACTATGTAATTTGGATATTAAAGATTTTTTTAAATACCAGAACAGAATTTAAAGGTTTAGATAATTTAATAAAACATGAAAAATTTTTTGTTGCTTCTGCCCATCAATCTATGTTTGAAACATTTGCTTTACAAACTGTCATTGATGGTCCTGTTTTTATTTTAAAAAAAGAATTATTAAGAATTCCTTTTTTTGGCTGGGGACTAAAAAAAATTGGAGCCATAGAAATCGTGAGAAATACAACAACTAAAGAAAATCTAAATTTCTTTGATAGAATTAAAGAAAGTATAGAAAAAAACAACAGACCACTATTAATTTTTCCTCAAGGTACAAGAGTTAAATATAAAGATAGGGTTCCTTTTAAAAAAGGAGTTGGTAAAATTTATGAAACGTTAAAAATGCCATGTATACCGGTTGGATTAAACTCGGGAAAAGTTTGGCCCAAAAATACTTTTAATAAATACCCTGGCAAAATCACAATATCTTTTCTTACTCCTATTCAACCAGGTCTGGAAAAAGAAAAATTTGTAGAAAAACTTCAAACAGAAATTTATAGAGAAATTGATTTAATAGATTGATTATTTCCTGCCAAAGTTAGGTTTGTCTGTGTCCTGGCCTGCTTCTACTATTGCTTCTCGAAATTCTTTGGAATTTTCAAAAATTTCTAAAAGTTTTTTACTATCTTTTTCTGCAATAGCTTTTTTGAATTCTTCTAAATTTTTACTAAACTTATTGATTCCATCAATAATTAAATCGCTGTTATTAATAAATATATCTTTCCACATTGTTGGATTTGATACAACTATTCTTGTAAAGTCTCTTAAACCACCGGCGCTGTATTTAATAAGATTTTTTTTTGTTTTTTCATCATTACTCATTGCAGTTTTCACGATGTTGTAGGCAATTACATGAGGAAGATGGCTTGATAAAGATAATATTTTATCATGCTCTCCTACAGACATAATTTTTACTTTACTTCCCATTGACTCCCAGAAAACAGAAATCTTTTTTACATCCGAATGTTTTGTTTTAGAATCTGGCGTTAATATCGTCCATCTATCTCTAAATAAATCTGAGAAACCCGCTCTTGGCCCACTCTGTTCTGTTCCTGCAACAGGATGGCTAGGAATCCAAGAAATATTTTTCAAATTCATTTTTTTAATAATTACATCTAATCCTTTTTTTACTGAGTTTGTATCTGTCAAAATTGAACCGGATTTAAGATATTTTTTTACTGAATCTAGTACTGGCTCAAAGCTGCTTTGAGGAGTTGAGATTAAAACTAAATCTGCATTTCTTACTGCTTCTTCTGGGGTAGAAACTATTTTATCTGAAAGATTTTCTTTCTTTATAATTTCGCTAACAGATTTATCGTTATCAAAAGTTATTACTTTTTTAACTGAACCGTTTTTCTTCAAAGCTCTGAAGATTGAAGAGCCTATTAAACCACAACCAATAATTGATACTTGTTCAAACATTAAAAATTTTCCTTAATTTTGAAATAAGTTTTTCATTTTCCTTTTTGTTTCCTATTGTTACCCTTAAAGAATTTTTAATACCATAAACATCCATTTGTCTTAATAAAATTCCTTCGTTTGCCAACTTGTTAAATACCTGAGATGATGATTTGTCAACAAAATCAAAATTTAATAGAAAAAAATTAACTTTTGTCTTGTTTGTAGCGATTCCAATTTCATCTATCACATCAAATATTTTTTCGGACCAAAAATTGTTATGTTTGATGGCTTTCTTAAGCCAATTAGTATCTTGTACCGCTTGTGTAGCAGCAAACAAAGCTGGCCTGCTAACATTAAACGGAGGTTTAATTTCATACAATTTTTTAATTATTGCTTTTGAAGAGTAACCCCATCCTATTCTTAATCCAGCTAATCCATATATTTTTGAAAACGTTCTTGTTACCAAAACATTTTTTGATTTAGAAAATAATTGAATTCCTGAGGCAAAATCAGGGTCATCTATAAATTCATAGTATGCATCGTCAATTACCAACAAAATATCACTTCTTAATTTTTTTCTTAATTCTGATATTTCATATCGATCCAAATATGTTCCTGTTGGGTTATTTGGATTAGCCAAAAAAACAATTTTTGTTTTTCTATTAACGCAATCTAATATTGATTGAACCGATGGTTTAAAATTTTCTTCTTTAGCATATCTTATGATTGCACCGCACATTTTGCTATAAATTCTATAAATTATGAAACTATGTTCTGAGACAACAACTTCGTCCCCCTTGTTTAAAAAAAGCTTACAAGCTAATTCGAATATTTGGTCTGAGCCTGAACCAAGAATAATTCTATTGCTATCTAAACGAAATTTTTTACCTAAAACTTTTCTAAAAAAAGTACCGTCTGAATCTGGATATCTTAAAAAACCTTTTCCGATAGAATTATAAGATTTTATTGCTTTAGGACTTGGTCCTAGAGCAGATTCATTGGCGGATAACTTTATTGGGCTTCTTCTGCTTTTAAATAGACTTAGTCCAGCAACATACTTTTCTGCAATAATCTTTCTGGGCTTTGGTAATTTCATAATATTTTAGATTTCTTATATTAAAAGCTAATCAATTTGTATAATGGAAATAGATTTATTTGAATAAATTGACATGTTTATGGCGATTTAGTATACATCTGCCTAGCGCTGATTTAACCGAAATTGCGAGCGCTTAGTAAATGCAGCTAAACAGGGTTTTTGCCCAGTCTAGCTGGGCTTTTTTTTTATGAGTAATAAATTAGAAAATATTAAAAAATTAAACGTATCAAAATCTCTTTTGCTAGACTGTAAGCAAACTGTTAAAGATTTTCCTTTAGCATATGAAACTTATGGAAAATTAAATGAGTCCAAAGATAATGCTATTTTAGTTTTTCATGCTCTTACAGGTGATCAGTTTGTCAGCGGGATAAATCCAATTACAAAAAAAGAAGGTTGGTGGGCAACAGCTGTGGGACCTGGTAAAGCCATCGACACAAATAAATATTTTGTAATTTGTGCAAATGTTATTGGTGGATGCATGGGTTCATGGGGACCAAAAGAAATAGATAAAAAAACAAATGAACCTTATGGATTAAATTTTCCGGTTATAACTATAAGAGATATGGTTAAAGCACAGGAAACTCTTTTAGATCATTTGGGAATAGAAAAACTTCTTTGTGCTACAGGTGGATCTATGGGCGGAATGCAATCGCTACAGTTTTGTACAACATTTCCAAACAGAACTTTTTCTGCAATTCCAATTGCTTGCGGCACGAGTCATAGTGCTCAAAATATTGCTCTTAACGAACTAGCTAGACAGGCTATCATGGCAGATCCTGTGTGGGATAAAGGAAAATATATAAAAAAAAATGTTCAGCCTAAAAATGGTCTAGCTGTTGCAAGAATGGTAGGTCACATCAGTTATTTATCTGAAAAAGGAATGCAAGAAAAATTTGGTAGAAAGCTTCAAGAAAAAGCTGACTATGAATTTAGTTTTGATGCTGACTTCCAAGTTGAAAGTTATTTGAGACATCAAGGTTACACATTTGTTGAAAGATTCGATGCAAATTCGATCTTATACATTACTAGAGCTATGGATTACTTTGATTTGTCTAGACAGTTTAAAGGAGGACTTATTGAGGCATTTAAAAATCAAAAAACTAAATTTTTAATTATTTCTTTTTCATCTGACTGGCTTTACACAACAAAAGAAAATAAAGATACTGTTATTGCTCTCAATGCCTCAGGGGCTGATGTTTCCTTTGCTGAAATTAAAACTGAAAAAGGTCATGATTCTTTTTTAGTGAATGAACCAGAGTTTTTAAAAACTTTAAAAGGATTTATAGATTCAATGCATATAAAATTTAAAAATGAAAAAAGAATTTAAAGTAATCGCAGATTTATTGCCTAAAAACGTAAGAGTATTAGACGTTGGTTGTGGAGATGGGTCTTTAATGGATCTTCTAGTTAAAGAAAAAAATATAGAAGTTCGTGGTTTAGAACTTGTAGAGGAAAATGTTAAAAAATGTATTTACAAAGGTCTTTCAGTCATAGAAGGCAATGCGGAAACAGAACTTCATCAATTTCCAAATCAATCTTTTGATTTTGTTGTTTTGAGCCAAACACTTCAGGCATTTTATAATCCAGAAAAAGTTCTAAAAGATTTATTAAGAATTGGAAAATCAGTAATTATATCAATACCTAATTTTGGATATTGGAAAGTTAGAACAAGTTTGTTGTTATTTGGAAAAATGCCAGTTACAAAAAATTTGCCAAATACATGGTATGACACTCCTAATCTTCATATGTGCACAATTAAAGATCTGTTTGATTTCTGCTCAGAAAAAAATATTAGAATTGATAGAGCAATAGGAGTTAATGAAAACTCAATTTCTGAAATTAAAAAAAGTAATCTTGAAATAAAAAATTTATTTTCTAAACTTGGAGTATTTTTGTTGAGCTAAAATGCTAGATGTTTCAATTATTAAATGTCTGTCAGATAATTATAGCTATTTAATTAGGGACAAAAAAACAAATCAGATTGGAGTTATTGATCCTTCTGAATTTAACGCTGTAGACTCAGAAATTCAGAAAACCTATAAAAAACTAGATTTTATTTTAAATACTCATCATCATCATGATCATGTGGGTGGAAATATAGATTTAAAAAAAAAATATAATTCAAAAATTGTTTGTTCTTCCTATGATGAAAAAAGAATTCCTGGTGCAGATATAAAAAAAAGTGATGAGAACGAGTTTTCTTTAGGAGAAACCAATTTTAAAGTGATACATATACCTGGTCACACTTTGGGACATATCGCATTTTATTCAGAAAAATCTAACATAATATTTACAGGCGATACTCTGTTTTCTCTTGGATGCGGAAGAATTTTTGAAGGAACATTTGAGCAAATGTTTAGTTCTTTGGAAAAAATTAAAAAATTACCAAAAAATACCATGTTGTATTGTGGTCACGAATATACAAAAAAAAATGGAGAATTTTGTATAAGTATTGATAGAGAAAACAGAAAGCTTAAAGATAGAATAAAAAATGTAGACAACAAAACTAAAAAAAATCTACCAACTATTCCTATAACTTTGGGTGAAGAATTAGAAACTAATATATTTTTGAGATGTGAAGATAAGAAAGTAAAAAACAAAATTAAAATGAATAATGCCTCAAAATTGGAAGTTTTTACAAAATTAAGGAATTTAAAAGATCAATTTTAGCATCATTGAACTTGACTTGATAAAGCACAGAGTTATATTGCTTTAAATTTTAATAAGGAAAATTTTATGTCTTTTGCAATAATAGAAACTGGTGGAAAGCAGTACAAAGTTTCTGCTAGCAATATTCTAAAAATAGAAAAATTGAATATTGAAAAAGGAAAAAAGGTAGAATTTAAAAAGGTTCTATTGGTAAATGATGACAAAACTACTGAAGTTGGAAATCCAACAGTTAGTGGTGCCTTGGTCGAAGCTTTGTTATTAGACAATATTAAAGATAAAAAAATTATAGTTTTTAAAAAAAGAAGAAGACAAAACTCAAGAAAAAGATATGGGCACAGGCAGCCATTATCAAAAATACAAATAACTAAGATATTATCCAAGGGTGGAAAACTTATTTCGGAGATTAAAAAAGAAGATCAAAAATTGCACGCAAAATCTCCTGGTGACAAGAACTTGAGTTCAAAAAAAGAAAAAGATACTAAAAAAATATCAAAAACAAAAAAAATAGATAAAACAAAAAGTAAGAAATAAAATTTTATGGCAACAAAAAAAGCTGGTGGATCATCAAGGAATGGAAGAGATAGTGCGGGTCGTAGACTTGGTGTAAAAAGATATGGTGATCAGATAGTCAAACCAGGAAATATTATAGTAAGACAAAGAGGTACAAAAATTCACCCTGGAAATAATGTGGGAATGGGAAAAGATCATTCGATTTTCTCTTTGGTAACTGGAAAAGTTAAATTTAAAAAATCCAGACTTAACAGAACTCTAGTGTCTGTAGTTCCCAAATAAATTTTAACTAAAATTTAACTTATTTTTTCAAAAATGAAGTTTTTAGATCAAGCAAAGATTTATATAAAGGCTGGGAATGGAGGCTCTGGATCCTCTAGTTTTCGAAGAGAAAAATATGTTGAATTTGGAGGCCCAGATGGTGGTGATGGAGGTAATGGCGGATCCATAATTGTAGAGTCTGAACGTAATCTTAATACATTAATTGATTATAGATATAGACAGCATTTCAAAGCTGAAAATGGAAAACCAGGAAGTAAAAAAAATAAAACTGGATCAAGTGGTAAAGATTTAATTTTAAAAGTACCTGTTGGAACTCAGATATATGAAGAAGACAATAATGCACTAATATATGACTTGACCAAAAATAAAGAAAGATTTGTAGTTGCGACAGGAGGAGAAGCTGGATTGGGAAATACAAGGTTTAAAAGCTCCACCAATCGAGCGCCAAGAAAAAAAACGGAGGGAAAAAAAGGTGAAGAATTTTGGATTTGGCTACAATTAAAGGTAATTGCCGATGTAGGAATAATTGGTTTACCAAACTCAGGAAAATCTAGTTTTCTCTCAAAATGTACTAGAGCAAAACCTAAAATAGCAAATTATCCTTTTACAACAATAAATCCTAATTTGGGTGTTTTGAATATTAATTATAAAGAAATTATTTTGGCAGACATTCCTGGGCTTATAGAAGGTTCTCATAAAGGAGTTGGTTTAGGAGATAAATTTTTAAGACACATAGAAAGATGTAAAACTTTAATACATCTAATTGATATATCTGAGGAGGATATTTTAGGAAACTATTTAAAAATTAGAAACGAACTATCTAAGTATGATAAAAATATTTTGAAAAAGAAAGAAATTATTATCTTTAATAAATTTGACCTCGTTGAAATGGATCTGATTAATAAAAAATTAAAAATATTTAAAAATAAAACTAAGAAAAATTTTGAGATTATTTCGTTAATATCTAATCACAACTTTGAAAAAGTTAAAAAAATTATTTATAAAAAATGTATATAGAAAAAGCTAAAACAATCGTTTTCAAAATAGGTTCATCAAATATTGTTGATAGAAATGGAAAGCTTAAAGAAAAATGGCTAGGGAGTCTGGCAAAAGATTTGAAGACTCTGGTAAAGAAAAAGAAAAATATAGTCATAGTTTCCTCGGGAGCAATAGCTTTAGGTCAAAGTTATCTTAAGATTGGTAAAAAAAAGATTAAATTAGAAATGAGCCAAGCAGTTGCTTCTATTGGACAGATACATCTGACAAATGTATACAGAAAAATTTTTGAGAAAAATAAAATCAAAATTGGCCAAATTTTAATTTCTTTAGATGATACTGAGCAAAGAAGAAGAGCTATCAATGCGAAAAGAACATTTGAGAATTTATTTAAACTTAAAGCAATTCCAATAGTGAATGAAAATGATACTACCGCAACCTCTGAAATAAAATATGGTGACAATGATCGTTTAGCAGCAAGAGTTGCTCAAATAATTAGTGCGGATGTACTAATAAACTTATCTGATGTAGATGGTCTTTATAACCCGGCTAAAAAAAAGAAAATAATTAAAGAAGTAAATAATATTGATGAAAAAATATACTCACTTGTTGAAAATAAAAAAAATAACTATGGCTCCGGTGGTATGATGACTAAACTACAGGCAGCAAAAATTTGCATGAACTCCGGATGTTATATGGCAATCGCAAACGGAAATACCATTGGACCAATAAATAAACTTTTACAAAATAATAAATGCACATGGTTTATTCCAAAAGTATCTACTCTTCACGCAAGAGAAAAATGGATTGTGAGCTCTATAGGAAATAATGGAAAAATTTTTATTGATGATGGGGCGGTTAAGGCACTCAAAAATGGTAAGAGTCTTCTCCCAGCAGGTATCACTAAAATTGAAGGAAAGTTTACCAAGGGAGATAATGTATTGATAGTGGATAATAATGGTAAAGATTGTGCAAGAGGTTTAACTTCTTTTTCATCAGATGAAATTGAAAAAATTAAAGGGCTAAAAACTGATCAAATAGAGAAAATTTTAGGATATGCTAGTAAATCAGAAATTATTCACAGAGATGACATGGTAAAATTATAAAATGAGATATTTGGAAAATATAGGAATAAAAGCTAAGAAAGCTTCTGAAAACTTAAAAAAAATAAAACATAGTAGAATTCAAAAAACTTTAGGAGAATACGGTCGTCTTCTTAAAAAAAATAAATCAAAAATTATTAAAGAAAATTTAAAAGATTTAAAAAAAGCTAAAAGGAAAAATCTAATTGATAGATTAATACTAAACGAAAAAAAAATTAATGACGTTAAAGCCACAATTGAAAATATAAAAAAATTTAAAAATCCAATTGGAAAAGTTTTATCAAAGTGGAAAAGACCCAACAAATTATGGATCGAAAAAGTTTCAATACCGATAGGTGTAATCGCGGTAATTTATGAAAGTAGACCAAATGTTACAGTTGATGTAGCAGCTTTGTGCCTTAAATCAGGAAACTGTGCAATTTTAAGAGGTGGGTCAGAGGCACATAATACTAATAAAATTTTGACAAGTTTATTTAGAAAAGCTTTAAAAAAAAATAAAATAGATGAAAATTGTATTCAATTTGTTGAGAACAAAGATCATAAAGTAGTTGATTACATGCTTTCAAAAATGGGAAATTATGTTGACGTAATTGTTCCAAGAGGTGGAAAAAATTTGGTGAAAAAAGTTAAAAAACTATCCAAAATTAATGTCATAGGACACCTTGAGGGATTGTGCCATATATATGTAGATAAAAACTCTAATTTTGAAATGGCAAAAAAAATTATTCTAAATGCTAAAATGAGAAGAACAAGTATTTGTGGAGCATTAGAAACTCTATTGTTAAATCAAAAAATTATATCATCACATGGTATTAAAATTATCAATGCTCTTATTGATGAAGGATGTGAGGTAAGAGTTGATAATAAAATCAATAAGCATTTTGACTACAGACTAAAAAGGGCCAGTGAAAAAGATTGGAAAACCGAATACTTGGATAAAATAATTTCCATCAAGACTGTAAAAAATGTTGAAGAAGCCGTTGATCATATTTTGAAATATGGAACCATGCACACTGATAGTATAATTACAAGTAGCTTTGGAACAGCCAAATATTTTTTAGAATCTGTTAATAGCTCTATAGCAATGCACAATGTTTCTACACAATTTGCTGATGGAGGTGAGTTTGGATTTGGTGGAGAGATTGGAATATCAACAAATAAAATGCCTCCACGTGGTCCTGTAGGTATAAATCAATTAACTTCTTATAAATATGTTGTAAAAGGCAATGGAATAATTAGATCCTGGTAAATGAAAATCCCAAAAAAAAGGTTAGAAAGAATTGGAATTTTGGGAGGAACTTTTGATCCTCCACATATAGGACACTTAAAAATTTCATTAATTGTGATTAAAAAATTAAAGCTAAAGTATTTAATTTGGGCAATTACAAAAAAAAATCCTTTTAAAAAGAAACCATTTATTGACTTAAATCGAAGAATAATACTCTCAAAAAAAATTATTAGATCAAATAGGAAAATAAAAATTAAAAGTTATGATAAACAACTAAAATCATCACATACTATAAATTTAATAAAGTATTTAAAAAGAAAAAATAAAAAATCAGAATTATTTTTTTTAATGGGCTCAGATAATATTCCTAAATTTCACAAATGGAAAAAATGGAAAGATATAGCTAGTTTATGCCAAATTATTATTTTTCCTAGAACTGGTACAATAAAAAAATCCCTGTTTAGCAAGGCATTTAGAGCTCTTGGTAATAAAAATTTAATATTTTTAAGGTCAAAAATGATCAATATTTCCTCTTCACTGGCACTCCAGGAAAACTAGTTAATTTAGATTCAACAATCAAAGGCTTCGATGCAATTTGCAAAGGAGATTACGACCATCTGCCAGAGGCGGCTTTTTATATGGTTGGAACTATAGAAGAAGTTATAACCAAAGCAGAAAAAATGGCAAAAGAGGCGGCAGCATAGATGAGTGAGAGCTTTAATATAGAAATTATTTCACCTGAAAAAAAGCTACTAACAGAAAAAGTAAATTCAGCAACCATACCTTCATTTGAAGGTGAGATGACTATTTTAGCAAATCATATATCGCTCATTACCTTTTTAAGACCAGGAATTATTAAAATTGATGGCAGCAAAGAAACACAATATTTTCTTGAGGAGGGAACAGTAGAGTTTTCTAATAATAATTTAACAATTTTGTCTTCCACAATTGTAGAATGTAGCGCTCTTTCAAAAGAGACAATATCTAAAATGATAGAAGATAGTAAAAATCAACTTAATCAAGACAACTTAGATGACAAAACGCGTTATGTTGTTTCTCACAAAATAGATTGTCTATCCAGAATCAATTTATAGAGGATTTAATTTCTGGAATGAGCTTTTCATAAACTCTTTTCTTAAAGTGAACAATTACATTAGGTAAATTTTCTATATCTAACCACTGCCACTCAATAAACTCAGGACGATTAGTTTCTACATTAATCTCTTCGTCAGAACCAAGAAACCTTACAACAAACCATTTTTGTTTTTGCCCTCTATATTTTCCTTTCCAAATTTTTCCTAAAAGATAGTCAGGTAGTTCGTATTCTGTCCAATCTTTTAATTCCTTTAATATTTCAATGTTTTTAATGCTAGTTTCTTCCTTTAATTCCCTTCTCATTGCATCTATTAATGTCTCATTTTTATCTACCCCTCCTTGCGGCATTTGCCATTTATTAACTGGGTTATCTTTTCTTTTTCCAACAAAAACTTTATTTTTTTTGTTAAGTACTATCGCTCCAACTCCTATTCTTAAAGGTAATTTATTTCTTTCCATTTAGATTTTCAAAAGTTTAACAGCGTAATTTAATTGGTTATCCGAAGCAGAATCTATTTTAAAATCTTCAGATTGTGCTTCAACAAAAATATCAGGTTTAACTCCAACTTCAGAAATGGATTGTCCAGACGGCAAATAGTATTTTGAAATTGTGAGCCTCATCCCACCACCATTACTAAGAGGTATAATTGATTGAACCGAGCCTTTACCGTATGTGCTTTCACCCAATATGATTGCTCTTTTATGATCTTTTAATGCACCAGCAACAATTTCTGATGCAGAGGCAGAACCATTATTAATTAATATAATCAAAGGTTTGCCTTTTACTCTGTCTCCTTTTTTTGCAAAAAAACGTCTATTCTCAATAATCCTTCTCCCTTTTGTAGAAACTATTTCTCCATCATCTAAAAAAAAGTCAGTTACATTAATTGCCTGGTTTAGTAAACCGCCAGGATTATTTCTCAAATCTAGAATATAACTTTTTGTCTTATTTTTTTTTTCAAAATTAATTATTTTTTCAACTAGTTGCTTGCTACTATTACTATTAAATGATTTTAACCTTAAGTATGCAATGTTGTTTTCCAGTATTTTTGCCTCGACAGATTTAATTTCTATGATTTCCCTTTTTATAGTTTTGTTAATAATATCTTTTACTCCCTTACGTCTAATTGTTAGGTCAATGGTCGATCCCACCGGTCCTCTCATAAGTTTTACGGCCTCCATTAAAGTTTTACCTTGTACCTGAACATTATTAATTTTAATAATATAATCGCCAGATTTAATCCCAGCCTCTGATGCGGGAGTCCCGTCAATTGGAGAGATAACTTTTACAACGCCACCTTCCATTCCAACTTCTATTCCAAGACCTCCAAATTCACCCCTAGTGTCTGTTTGTATACTTTCAAAAAGCTCAGGATCCATATATGCAGAGTAAGGATCCAATGACTGTAAAACACCATTTATTGCCGCATCTATTGTTTCAGATTCATTAATTTCATCAACATATTCTTTTTGAACTTTATTCAATACTTCTCCGAACAAATCTATTTTTTCATAAAGTTCTTTATTATCTTTTGAATATACTTTTGTTCCAAAGAAGATAAAAACCAACAGTAATATTAATTTTTTTTTTATCATAATCTTATTCTTTCTTTAGAAAGAGGCTCTGACCACATGTTTTCTAAA
>CACIZC010000013.1 GCA_902591045.1 uncultured Pelagibacteraceae bacterium | reverse complement strand
AGGCATAACAAGTGGAAAAAAAGTTGGTGAGATACTAAAAAAAATTGAAAAAAAATGGATCGAAAATAACTTTCAAATAAACGACGAAGAGATACAAGTTTTACTGAAAAGAAATATCTAGTTTAAATATATTCTACTTTTATAATTTCATAATTTTTTTTACCAGAAGGAGTGGTAACACTCACAAGATCCTTATCTTGTTTTCCAATTAAAGATTTTCCCATTGGTGATTTAAAATAAATTAAATTTTTACTCACATCAGCTTCGTCTTTACCCACTATTTTAAAAGAATTTTTATTTCCTTTATCTAGATCTTTTACAGTAACAGTTGATCCAAAAACAACTTTTCCTGTATTTTCTATTTTTGTTATATCAATTATATTTGCTCTGGCTATGACGTCATTTATTTCTAGAGCTCTACTTTCAGTTTGTGCCTGTTGCTCTTTAGCAGCATGATACTCTGCATTTTCTTTTAAATCACCATGACCTCTAGCTTCAGCTATGGCTGCAATAATTTTTGGTCTTTTCACATTTTTAATTTCTTCTAATTCTTCCCGAAGTTTTTGTAGACCCGAAACTGTTATTGGTTCTTTGTCCATCTATTTCCATTTCGCCATGGGCGGAAGAGACATTAAAATTGCCTCAACATTACCACCTGTGCTTAAACCAAATTTTGTACCTCTATCATACAATAAATTAAATTCAATATATCTTCCTCTTTTGTAAAGTTGTTCGTTTTTTTGTTTTTTTGACCACTTAGTGTTTATTTTTTTTTCAATTATGCTTTTTGTACAATCCAAGAAACATAACCCTATATTTCTTACAAAATTGAAATCTTTTTCCCAATTATTTTTTTTATAATCAAAAAATATGCCCCCAATACCACGCATTTCTTTTCTATGAGGTAAATAAAAGTAATTATCGCACCATTTTTTGTATTTCGGATAATATTTTTTATTATGTTTATCACATACGTATTTTATTTTTTTATGAAAATTTTTTCTTTCTATATCATCTCTAATAGAAGGGGTGGCATCCATACCTCCTCCAAACCAGCTTTTTGACGTTACGATAAATCTAGTATTGAAGTGCATCGAAGGTATTTTGGGGTTTTTCATGTGTGCGACTACAGAAATTCCGGATGCCCAATAATTTGGATTTTTTTTAGCTCCTAAAATTTGATTTCTAAATTTTTTATGAAACTTTCCAGACACCTGAGAAAAATTTACTCCAACACTATCAAAAACAGACCCATTTTTAATAATAGCGTAAGTTCCGCCACCATCTTTTTGGTTTTTAGATTTTTTCCAGTTTGTTTTTTTAAACTTTGCTTTTTCTATTCTCTCAAACTCTTCACAAATTAGTTTTTGAAGGAATTTGAACCACTCAGAAGCTATTTCTTTCTTGGTATTTAAGTCTGTTTTCATTTTAAATAATTAAACTGTTTATAAGCTTGTAAATATAACATTTTAATGAAATTTATGTGTCATTCTGACCCAAGTATCTTTTATAAATTATTCTTATTTATCAATAATAGATGGTAATATATTTAAATGGAAAAATCAGGAAAAAAAAATAATAGAAGAGACTTTCTTTTTACAGCAAGCTACACTGTAGGGGCTGTTGGAATAGGTGCAACCATTTGGCCTTTTATACATCAAATGAATCCTGATAGCTCAGTTAAAGCATTGGCAACCACAGAGGTTGATATAAGCCAAGTTGAACCGGGAAACTCGATTACAGTTCTGTGGAGAGGAAAACCAGTTTTTATAAAAAGAAGAACCGAGTCCGAAATTTCAGAGGCTAGATCTGTGAAATTAGAAGAATTAAAACACCCAGAAAAAGATGAGGATAGAGTTCAAAAACCAGAATGGCTAGTCATGATGGGAATTTGTACTCATTTAGGCTGCGTACCACTTTCAGATAAAGGAGAATACAATGGTTGGTTTTGTCCATGTCATGGATCACATTATGATACCGCCGGAAGAATTAGAAAAGGTCCAGCCCCAGTTAACATGGAAATACCAAAATATGAATTTGTTGATAACAATACAATTAAAATTGGATAATAGTAGATGAGCGAACATCATTATACGCCTTCATCAAAATTTGGAAAATGGTTTAACGATAGACTACCTTTATTAACTCTTGGAGATCACTTAGCTAGTTACCCTACACCAAAAAATTTAAATTATTGGTGGACGTTTGGTGGTATTTTAACTTTTTGTTTAGTGACACAAATTGTGACCGGGCTTGTTTTAGCCATGCATTATGTTGCACATGCCGATATGGCCTTTGATAGTGTTGAACATATTATGCGAAACGTAAACTATGGATGGTTAATAAGGTATATCCATAGCAATGGTGCATCAATGTTTTTTTTAGCAGTTTACATACATATATTTAGAGCTTTGTTTTATGGTTCTTATAAATCTCCAAGAGAAATAATTTGGATCTTGGGTATGCTAATTTATTTGTTAATGATGGCAACGGCCTTCATGGGGTACGTATTACCTTGGGGACAAATGAGCTTTTGGGGAGCAACTGTAATTACAAATTTATTTAGCGCTATACCTTTAGTTGGAGAGAGTATTGTGACTTGGTTGTGGGGAGGTTATGCAGTAGATAATCCAACCTTAACGAGGTTTTTTAGTTTACATTATTTGTTTCCATTTATTATTTTAGGTTTGGTAGTTTTACATATTTGGGCTTTGCACGTTCCAGGTAACAATAATCCTGTTGGAATTGATATTAAAAAACCTTCAAAGGATACAGTGCCTTTCCATCCGTATATAACAATAAAAGATCTTTTTGCCCTGCTAATTTTTTTAATAATTTTTTCAGGTTTTGTATTCTTTTCACCAAATGTTTTAGGGCATTCAGATAATTATATTCAGGCAAATCCAATGGTTACACCAAAACACATTGTACCCGAATGGTATCTACTTCCATTTTACGCAATATTAAGATCTGTTCCTGATAAATTGGGTGGAGTAGTTTTATTGTTTGCATCTATTTTTATATTAATGGCACTTCCTTGGTTAGATAGAAGCAAAGTAAGATCAGCAATCTTTAGACCAATATATAAACAATTTTTTTGGCTCTTAGTATTAGATGTTCTGGTTCTTGGCTATGTGGGAGCTATGCCAGCCGAAGGATTATATCTCTTAATTGCAAGAGTTTCGACAGCATATTATTTTTTACACTTTTTAGTTATACTCCCGGTACTAAGTTCATTTGAGAAAACAGAGCCCTTGCCCCTAAGTATATCAGCTCCCGTTTTAACAGGTAATTCTAATGAATATAAATAAGTTTATATACATAAAATTAATAATAATTTTACTTTTTTCTTCAAATATTTTATTTGCATCCGATACTAAATTGATAAAACAGAATTGGAGTTTTAAAGGAGTCACTGGAAAATTTGATAGATCCTCACTTCAAAGAGGTTATCAGGTTTACACTGAAGTTTGTGCATCATGTCATTCGATGAATCTATTAAGCTATAGAAATTTAGGAGAAAAAGGGGGTCCTGAGTTTTCTTTAGATCAAGTTAAAGCCATTGCAGCTAATTTTGAAATAACGGATGGACCTAATAGCGATGGCGAAATGTTCACAAGACCTGGTAGGCCATCGGACAAATTTGTTTCTCCTTATCCAAATGTTCAAGCTTCCATGGCAGCAAATGGTGGCGCATATCCTCCAGATATGTCAGTTTTAGTAAAAGCAAGAAAAGGCGGTTCAGATTATATCTACTCACTGTTGGTGGGATATGAAGATCCCCCTTCAGGTTTCAAATTAGATGACGGAGTTTACTACAACAAATATATGGATGGGAACCAAATAAAAATGTCAAATCCTCTATCCGACGGTTTGGTAAGTTATTCAGATGGCACAAATGCAACGGAATCACAAATGGCAAAAGACGTAACTCACTTTTTAACTTGGGCTGCTGAACCTCACTTAGAAAATAGACATAAAACTGGCTGGAGAGTAATTATTTTTCTTATAATTTTAACTCTATTAGTTTACTTTAGTATGAAAAAAGTATGGTCAAGGATTGACTCTGAAAAATAAAACATCTCCATCTTTTACAATATAATCTTTTCCCTCAACTCTAAGTCGACCGTTCTCCTTAGCTTTTTCAAAACTATTAAATTTTTTGAAATCCTCAAAAGAAACCGTTTCGGCCCTTATAAAATTTTTTTCAAAATCAGAATGTATAACCCCAGCAGCTTTTTGAGCATTAGTATTTAGTTTTATTGTCCACGCCCTACTTTCTTCTGGTCCTGATGTAAAAAAAGTCTTTAATTTAAGTAAATCGTATCCTGTTTTTATTAATTGATTTAAACCAGTTTTTTCTAAACCTATATTTTTCATATAAGACTCTCTTTCTCCAGGTTCCAATTCAATTATTTGATCCTCAATATCTGCGCATACCATTATAATTTTTTGATCTTTATATTTTTTTTTAACTGATTCTGTATAGTTATTACCGATTTTGATATTTTTTTCGTCCACGTTACAAACAATTATATAAGGTTTGATTGAAATTAGTCCCACTTCTTTAAGAATTTGCTTGTTACTTAAATCTTCCAGACTGCTTAAATCTTCACCGTTATTAAGTTTTTTTAAAACATCTTGAAGTAACACAATATCCTTTTCAGTTAGTTTTTTTTTAGCATTTTTTTGAAGCTTTTTTTCAATCTGATTTATATCAGCAAGAAGTATTTCAGTTTTAATAGTTTCTAAATCACTTAAAGGATTTATAGTTTTGTTTACATGTTGGATTTTTTCTGAGTCAAAACACCTTACTAAGTGAATTATAGCATCAACCTCTCTTATATGAGAAAGAAATTTGTTTCCAAGACCTTCTCCTTTCGAAGCTCCTTTGACTAAACCGGCAATATCAACAAATGTAATGCTTGCATTGATTTTTTTTTTAGATTTTGAAAGGCTATACAGTGTGTCCAGTCTTTCATCAGGCACATCAACAACACCTATGTTCGGATCAATTGTACAAAAAGGAAAATTCGCAGCTTCTGCGTTTTTAGATGAAGTTAAAGCATTAAACAAAGTAGACTTACCAACATTTGGTAATCCCACTATCCCGCACTTAAATCCCATTCAAGTTTTGATTTACTTTGCTAGAAAAAATATCTATTTTTTCATTAATAAGAGTTGGAAGAAGTTTAACAATGTTTTCAGTTACACCATCTATTTTCTCATCTTCGTTGTCCTCAAAATCTTCCAAAACATGTTTGTTAACTTTTTTAGTATCTTTTGGATGGCCAATGCCAACCCGTACTCTGGAATAGTCTTTTCCAATAGATTTATCAATTGATTCTATGCCGTTGTGTCCCGCACTGCTACCGCCAAATTTAGCTTTAACTTTTCCTAAATCAATATCCATATCATCATGGAATACAATCACATTTTTTGCATCAATTTTAAAATATTCAATAAGCTCTTTAATACACGTTCCAGAGTTATTCATAAAAGTTAATGGTTTGATGGCGTATACTTTTTTATTTTCAATATTTCCAGTTGTTAAAAGACCTTTAAATTTAGGTTTTTGTTTTGATAAATTGAATTGTTTATTTATTGCATCAATAATTTTGAAACCAATATTATGTCTATTGTTTATATTATTGGGACCTGGATTTCCTAAACCAACTAATAAAAGCATATAAATTATTTTTTTTCTTTCTTTTCAGGAGTTTTTTTATCAGGAGCAGATTTTTTATCTGCTGTCTGATCTTTTCCTTTGTCATCCTTCTTAGCAGCTTCGCCTTCTTTACCTGGAGCAGCTTCTGTTCCTTCCGCTGCTGCTGGATCTTCTCCTTCAACGCCTTCCGTTGCCGCCTCTTCTGCTGGTTTTTCAGGTTCCTTAACGATTGTAGGTGGAGCAATAGTTGCTACAACAAAATCTCTATCAGTTATAGTTGGTCTTGTTTCTGGAGGAAGTTTAACAGCAGATATTTTTATGCTAGCACCAATGTCTAAACCAGTTAAATCAATTTCAATCTTTTCTGGTATTTTTTCAGCAATACATTGTAATTCCACTTTACGTCTGACTATATTTAAAACTCCCCCTCTTTTAAGCCCAGGAGACTCAGAGTTGTTTTTGAATATTACTGGAATTTCCAAAATAATTTTTGAACCACTAACAATACGCATAAAATCTATGTGATTAGGTTTGTCAGAAATAACATTGAAAGAAATATCTCGTGGAATAACTTTTTCAGTTTTACCATCGATATTTAAATTTATTACAGTAGATAAAAAAGATTCAGAATTATAAATTTCATTTAAATATTTTTCCTCAATACTAATTTTTAAATTGGGGTTTTTTCCGCCATACAATATAGCGGGAATTAAACCTTTAGACCTCAATGAACTTAATTGGCCATAAGTTTTATTCTCTCTCTTGATTGCTTTTAAATCTGCCATTTGAACGAGCAATTTACCTCAACTTTGAAATAAAACAAGGGTTTAATTGAATAAATCTGACACTGATGTTGAGTTCGAAATCCTTTTTATTGCTTCGGCCATAAGAGGCGCAATAGATAATACTTGTATTTTGCTGACATTTTTTATTCTTTTATTGTTATCAATACTATCTGTAATTACTAATTTTTTTATTTTAGATCTTTTAATTTTGTTTATTGCGTCTCCACTAAGCACAGCATGCGTTATAAATACATAAATATCTTTGGCACCCTTTTTTGCTAAAGCTTCAGCGGCATTAACAATTGTTCCGCCACTATCAATGATATCATCAACTATTATGCAATCTTTA
The DNA here is from genome assembly GCA_902591045.1 of uncultured Pelagibacteraceae bacterium. Classification (GTDB taxonomy): domain Bacteria; phylum Pseudomonadota; class Alphaproteobacteria; order Pelagibacterales; family Pelagibacteraceae; genus Anoxypelagibacter. The sequence goes on along the minus strand of CACIZC010000013.1, from coordinate 7,017 downwards.
TTTTTAACTTCACCTATAATATTCATAACCTGAGATTTCCCTGCCTGCGGTCTTCTCTTATCTATAATCGCCAAATCAGCATTTATTTTTTTTGCTAATCCTCTTGTTCTTTCAATTCCACCTGCGTCTGGTGAAACGCATATAAAATTTTTACTTTTTATATTTTTTTTAATGTATCTGGCAAATATTGGAGTAGTAAAAAGGTTGTCTACAGGCATATCAAAGAAACCTTGAATCTGTCCAGCATGCAGATCTACAGTTACAACTCTATGAGCTCCTGCGTTTGTTATCAAATTAGAAACAAGTTTTGCAGAAATAGAGGTTCTAGGAACTACTTTTCTGTCTTGTCTTGCGTAACCAAAATAAGGAATTACGGCTGTGATATTTTTTGCAGAAGATCTTCTTAATGCATCGATGCACAAAAGAAGCTCCATAAGATTATCATTAGCTGGTGTTGATGTAGATTGAATTACAAAAACACTGTTTCCTCTAATGTTTTCATTTATTTCAACATAAATTTCACCATCAGAAAAATTTTTAATGTTTGTATTTACTAATTTTAGCTTGAGTTGCTTTGAAATGCTTTTGCTTAACGATGGATTGCTTGTTCCTGATAAAATTTTCATTAGGACACTTTTCTTATACATCCATTAGATGTGAGTTTCAATTAATTTTGTGAACTAATTTTTTTTATTACCGATATACATCTTCCGTAGTCATTCTCATCTAACTTTTTGGCCCTTCTATGGCTAAAGTATTCATTCTTCATGGCAAAGGTATCAAGAAATATATTGTCTATTTGGGATACCCCGCAATCTTTAAATTTTTTATTCACAAAGCCTCTCAAATCGAAATTGAATGTTTTTTTGTTATTTTTTAAAAAAAATGAATCATTTTCTTTAGATTTTTTCATAAACATTGAGTAAAAATCTTCTTTTACCTCATAACTTTTTTGAGAAATGCAAGGACCTATGCAAACAATCAACTGTTTTACATTTCCCTCTAACTCACTAAGTTTTTTTAGTGTGTTCTCAATGATCCCGTTAATTGCTCCTTTCCAACCAGCATGTATGCAGCCAATAATCTTTTTTTCCTTTTCATAAATTAAGATTGGAGCGCAGTCTGCAGTTAATACACCTAAAGCAAGTTCATTATATTTAGTCAGCATCGCATCAGCCGAGATTCTTCCCGAATTAATTTTATTTTTGACAATATGAACTTTATTGCTATGAGTTTGATTCATTAGAGTTAGTTGTTCTGTCTGGATCCCAAATTTTTTAGAAACTATATCTAGATTTTTTTTAACACTTAGTATTTCATCACCACTTCCTGGGCCACAGTTAAGGCTTTCATAAATTCCTTTAGAGACACCGTTTTTTCTAGAAAAGAAGCAATGTTCAATGCCTTTTTTTTTTAAATTTTCTGAGTAAAACATTATTTAAAAGCCAACGAAAAGTTACATTTTTTATTTTTTGCAAAAATTACCTTGAAACTTTCGCCCATCATTTTTGGATCTATTAATCTTTTTACTCTTAGATTTAAATTTGATTTGTCCGAAGAATTCATTTTGTTGCTTACAATTCTAGCACGTTCAATTATTCCCATTTTTTGAAGAAACTCGCTTTGACTTATAACATTTTCTACAAATAAATCATTAGAATCAAAATATTCTTTGTACAAAGCAAAATTTACAAGAGAAGTGATGTCCGCATTACCTATATTTTTATTAATATCATTAAATCTATGCTTTATAATAGATTGTAAAGTATTAATATTTTTTTTAACTTGATATCCATAGTCTATAAAGAGTACACCGCCGTTTAGTTTTTTTATCTTTTTACAGACAATATCTAATTCTTTAAATCCATATTCTGGATATTCAATAATTCCATCTTTTCTAAGCAGTTTATAATTTTTAAGTTTATTTACCTGTTTTTTTATAGCTTTTTTAAATACAAAATTTACTCGGTTTTTTTTAAAATTAACGTATCTTTCAAAAACACTATTATTTATTTTTTTAAATTGTTTGATGGGAAGAGCATCTAAAAATTCATTACCAAAAAATATTACTGGACCTTTTTTAATTTTTTTTAAATTCTCTATCCATGATACTTTTTGAGAAATTATCCTCTTTTTTTGAATTTTTTTTAGTTTCTCACTTTTTTCATAAAGCATTATGTTAATAGAATCAAAAACCTCTGGAAAATTTTTTAGAGTTTTTAACAACACCAAGCAAAAATCTCCATTACCAGGTCCTAGCTCAACAAAACTTAAATTTTTAGGTTTTTTTAAATTTTCCCAAAAACTAACAACCCATATTGCTATCATTTCACAAAAAATATTTGAAATATTTGGTGCTGTTATATAATCGCCTTTAATTCCAAATGGATTTTTTTTTTGATAGTAGCCAACATTTTTATCATATAGGACTTTTTCTAAATATAAGTCCAGTGACATCGATTTTGTTTTTGAAAAAATCTTATCTATTTTTTTCATTAAAAACAATTTTTGATAAAAACAACAAGCCAAAGATAATCATGACAACGCTTAATAGTGATCCCATACTTAAATATTCAAATATATAACCCATATGTTTGTCTGGCTCCCTAAACTGTTCAGATATAATTCTAAATGTACCATAGAGAATTAAAAACAATGAAGAAATTAAACCATTACCAAGAATTTTTTTTGTTGCTAAAAAATTTAATATAATAAATAAAATAAGGCCTTCTAAAAAAGCCTCATAAATCTGCGATGGATGTCTCATTACATTATCGATATTAGGAAATATTACCCCCCATGGTTTTTCTGTGGGTATCCCATACAACTCACCATTTATGAAGTTTGCAATTCTACCCATAAATATACCTATGGGTGCAACACAACATATAGTATCAAAATATATTTTATAATTTAGCTTTTTAAAATTTGAAAAAATATATGTTGCTATAATTACACCGACAAAACCACCGTGGAAAGACATCCCACCATTCCACAATTTAAAAATTTCTGATATGTTTTTCAAGTAGAATATAGGATCATAAAAAATCACATATCCAAGTCTACCACCAACAACTACACCAATAATAATATATCCGATTAAATCATCAAAATTTTTTAAATAATTATTTTGACTGTTATTTACAATTTGTTTTCTAATAATTACTTTACCGTACATCCATCCAGCCAAAATTCCAAAAATATATGCAAGCGAATACCAACGAATTTGAATTATTCCAAAATCAATTAAAACTGGATTAAGATCGTGTATCATACTTTGTCTATTACATTTATCACAATTGAATTTAAATTACTTATAATTTAAGGTAAAAAGATGGATAATTCTCAAAAATTTTTAAAAATTCTAAGTGGTTTAATAGAAACTGGCATACTTACTTCTCAGGATTTAAAAAAAGATATTGCTACTTCATTAAAATTTAAGAAGGAAAATCTTATAAATAAATTAGATTTAGTTACAAAAGAAGAATTTAATGTATTGAAGAAAATAATAGATAAGCAGCAAAAAGAAATAAATAATTTAAAGAAAGCTAAAAATAAAAAAACTACAAAGGCAAAGAAATTTTAACTAACAGTCCTTTGTATCGACTCTCCGAAAGAGATATATTTCCCCCATGAGATTTAATAATGTCCTGAGCAACAGATAAACCAAGCCCCACTCCTGATTTATTTAAACCTCTGCTTTTATCTATCCTATAGAAAGGTCTGAAAACGTTTGAATATTCATTTTTTGGAATTCCCGGCCCATTGTCTTCAATGATAACAAGAGCACTATTAATTGATTTTTTTACTTCAACTAAGATTTTATCTCCATAAGCAAAACCATTCTCTACGATATTTAAAATACATCTTTTAATAAGATTCTCTCTTCCCAATACTTCTATCTGATCGTTTGGAATGAAATTATATTTACTAGGATCATATTTTTTCAAAATATTATTAACTAAATTATTAATATTAATTTTACTGAATTTTTCCTCAGTTTGAGATTTTGCATACTGCAGATAGTCATTTAACATTTTTTCCATTTCATCAATATCTTCTGCCATTTTATTTGCAGTTTCTTTTCTATCCATCATTGCCAGCTGTAATTTTAATCTAGTAAGCGGTGTTCTTAAATCATGGCTGATACCTGATAACATCTCCGAACGTTGTGTTAAATGTCTGTTTATTCTTTTCATCATTTTATCAAATTCGAATGTAGCTTTTCTTATTTCTAAGGCACCTGAAGGCCTTAAATTGTCTACACTTTCACCCTTGCCAAATCTTTCGGCAGCTTTTGCCAGATTTACTATTGGTCTAGTTTGATTTTTTAAAAAAATTATTGCTATTAAAATTAAAAGCACAGAAGGCAATATTAACCAAAGAACAAATATTCTTACCGAAGAAGGCGCTATTCTAGTTTTTGGAAAAAAGACTTGTATAATTTCCTCATCTACTGAAATTCGCAAGTCTACCAAATCAATGTATGTTACTGTATCAAACCAATAGTTGTTACCAAATATTGGTTTCATTTCTCTTCTTAAAGATCTGTCCATAGGGCTAAAGCGTCTATCGGATCTAGATTCTGGCAATAATTCGTTTTGTTTAATATTAATTACGTAGTCAAAGTTTTTTTTATAAACAGTGGTTAAAAATTCAATATTTTTTTTATTGTTTACACGATAAGCATCAACTAAAGTTTCAACTTCTCCAACCAAAGATCTAGTCATACCTTTATTAGCTTTTATCCAAATACTGTCAAAAAATACTATAGAAATAGTTAGCTGTAGAATAATAACGGGGGCAGCGACTATTATAAGCGATCTATAAAATAGTCTTTTTGGCAATATTTTTTTCAAAATTTTATTTAATCCATAAGACATATCCAGAACCTCTTATTGTTTGTAAAAATTTAGGATTTTTTGGGTCAATTTCAATTTTTTTTCTTAACCTAGTTATCATAACATCTATAGATCTTTCTTTAGATATTTTTGATATTTTTCCTATCTCTGAACGAGAAAATATCCTTCCAGGAGATGAAAGCATTTTTATTAGGACATTTTTTTCAGAAGAATTAATTTTATTTATTTTTTTATTGAGTTTGATCGTCATTTTTCCCAAATCAAGCTCAGCTTCTCCAATATGCGAAGGTTTATCAATATTATTGACATTAGTGAATTTAATTATATTTTTTATTCTAAGAAGTAATTCTTGCGGTTCAAAAGGTTTTCCAAGATAGTCATCAGCGCCTAAACCAAGACCATGAATTCTATTTTCCACTTCTCCTTTAGCAGTAAGCAAAATTATAGGTACATTTTTTGAAGCTTTAAGTTCTTTTGTAAGTTCATAACCATCTTGACCAGGCATCATCACGTCCAAAATAATCAAGTTAAAATTAAAAGTTTCGATTTTGGACTTAGCATCTTCTGAATTTATAGCGGTTGATACGACGAAACCTTTATCATTTAAAAATTGTTTTAAAAGATCCCTTATTTTATTATCGTCATCAACAACAAGTATATGAAATTTATTTTTTTCCATTTATAATTTTTTTTAAAACCTCTTTAAACTTTAAAACTGAATCTGAATCTGAGTCCTTCAAAGCATTAAAAATTCTTTTTTTTTGAGTTTCAAACACTTCTTTGTAAAACCTTTTTCCATTTTGGTCTAAATAAAGTAATTTTCTTCTGGTATCTTTAATATCTTTGATTTGTTTTACTAGCTTTAAACGTTTTAAATCCCTTAAAACTCTGTTTAAGCTTTGCTTTGTTACTTTTAATTTTAACAATAGTTCACTTATACTTATACCTTCATTTCTTTCGACCAAGTACAAGGTTCTGTGGTGTGCAGATCCAAGTGAATTTTTTTGTAAAATATCTTTTGGGTCAGAGAAGGTTTCTCTATAAGCATAAAGGAGCAATTGTATGCAGTCTTTGATTTGATCATCTCGAAGATAGAGTAAATCTTTCATAATTTTGGTCAGATATGTTGACATATTTTATCAACAAATATACTTTTTTGTTAGCAAAAAATTATTTAATTTAACATTAATGGAAACAATTCCTTACGACAAAAGATCTGGAAAAATTTGGTTCAATGGCGAATTAGTTGATTGGACAAATGCCAAAGTTCATGTGCTGAGTCATGGCTTGCATTATGCTAGTTGTGTATTTGAAGGAGTAAGAGTTTATGATGGGGAAATTTTTAAGTTAGAAGAGCACACCAGTAGGTTATTTTATTCTGCAAAAAGAATGGGAATTAAAATGCCCTTTAATGAAAAAAAGATTAATGATGTTTGCAAAGAGGTGGTCAAAATACAAAAGGTTCAAAACGGTTATGTTAGACCAATTGTATGGAGAGGTAGTGAGATGATGGCTATCTCTGCACAAAAAAATAAAGTACATGTGGCCATTGCCTCTTGGGAATGGGGTTCTTATTTCGATCCAAATCTTAAACTCAAAGGAATTAAACTAAACATATCTTCCTGGAGAAGACCGCATCCAAATTCTGTACCATGGGATACTAAAGCAGCTGGTCTATATATGATTTGCACACTTTCCAAACATGAAGCTGAGACCAAGGGATATACAGATTCATTAATGCTAGACCATGAAGGCAACATAGCCGAATCTACTGGGGCAAATATTTTTTTTAAAGATAAGTCTGGCTCATTACATACTCCAATACCAGATTCTTTTTTAGACGGAATTACAAGAAGGTGTGTAATTGACATAGCTAAAAGTAAAGGAATAAAAATAATTGAAAGAAAAATTAAAACCGAAGAGATGAAAGATTTTGTTGGTTGTTTTCTAACTGGAACTGCTGCAGAGGTAACACCAGTATCTCAAATAGGTAAATTCGAGTTTAAGGTTTGTAATACAATTAAAGATCTTTCAGACAGTTACCAAAACCTGGTGAGAAAGAAAGTAGCAGCTTAAATTTTTTTTGCTTTTATTAGAATTGACCAAGCAAGAAAATTGAAGAATTTAATTTTTAAGAACAATTTATCAAGAAAGC
>CACIZC010000012.1 GCA_902591045.1 uncultured Pelagibacteraceae bacterium | reverse complement strand
TATAAAATCTAAACTTTCAGTATTTAACGAGAAGAAGATAGAAAAATTTTCATTTAAGAAAAAAGCTGATTCTGATAAAGCATTAAATGAAATCAAAAATCAATCTTATAAAATTACTGATGTATCTTCAAAGGTTTACCGAAGAAATCCAATGGCTCCATTTACAACATCTACCCTGCAACAAACGGCGTCAGGAAAGTTTGGTTTTGGAGCATCTAGAACAATGCAAATTGCACAAAGACTTTACCAAGGAATAGATATTGAGGGAGATACCGTTGGTCTTATTACTTATATGAGAACAGATGGAACTCAAATTTCTAATGAAGCTATCTCTGATTTTAGAAAATTTATAGACAAAGAACATGGCAAGGAGTATCTGCCAGAGAATCCAAATAGTTATACGGGTAAAAAAGCAAAAAATGCTCAAGAAGCACATGAAGCTATCAGACCTACGGACATTTCTAACAAACCCACTGATATGAAAAAATATTTGAGTACTGATCAATCTAAACTTTATGAATTGATTTGGAATAGAGCTTTATCATCTCAAATGAATCCTGCTGAGTTTGATAGAAAGAGTATAGTTATAGAATCTGAAAATAAAAAAATTAACTTTAAAGCTAATGGATCTACTGTTAAATTTGATGGTTTTCTAAAAGTTTATAAATTTGAGGAAAAAGATGAAGATCTTAAGAATATTTTACCTGAAGTCAAAATTGGAGATAAGGTTAATATAAAAGAACTAGTCGACGAACAGCATTTTACAGATCCTCCACCAAGATATTCTGAAGCCAGCCTTGTTAAAAAAATGGAAGAATTAGGAATAGGACGTCCTTCCACTTACGCTAGTATAATATCTGTTTTATCTAACAGAAATTATGTTGATTTGCTAAATAAAAGATTTCATCCTACGGATCGAGGTAAATTGCTATCTGCTTTTCTTGAAAAATTGTTTACAAAATATGTTGATTATAATTTTACCGCAGATTTAGAAAATCAATTAGACGAAATTACTAGTGGAAAAATTGATTGGGTTAAAGTTTTAGATGATTTTTGGAAAGATTTTTATTCAAATGTTGGAAAAGTTAAAGAAAAAAGAACCAGGGAAGTTTTAGATCTATTAAATGAAAGTTTAGGTGACCTTGTCTTTGAAAGAGACGATAATGATGCCATTGATAGAAAATGTAAGCTTTGTGAAACAGGTCAATTAAGTCTTAAAAATAGCTTCAGAGGTGGTGCTTTCATAGGATGTTCTAACTATCCAGATTGTAAATTTACTAGACCATTATCAAAGTCAAAAGCATCACAACAAATCAATTTAGCAGAACCTAAATTAATTGGAAAAAACGATTCAGATAAAGATATTTTTCTTAAAAATGGAAGATTTGGTCCTTATTTACAATTTGAGATTGAAGCTAATGAATTAAATCAAAATAAAGGAAAAAAATCTAAAAAGAAAAAACAAAATGAAAATTTAAAAAATGTATCTATACCTAAAGGTCTTCCAATTGAAAATGTTGATTTAGAAAAAGCTAAATATTTATGTTCTTTGCCAAAAATAATTGGTAAACATCCTGATTTAAATGAAGACATTACTGTTAATGTCGGGAGATTTGGTCCTTATTTAAAATGTTCCAATAAATCTGCAAGAATTGAAAGTATTGATGAATTATTTACAATCGGTCTCAATAGAGCAATAACTCTAATTTCTGAAGCTAAACCCGGTAGAATGTCATCATCCGAAATAAAAAATCTTGGTGAACATCCGGAAGACAAAAAACCTGTAAGAATAATGAAAGGACAATACGGTCCCTATATTAAATATAAATCTCTTAATGCTACAATACCTGAAGATAAAGATCCTACTGAAATAACGATGGAAGAAGCATTAATTCTTATTGAGAAAAGAAAAGAATACGATAAAATAAAAAAAAAGAAAGGAAGAAAATGAAAAAAATTATTTTGTATTTAATTATGACTTTATTTGTTTCAAGTACTATGGCTTTGGCTGATACTAAAAAAGAATGTAAAAAATTACATCAGAAACCTTTTTGTAAATATAAAGATCTTAAAAAAGATAGTAATGAAAAATTTTCTCTTGGTGGTTTAATTAAAAAAGGTTTAGCTAAACAAAAAGCTTCTAACAGAGAAAATAAATAATCTTTATGAGCACAGAAGAAAATCTAAAAAAACTAAATATTAAATTGCCTAACGCACCCGATCCTGTAGGTTCGTATGTTGCAAGCAGAAAAACTGGAAATCTAGTATTTATATCCGGACAAGTTCCTTTTGATGAAAAAGGAAATATAATTAAAGGTAAACTTGGAAAAGACTTAAATTTAGAAGAAGGTCAAAAAGCTGCTTCTCTTTGTGCTCTTAATATTTTAGCTCAACTAAAAAAAATCTGTGGTAATTTAGACCAAGTAAAAGGTTGTGTTAAAATTACTGGATACGTAAATTCACTAGATTCTTTTATTGATCAACCTAAGGTTATAAATGGTGCCTCAGTTTTAATTTCAAAAGTATTAGGAGACAAAGGCAAACATGCGCGAGCAGCCATAAGTGCAAACTCTCTTCCATTAGGTGCTGCTGTTGAAGTCGAAGCTATATTTGAAATATAATTATTATCTGCCTACTGAATAGTATTTTATATTCCTTTTTTTTAATTCGCTTGGATTGTATAAATTTCTCATATCATAAACTTTAAAATTATTTTTTTTAACTATTTTTTTAAAATCTATAGATTTAAATTCATCCCATTCAGTGTTAATAATAATAAGATCGCTTCCTAGGCAAGCTTTTGATAAAGTATTCATAAATTTTAGATTTTTATTCTTTTTAAATTCTTTTTTTGGACCTGAGGGATCATAATATTTTACTATAGATCCTTTTTTTAACAAATAAGGTATTAAAACAAGACTAGATGACTCTCTCATATCATCTGTATTAGCTTTAAAAGTTACACCAAGAACAGTGATTTTTTTGTTTTTGATTTTATTATTTAATATTTTACTAATTTTTTTAATTAATAAAAATTTTCTTTTATGATTTGATTTTATAACTGATTTTACAATAGAAAGATTGGTTTTAAACTTATCAGCAATTGAAACTAAACCTTTCGTGTCTTTTGGAAAACAAGATCCTCCGTAAGCTGGTCCTGCTCTCAAAAATCTGCTCCCAATTCTAGCATCAGAACCCATTCCCACTGAAATATCCTCTACATTTATATCTGCTGCTTCACATAAATTGGCAATTTCATTAATAAATGTAATTTTTGTAGCTAAAAAAGCATTTGAAGCATACTTTATTAATTCAGCTCCTTTTCTTGATGTAGAAAAAAATTTAGCTCCTTTTTTAATAAGTGGTTCATAAAGAAATTGCATTTTTTTAAAAACTTTTTTGTTTTCAGATCCAATAACAATTCTGTCAGGATATTTGAAGTCTCTTATGGCCTCTCCCTCTCTTAAAAATTCTGGATTAGATATTACGTCAAATAAAGATTTCTTAACTTTTTTTCTAATTATTTTTTCTATTTCATCACCTGTGGTTACTGGAACTGTGGATTTGTTAACAATAATTTTATAGCTCTTAATGTATTTTGATATTGTTTTAGCCGCACTATATACTTGTGAAAGATCAACTAAATTTGAATATTTTTTAGTTGGAGTTCCTACACAAATAAAAATTATATCTGATTCTTTTACTGCTTTTCCTAGGTCTTCAGTAAAATTTAATCTTTTTGCTCTATAATTGTTTCGAATTAAATCATCTAAGCCTGGTTCATAAATTGTAGAAATACCATTTTTTAATTTATTTATTTTTTCTTTATCTTTGTCTACACAAAAAACTTTGTTACCTAAATCCGCAAAACATGTTCCGCTTACTAAGCCAACATAACCTGTGCCTATCATGCATATTTTCATAATGATTCTTTATAAATATTTTGAAATTGTAAGTCCGGAATTAATAAATCCCTCAAGGGTTCCGCAATCAATATATTTTCCTTTAAATATATTTCCATAAAATTTTTCATCTTTTTTAATTAAAGTTTTTATTGCATCTGTAATATGAATCTCTCCGCCTTTTCCTTTTCCTTGATTCTCTAAAACAGAAAGTATTTTTTTTGGTAAAATGTATCTTCCAATTATGGCATAATTTGACGGAGCTTCCCTTAATTTAGGTTTTTCAATTACTTCGTTAATCAAAAAAGAATTTTTTGATCTATTTTCAAAGCCCAAAATTCCCCACCTAGACACTGTTTTTTTGTCTACTTTTTTAGTAGCTATTACTGATCCTTTGGTTCTTTTATGTAAAGAGATCATTTCTTTCGAACAATTTTTTTTTACAATTAAGTCATCAGCCAATAACATTAAAAAATGCGTTCCTCTTAAATGTTTTTTACATTGTAGTACAGCATCTCCTGTGCCTTTGGGTTTATTTTGATACACAAATTTTATCATCTTTTGATATTTTTTAATTCTTTTAAAAACTTTTTTTAAACGTTTATCATTTTTTTTCTTTTTTATTATTTTTTTATAAAAATAATCATTAAAAAAGTATTTTTTTATGCTTGGTCTATTTTTTGGCACTATAAAAATAAACTGCCTAATTCCAGCTTCAATACATTCTTCCAATATATATTCTAAATTTGGTTTGCCATTTATTGGTAATAATTCTTTTGGAATAACACTTGACAGCGGCAATAATCTTGTACCTAATCCTGCTAATGGAATGATTGCTTGTGTAACCATTAAAACCTTTTACTAGCTAAATAAATCTTTTACAAATGAAATTATTTACGAATAAAAAAAAGTTACAAAAAGAAATAAAAAATATCAATAATATCAGTTTTGTACCAACTATGGGGGGTCTTCATAAAGGGCATGAAATTCTTATAAAAAAATCAGTTAAAAAATCAAAAAAAACTCTTGTAAGTATCTTTGTAAATCCTAAACAGTTTGAAAATAAAGAGGACTTTCAAAAGTATCCTAGAAATTACCAAAATGACATAAAAATACTAAAAAGATTAAAAGTTAATTATTTATACAAACCATCATATAATGATCTGTATAAATTTAAAACAAAGAATGAAATATTTCTTGATCCTTTTTCAAAAAAATTATGTGGAAAGTTTAGGAAAGGTCACTTTAAAGGTGTAATAGATGTTGTTAATAGATTTATTGAAATAATAAAACCTAAAAAAATCATTTTAGGAAACAAAGATTTTCAACAACTTATCTTGATCAAAAAACATATAAATAAAAGTACTTTCATGTAAAACTGTACGAGATAAAAATTTTATAGCTTACTCTTCTAGATTAAAAAGATTAAAAAATTACGAAAAAAATAATCTTATTAGAATCATAGAATTCTTAAGAAATTATAAATCAAATTTAGTTTCAAAAAGAATAAATTATAATTTTTCTCAAGTAAAAAATAAACTTTTATCATTGGGTGTAAGAAAAGTAGACTACGTAGAAATTGTTGATTTAAAAACATTAAAAAAACCAAAAAAAAATAAATTCAATTTATTTTTTGCTTTTTATATTGGAAAAATAAGATTTATTGATAATTTTTAACTAAGAAAAAAGTAAGAACCAATTCCAAGAAAAGACAAAAAACCAATCACATCTGTTATTGTTGTAACAAAAACACTTGAAGCCAATGCTGGGTCTATATTAAATTTTTTCAAAGAAACAGGAACTAAAATTCCAAACAAGCCTGCTACTATCATATTTAGTATCATAGAGACTGCAATTAAAATTGATAGATCTGTTTGTTTAAACCAAAACTGAACAATTGCTCCTGCTATGATTGCAAAAATTACTCCATTTAATATACCGATAACAAATTCTTTTGTAACAATTTTTAAAAAGTTTCCTGAAGAAATTTCTTTTTTTGCAATTGCTCTGATGGTCACGGCAAGAGTCTGCATTCCCGCATTTCCTCCCATTGAAGCAACGATGGGCATCAATACAGCAAGAGCAACAACTTTTTCGATATCTTCCTGAAAAAAACCTATAACTATTGATGCTATAATTGCTGTAAACAAATTAAGTAGAAGCCAACTAAACCTTCTTTTAGTCTTTTTTAAAACTCCATCTGTAATTTCCTCGTCTCCTACCCCTGCCAATCTTAAAACGTCTTCTTCTGCTTCTTCTTGAACAACCGTAACAACATCGTCAGCAGTTATCATTCCTATTAATTTGTTATCTTTGTTTACAACTCCAGCTGAAACCAAGTTATAGTTTTCAAATGTGTGGCCAACTTCTTCTTTATCCATATTTACTGAAATTAAAACAGGAACTTCTCTCATAATTGAGTTCATTTTTGAATCTCGTGAGGTTCTTAAAACTCTAGAAGAAGGAACTGTTCCAATAGGTTTAAAATCTTTATCAACAACAAATATTTCTAAAAATTCTTCGGGTAATTCTTTGTTTTCTCTTAAATAATCAATTGTTTGACCAACTGTCCAATCACTTGGAACTGCAGTAAATTCTCTCTGCATTATTCTTGCAGCTGAGTCTTCTGGGTAACTAAGGCCTTCCTCTAAAAGAAATCTGTCTTGTGGAGACAATTTATCTAAAACTTTTTTCTTTTTATTCTCTTCTAAATTTTCTAAGATTTGCAAAGCATTATCGGATTCAAGTTTTCTTAAAATTTTTGCAACAGATTCCGGTGTTAAAAGTAAAAGAACTTCTGATTGTACAGACTCATTAAGTTCAATAAAGATTTCTGGCTCAATATTGAATGCTTCTATTTCAATTAGCTTATTTCTTGTATCGACATCAAGATTCTCTATTAAATCCGCTACGTCTGCTGAGTGTAGATCGGCTAAAGTTTGATTTATAAAAGCAACATCTTTTGATTTTATCTTTTGACTAAAAAGATTGATAAAATCTTTATTAAAATCAAGATTTACTTTTTGTTTTCCAATCGATTTTACTAAACTCATAATTCACCAGATTGTTTTAATTTTTGAGACTTTTAGTTTATCTAATGATAAAATTCAATTTAAAATGGATATAGAATTTAAAGTTAGCAAAAACCCCGTAAATTATAAGAAAGCCCTTAAGATGCTTGAAAAAAGAGTAAATGAAGTAAAAAAAGGGGGTCGTGAATTAGTGTGGTTTTTAGAACATCCCACAACTTACACGGCAGGCATTAGATACAATAAAGAAGAAATATTGGATAAATCAATAAATGTAATAAGAACAAATCGAGGTGGAAAAATTACACTTCATAATCCCGGACAGAAGGTTGTTTATTTTGTGATTGATTTGAATAGAAGAAAAAAAAATATAAGAAATCTTGTTAGACAAATTGAAAGCATAATCATTAAATTTTTAACCATTTATAAAATAAAATCATACACAGATAAAAAGAACGTAGGTGTGTGGGTTAATGAAAAAAAAATCGCAGCAATTGGTATAAGAGTTTCCCGGTGGATAGCCTATCATGGTTTTTCTATTAACATAGATAATAACCTGAATGATTATAAAAAAATTATACCTTGTGGCCTTGATAATAACAAAGTTACTTCATTAAAAAATGAGGGAAAAAAGCATTTTAATATCAATAAGAACCTAAAAGATATTTTTATTAAAAATCTTCCTAAAATTTAATATTTTTTTTAATAAAATTGTTAAAATGTTCATCATATTTGGCTTCGTAATTATATTTGATATTATTTATCATAAATTTAACTTTATAAGCATGTAGCATTAAATTTTTATTTTTTGATTTATTTTTATTCATTTTTATAAAATATTTGTCATCACCCACTACAGGATTGCCAATATTATATAACTGTTTACGTAATTGATGTTTTCTGCCAGTAATTGGTTTTAATTCTAATAATGAATATTTATTATTAGAGTTAAGTATCTTTAAATAAGAAATAGCTTTTTGAATTATTTTCCTATTTTTTTCGTAAATAATCAAATCGTCCTGGAGTATTCGTATATTTTTATTAACTTCACCATGTGCAATAGCCAAATATGTTTTGTGTATTTTCCTTATTCTAAAAAGAGACGTAAATAATTGAGCATATTCTCTGTTTTTAGCAATTATCATTACTCCCGAGGTTTCTTTGTCAAGCCTGTGGACGATAAAGGGTTTTGTCGATTCAAAATATTTTGTATTTTTTAATATATCAATAATGTTTTTAAAAGATTTTGTGCCCCCTTGAACTGGAATTCCGCTAGGTTTATTTATTACTATGAAATTATCATTGTTTTCTATAATAAATTCACCATATTTATTTTTTTCTTTTTCTGAAGGTTTGTATTTATCTTTTTTAGACTTGGTATAAGATTTTAAATTATCAATGCCATATACTTCGACAATATCTTGAAATTGAACTCTATATGATGTTTTAATATTTTTTTTATTTATCTTTACATTTTTTTTTCTAATAAGCTTTTCTATAAGAGATTGAGGAACGTTAATAATATTTTGCTTAAACCATCTATCAAAACGAGAGTCGTGATAGTCTTTGTTGACTATAAACTTTTTAAGCATTGAAGAGTTAATTTTATATTACTTAGTGGCAGTTTTTGGAAGTGTTTCTTTATCTTTTTTTGTTGTGTCAACTTTTTTTGGTTTATCTATTTTTTTGGCATTTGGATCTCTGTCCACTAGTTCTATAACTGCCATAGGTGCATCATCGCCCGTTCTAAAACCTGCTTTTAAAACTCTAGAATAACCGCCTTTTCTTGAAGCATATCTCTTAGATAATATGTCAAAAACTTTTTTTACAGAACTTTTATCTTGTAATCTTGAAAAAAGATCTTTTTTTTTGCTTAACCCAGATGTCTTTCCCATTGTTATAACTTTATCAATTTGTGGTTTTAATTCTTTTGCTTTAGGTAAAGTTGTAATTATTTGCTCATACTTAATTAGAGAATTAAGCATATTTTGAAACAAAGCCTTCCTATGTTCAGAAGTTCTATTTAATTTTCTGTGGGCAAATTTATGTCTCATTGTTAATACGTGTTTTCCTCAAGTTTTTTTGATAATTCAGCTATGTTATCTGGAGGCCAATTTGGTATTTCCATTCCCAAATATAAAGACATAGAACTAAGTACTTCTTTGATCTCGTTTAATGATTTTCTTCCAAAATTTGGTGTTCTTAACATTTCTGGTTCTGTCTTTTGAACTAAATCTCCAATGTAAATAATATTATCATTTTTTAAACAATTCATGGACCTAACTGAAAGTTCTAACTCTTCTACTCTCTTAAGTAAATTTTTATTAAACTCTGGTTCTTTTGAAACTGTCTGTTTAGGAACTTCTTTAGGGTCTTCAAAGTTTACAAACATTGAAAGTTGGTCTTGAAAAATTCTTGCTGCAAAAGCAACTGCATCTTCAGCGGCAACTGTGCCATTTGTTTCTACTTGCATCATGAGCTTATCATAATCTAAAGCTTCTCCTTCTCTTGTGGTGTCAACTTTAAATGAAACTTTTTTTACTGGACTAAAAAGAGAGTCAATGGGTATCAACCCTAACGGTGTATCTTCAGATTTATTTTTTTGAGCCATCACATAGCCTCTTCCATTGTTAACTATTAATTCCATATGAAAATTTGTTTTTTCATCAAGATTGCATATTGTTTGTTCGGGATTTAATATTTTTACATTTGTTACTAAAGTTATGTCTTTAGCTTTAATTTCCTTAGGACCAATGGCATCTAATATTAATTTTTTTGGACCTTCAGAGTCTAATTTAATAGCTAAATTTTTAACATTTAAAACTATATCTGTAACATCCTCTCTAACACCTTTAATCGATGAAAATTCATGAAGAACACCGTCTATCTGTATTGCTGTTACAGCAGAACCTTGTATTGATGATAGCAAAATTCTTCTAAGAGAATTACCAATTGTTTGACCAAAACCTTTTTCTAAAGGTTCAGCAACAACTTGTGCAACAGATTTGTCTTCATTGCTACTAATTTCCAATTTTGATGGTTTAATTAATGATTTCCAATTCTTATCCATTATTCCAGTATTTTCCATTACACTCTCCTTTTTTTTGGTGCCCTAGTTCCATTGTGTGGTAATGGAGTGGTATCTTTTATTGAAGTAATTTTAAATCCTCTTGATTGTAAAGCTCTTAGAGCAGTCTCTCTTCCAGATCCTGGGCCCTTGACTTGTACTGACAAAATTCTAAGCCCTTGATCGTACGCCTTACCACCAGCATCATCAGCTGCTATTTGCGCAGCATAAGGCGTTGATTTTCTAGATCCTTTAAATCCTTTCGCCCCAGCAGACGACCATGAAACAACATTTCCGTGCTCATCTGCGATAGATATTATTGTATTGTTAAATGTTGAGTTAACAAAAGCAATACCAGAAGTAATATTTTTTTTTTGTTTGCTCTTTTTTTTTAAACTAAATTTTGATATTTTTTCTTCTTTCTTAATATCTTTCTTAATATCTTTCTTTATATCTTTTGAATCGTTAATTTTTTTTGTAGTTTTCTTTTCGATTTTATTTTTCATTTTTATTTTTTAAGTGGTGTAAGTTTTTTACCAGCAATTGCTATTGCTTTCCCTTTTCTAGTTCTAGCATTACAATGAGTTCTTTGTCCTCTAACTGGAAGTTTTTTCTTATGTCTTGACCCTCTATAGCTTGCTAAATCAGTCAATCTTTTTATGTTCATTGAAACTTCTCTTCTAAGATCGCCTTCAACTTTATAATTTTGATCAATATATTCTCTGATCTTCAATACTTCTTCTTCGCTTAATGAGTTAACTCTCTTGTTAACGGGTATATTTAGCTTTTCACAGATTACTTTTGAATTGTAGTCACCAATACCATGTATGTAAGTTAAGGCTACATGGACAACTTTATCTTGTGGGATGTTAACGCCTGCTATTCGAGCCATTTTGATTGTTTAATTTTTAGTATTTATATGTTTATTCATTTCAAAGTCAACCCTTGATAGCGTCAATTAATCCGCTAATTTCACTATTAATTTCAGATATTCCAGCCTCACCGTTTACAACTTTGAGTAAATGGGATTGCTTATAATAATCTATAACTGGTTCAGATGATTTTTCATAAGTTTGATATCTTTTAATTGCTATTTCTTCATTGTCATCAGCTCGTTTTTCCTGAGTTTGTCTTTCTGAAATTCTTTTTTTAACTGTTTCTAAACTTACAGACAATTTTAAAACAATATCTATTTTTTGTTTATACTTTTTTAGTAAATCATCTAAATTCTTTGCTTGAACTAAGTTTCTTGGATACCCATCAAAGATAATTTTATCTTTATAAGTATTATTTGAAACAAATTTTTCTATCAGATTACTAACTATTTCATCCGAAACTAGTTCGCCAGAATTTATGATTGACGAAATTTTAGATCCTAATTGTGTTTTATTTTTAATTTCGCTACGCAAAAGATCACCCGTAGATAATTGATATAGTTTAAATTTATTTACAATAAATTTTGATTGCGTACCTTTGCCTGCGCCAGGTGGACCAAATATGACTATGTTCATAACTTATTTACTAAATTTAGCTTTCTTTATTAATGATTCGTATTGTGAACTCATCATTCTTGTCTGTACTTGAGTAACTGTATCCATTGCAACCACCACAACAATTAAAACTGATGTCCCTCCCAAATAAAATGGGATTGGATATTTTGCTATTAAAAATTCTGGCATTAAACACACTAAAGTAAGATATAATGCTCCTATTGTTGTCAATTTCATTAAAATGTTTTCAATGTATTCAGCAGTTCTTTCTCCTGGTCTAATACCAGGAACATAACCTCCATATTTTCTTAAATTTTCGGCTGTTTCTTTTGGATTAAAAACTATAGATGTATAAAAAAAAGAAAAGAATATTATTCCTGAAGCGTAAAGGAGCATATACAAAGGTTGTCCTTGAGAAAATAAAGAAGAAAAATCAATAAAAAAATCTGATTCAGATAAACCAAAATTTGAAAAAGTTATTGGTAAAAGTAGAAGGGCTGAAGCAAAAATGGCTGGGATAACTCCAGCAGTATTTATTTTCAAAGGTAAATGTGATGATTCTCCTCCATAAACCTTATTTCCAACTTGTCTTTTAGGGTAATTTATTAAAATTTTTCTCATTGCTCTCTCTACAAAAACAATAAACATAACAGTAACGATAATTAAAATAAAAATTGAAATAATCATAGTTGCGGATAAAGCGCCTGTTCTTCCTAATTCAAAAGTTGATGCTAGAGCTCTAGGTATTTCAGCTACTATTCCAGAAAATATAATTAAAGATATACCGTTTCCAATTCCTCTTGAGGTAATTTGTTCACCAAGCCACATTAAAAAAGTAGTACCGGCAACTAAAGAAATTGTTGTCATTAATTTAAAATAAACCCCAGGATTTAATACGAGGTTTCCTGCATTTTCTAGACCAACAGAAACACCATAACCTTGTAGCATTGCAATTAAAACGGTTCCATATCTTGTTATTTGTGTAATTTTTTTTCTTCCTGACTCTCCTTGCTCTTTTAAATTTTTAAAATAATCAGACACTCCTGTTAATAATTGAACTATAATAGAAGCTGAAATGTAGGGCATGATTCCCAAAGCAAAAATAGCCATTCTATTGACTGCTCCTCCAGAAAATACGTTGAACATTCCTAAAAGACCTTTTTGAGTTGATGACATTACTTCCTGAAGTGCAAGAGGGTCTATGCCTGCAAGTGGGATGTAAGTTCCTAATCTATAAATTGATAAAATAATAATAGTGAAAAAAATTCTATTTCTTAAATCGCTTGAGTGAGAAGAAACTTTATTATCTGATAATTCGTTAGCCATATTTAAAATATTTTATTTTTTTGGAAGAGTTACAGCACCCCCGGCCTTTTCAATTTTTTCTTTCGCTGACTTTGATATGAAATCAGTATTTATTTTCAACTTATTTTTTACTTCTCCGTTTCCAAGAATTTTCAATTTATTAAATTTATTTTTAATTATTTTTTTATCAATAAGATATTTCATGTTTATTTCGTCTTCAGATTTAATCTTTTTATTTTTTATAAAATTTTCTAAATCTGAAAGATTAATGATTGCTATATTCCTTCTATGAATTCTCTTAAATCCTCTTTTTGGTAACCTTCTGTATAAAGGCATTTGTCCACCTTCAAAACTTTTTATCGCAACTCCGGATCTTGATTTTTGTCCTTTAACGCCTCTCCCAGAAGTTTTACCTTTTCCCGAACCAATTCCTCGCCCTACTCTCATTTTAGAAAAATTAGTTTTTACAAGTGTATTTAGTTTCATTTTAATTTTCTCTTTTTTTAATTATTTCTGAGATTTTTTTTCCTCTAATTGATGATATTAATTTTGGAGAACTTTGGCTTTTTAATCCATTTATTAGTGCCTTTAATACGTTATGAGGATTCGAAGATCCTAAAGATTTGGCAACTACATCTTGGATACCTAGAACCTCACATACAGCTCTCATAGGGCCACCTGCTATTATCCCTGTTCCTGTTGGAGCTGATCTCATTAAAACTTTTCCTGAACCATTTTTTCCATAAACATCGTGATGTAAAGTTCTTCCGTCTTTTAAAGGTATTTGAACCATACTTCTTTTTGCAACTTCAGTAGCTTTTTTTATAGCATCAGGTACCTGTTTAGATTTACCTTGTCCAATACCAATGGATCCTTTTTGGTTTCCAACAACAACAAGTGCTGCAAATCCAAATCTCCTTCCACCTTTAACAACTTTTGTTATTCGGTTAATTGCTACTAATTTTTCTACAAATTCGCTATCTTTATTTTTCATTTAGAAATTTAATCCATTCTTTCTTAGTGAGTCTGCTAAAGCTTTAATCCTTCCATGATATTTGTATTGTCCACGGTCAAAATAAACTTTGCTTATTTTTTTTTCTGCAGCTCTTTTAGCCAACAATTCTCCAATAATCGTTGATAAACTTGTCTTGTTTTTTTTATCGCTT
Source organism: uncultured Pelagibacteraceae bacterium (assembly GCA_902591045.1). Taxonomy (GTDB): domain Bacteria; phylum Pseudomonadota; class Alphaproteobacteria; order Pelagibacterales; family Pelagibacteraceae; genus Anoxypelagibacter. The sequence goes on along the minus strand of CACIZC010000012.1, from coordinate 1,640 downwards.
TTAACACTTTTCTCTGTAGAAGAAGCTGATACAACAGTTTTGTTTGCTTTATCGTCTATTATCTGGGCTGAAATATTTTTTAGCGATTTTGCAACAGTTATTCTGTACCTGTCAAAAGAAACTCTCTTTAGTTTGTTTCTATTTCTTTTTTGTCTTCTATCAATTGTGTTTAATTTAACCATTTTTATTTTTTCTTCCCTTCTTTTCGTAAAATATATTGGTCTTTTTCTTTAATGCCTTTTGCTTTGTAAGGCTCGACTGGTTTTAAAGCTTTTATTTCTGAGGCTGTCTTAGAAACCAGCTCTTTATCTGGTCCTGTAATATTAATTTTTGTTTGCTTCTCAACTTTTACTGTTATTCCTTCTGGAATTTTATATTTTATTTCATGACTAAAGCCTAAACTTAAAACTAATTCTTGCCCTTTTAGATTTGCTCTAAAGCCAACCCCATTTAGTTCTAATAATTTTTCATGTCCCTTTGTTACACCTAACACGGCACTATTTATTAAGCTTCTGTAGGTACCCCACATAACAGAAAGTTCTTTGTTTTTATTTAATGGAACTATTTGAAATTCTTGCTTATCATTTATTTTTGTAGAAAACACTTTGTTATCAAAGTTTATTTTTTTTGATCCCTTTGGACCAGAAACAAGTAAAGAGCTACCCTCAACCTTAATTGTTGAGTCTTTTGGAACTAAAATTGATTTTTTTCCAAGTTTAGACATTAAAATACTCTGCAAATTATTTCGCCACCAAGATTATTCTTGATTGCGTCAGCATCAGACATAACTCCTTTGCTAGTTGATAATATAGCTAAACCTAATCCGTTTAAAATCTTAGGTATACTTGTTGCTTTTGAATACACCCTTCTTCCAGGTTTAGATATTCTTTTAATTTCTCTAATCACAGGTTGTCCCTCATAATATTTTAAGTCCACTTTAAGTGATTTAATATTTGTTTTTTTGTTAATATCAGTTTTAAAATTTATTATATAACCCTCTTTTTTTAAAACATCCAAAATTTTTAACCTAAAATTTGAATATGGAATTTCAATTTTATTTAACGATCTCATTTGACCGTTACGTATTCTTGTTAACATATCTCCTATAGGATCAACTAAAGTCATATTTTTCCTCCATTACCAACTTGATTTAGTCATGCCTGGAATTTTTCCAGATGACGCCATTTCTCTTAATGCAATTCTTGAAATTCTAAGTTTTCTATAAACACCATGTGGTCTTCCTGTTATCTCGCATCTATTTCTTATTCTAATTTTAGAAGAGTTTTTTGGAAGTTTTGAAAGTTTAAGTTGAGCAGCAAATCTTTCATTTAATGGTAATTTTTTATTTCTGACAATTGCTCTTAATTTTTTTCTCTTTGCATCAAATCGTTTTGCCATTTTAATTCTTTTTAAATTTCTTTGAATTGCACTTGTTTTAGCCATTTTTTTCTTTCTCCTCTTTTGGTTCTTTTTTTGGTACTTTTTTTATTTTCTTTTTTTTCTTTTCAAGACTTTTAACTATTGGAAAATTAAATTCTTTAAGCAAAGAAATTGTGGCTTCTTTAGAATTGCTGGTAGTTACAATTGTAATGTCTAATCCTTTTATTGTATCAACTTTATCAAAGTTTATTTCAGGAAAA
>CACIZC010000011.1 GCA_902591045.1 uncultured Pelagibacteraceae bacterium | reverse complement strand
TAGATAATAATTACAGAAAAATTTTTTTTGGAAAAGATGGAGATATAAACTGGGTTAGAAAAAAATTAAAAGAAAGAATTAGCAAATACCATGATTTAAATTTGGATATCAGAAATTATAGTGGGCTTGAAAAGGTTTTTAAAAAATATAAAAAAAATATAAAACTTATAATCCATGCCGCAGCACAACCATCTCACGATTGGGCCAAAAATCATATATTTGAAGATTTTACAATAAATGCCAAAGGCACATTAAATCTCTTAGAACTTACAAAAAAATACTGTTATGACGCTCCTTTTATATTTATGTCTACAAATAAAGTTTATGGAGATAATCCAAACAAATTGCCTTTAACTGAAAAAAAAACACGCTGGGAAATTAAATCAAACCATTTTTATAAAAATGGAATATCGGAAAATATGTCCATAGATAATTGTGTTCATAGTTTTTTTGGCGCATCAAAGAGCTATGCAGATCTCTGCGTTCAGGAATATGGAAAAAATATTGGCTTAAAAACAGTTTGTTTTAGAGCAGGCTGTATAACGGGGCCTAACCACTCAGGTGCAAAGTTGCATGGATTTCTATCATACTTAGTCAAAACGGTATTAGATAAAAAAAAATATTTTATTAATGGTTATAAAGGTAAGCAAGTCAGAGATAACATACATAGTTTTGATGTGGTTTCTAGTTTTTGGCAATATTTTAAAAAACCAACAATAGGTGAAGTGTATAATATGGGCGGAGGCATAAAATCCAACTGTTCAATTTTAGAAGCCTTTGAAATTATTAAAAAAATTACAGGAATTTCTGCAGTAAAAAAATTAAAAAAAACTAACAGAGTAGGAGATCATATTTGGTATATATCAAATATGCAGAAATTTCGTAGACATTATCCTAAATGGAATCAGATTTATGATTCCGAAAAAATTATTGAAGAACTTGTATCTGAAAAAAACTTTTAACAATTTGTGGAGGTCCCAGAAGGACTTGAACCCTCAACCTCTAGGGCCGAAACCTAGCGCTCTATCCAATTGAGCTATGGGACCACAATTGAGAAATATCAGAGAAAATCATAATATAAAAGTATTTAATCGTTATTGATATTTAGTTAATTAAAATATAATTAAAAAGGAACATGTCAGATAAAAAAACTATTGTGATAACTTCGGCTGTGAGAACGGCAATTGGTTCGCTTGGTGGGACTTTAAAAAATGTACCAGCTTTCAAGCTTGGGTCTGAAACAATTTTAAACGCAGTTAAAAAATCAAATATAAAACCTTCAGATGTAAATGAAGTAATAATAGGTCAAGTTTTAACCGGAGGAACTGGCCAGAACCCCGCACGTCAAGCTGCTATGGAGTCTGGAATACCTAAAGAGATTCCGGCTTATGTTGTAAATCAAGTTTGCGGATCTGGTTTAAGATCTGTTGCATCAGGATTGCATTCGATTCTTTCTAACAACTCAAATATTGTTGTTGCGGGTGGGCAAGAGAGCATGTCTCAATCACCGCATGTAATTCATTTAAGAAACGGAAAAAAATTGGGTGACACAGAATTAATAGATTCTATGATTAAAGATGGTCTTTGGGATGCTTTTAATGGTTACCATATGGGTGTTACTGCAGAAAACGTTGCACAACAATTTCAAGTTACAAGAAAGGATCAAGATAAATTTGCATTTGAATCCCAAACAAAAGCTTTAAAGGCGCAAAAAGAAAATAAATTTGATAATGAAATTATACCGTTCACTATTAATTCAAAAAAAGGTAATTCAATTTTTAAAAAAGATGAACATCCTCGTGAAGGCGTGTCAATGGAAGCTCTTCAAAGACTCAAGACTGTTTTTCAAAAAGATGGAACTGTAACTGCTGGTAACGCTTCAGGAATTAACGATGGGGCTGCAGCTGTGGTTCTTATGTCAAAAGCAGAAGCTGAAAAAAGAGGAATAAAACCTTTGGCAGAGATTAAGTCTTGGGCATCATGTGGTGTTGATCCCTCGATTATGGGAACTGGTCCAATACCATCATCGAAAAAGGCATTAGAAATTGCTGGGTGGAAATCTAAAGACTTGGATTTAATAGAAGCAAATGAGGCTTTTGCCGCTCAAAGCTGCGCTGTAGTAAAAGAATTATCTTTACCTATGGAAAAAGTTAATGTAAATGGAGGCGCTATAGCATTGGGTCATCCAATTGGAGCTTCAGGGACAAGAGTTTTAGTTACACTTATTCATGAAATGTTAAAAAGAGATTCAAAAAAAGGTTTGGCCACATTATGTATTGGAGGAGGTATGGGTGTTGCAATGTGTATTGAGAGAAAATGAAATTAGTTAAACCAAAAAAAACTAAAAAAATGCCTTTTACAGTAAGAGGATATCAAATTTACTATGGAATTATAATTGCTATAGTTCTGTTAATTGGTTTTAGTAAGGTATTTTCTTAGCAAAATTCTTTGTATTAATATCTGAGAGTCTAGATCTGTTCTTTTTCTTTTAAAAATAAGTCTTAAAAGTTGCATAAAATATATTGCAAAAGATCAGTGTCAAAAAAGCGGATAAAATGTGTCAAAAATTGTGTATAATACTATTATGGCAATAAACATTTCTGTTCCTGATATTGGTGATTTTAAAGACGTAGAAATAATTGAGGTTCTTGTTAAGCCTGGAGACAAAATCAAAAAAAATGACCCTATTGTTACTTTAGAAAGCGATAAGTCTAGTGTTGAAGTGCCATCTCCTTTTGAGGGTAAAATTTCTGAATTAAAAGTAAAAATTGGAGATAAAGTTTCTGAAGGTAGTATTTTAGCTACATTAGAAGGTAGTGAAATTAAAGAAGAAGGTAGTAAAGTTAGGGAAGAAAAAAAACCAATTAAAGAAGATAAAATCGAACCTCAAGAAATTCAAAAAGAAAAAAAGACAAATGGCCAGATTATAAAAAGAGAGAAAGTCTATGCGCAAGCAATCTCAAAAGATGATATTGATCCAGTAGAAACTCAAGAATGGCTTGATTCACTAAAAGGAGTTATAGAAACTGACGGTCCTTCTAGAGCTGGCTATCTTATTAAAAAAATAATAGATGAAGCTTATTCCGAGGGATTAACTTTACCTGATACAAGAACAACCCCATATATAAATACTATTCCGGCATCGGCAGATATCAGGTCTCCGGGAGATCAAAATATAGAAAGAAAAATACGAGCCTATATAAGATGGAATGCTGCGGCGATGGTCGTGAGAGCAAATAAAAAAAATCCTGAATTAGGCGGGCATATTGGAACTTTTGCATCTGCAGCAACGTTGTATGACGTTGGTATGAATCATTTTTGGAGAGCAAAAAACAATAAGTTTGGTGGGGACTTAGTTTATTTTCAAGGTCACAGTGCGCCTGGAATGTATGCTAGAGCTTTTTTGGAAGGAAGAATTACTGAAAAGCAGCTAGATAAATTTAGACAAGAGGTAGAACCTGGTGGACTTTCATCTTATCCGCATCCTTGGCTCATGCCGAAGTTTTGGCAATTCCCAACTGTCTCTATGGGTTTAGGACCAATGATGGCAATCTATCAAGCCAGATTCACAAAATACCTCATCAATAGAGGTCTTTTAAAAGATGAAGATAGAAAAATTTGGTGTCATTTAGGTGATGGCGAAATGGATGAGCCTGAAAGTTTAGGTGCTATAGGTTTGGCTGCTAGAGAAAAATTAGATAATTTAATTTTCGTAATAAATTGTAACCTACAAAGACTTGATGGACCAGTCAGAGGTAATGGAAAAATAATTCAAGAACTTGAAGGAAGATTTAGAGGAGCAGGATGGAATGTTATTAAAGTTATTTGGGGTTCTTATTGGGATCAATTATTAGCAAAAGATAAAACTGGATTGCTAGTTAAAAGAATGACTGAATGTGTGGATGGAGAGTATCAAGCTTTTAAGGCTAAAAGTGGAAAATACGTAAGAGATAATTTTTTTGGTAAATATCCAGAGTTAAAAGAATTAGTTTCAAATATGACTGATGCTGATATCTGGAGATTAAATCGTGGAGGTCATGACCCGCACAAAGTTTATTCTGCTTACCATACTGCGGTTAAAAGCAAAGGAAAACCCACAGTAATAATAGCTAAAACAATTAAAGGTTACGGTATGGGTAGTTCGGGCGAAAGCATGAATACTACACACCAACAAAAGAAATTAGATGAAAAAGATTTGCTTTATTATAGAGATCGTTTCAATGTTCCTTTAACGGACAAACAGGTAAAAAATATAGAATATTATAAACCGTCAGATAGTTCCAAAGAAATTAAATATCTTAAAAGCTGTAGAATAAAACTTGGGGGAAATGTTCCTGAAAGAACAACTTTTGCAAAACCAATCAAAGCACCTCCTTTAGATATTTTTGAAAGCTTTATGAAATCAACTGGTGAAAAAGAAATGTCAACCACTATGGTTTTGGTAAGAATGTTGGCTAATCTGCTTAGAGATAAAAATGTAGCACCGAGATTGGTTCCTATAATACCAGATGAAGCGAGAACCTTTGGTATGGAAGGATTTTTTCAAAAAATAGGAATCTATGCTCATGAAGGTCAAAAGTATGAGCCTGTGGATTCTGAACAATTAAGTTCTTATAGGGAAGACAAAAGCGGTCAGGTTTTGCAGGAAGGTATAACCGAAGCTGGTGCAATGTCGTCTTGGATAGCAGGAGGTACTGCTTACACAAATCATGACATAGAAATGATTCCAATTTATTTATTTTATTCAATGTTTGGATTTCAAAGAATTGGTGATTTGGCTTGGGCCGCAGCAGACTCTCAGACAAGAGGTTTTTTAATTGGCGCCACTGCTGGAAAAACAACTCTCGCTGGGGAAGGTCTGCAACACCAAGACGGTCACAGTCATTTGTTAGCTTCTGCTATACCTAATTGTGTAAGTTATGATCCAACTTTTGCATACGAAATGGCAGTGATTTTTAGGGAAGGATTAAAACGAATGCATGAAAAAAAAGAAAATATCTATTACTACATTACCGCAATGAATGAAAATTATTCCCACCCTGAAAAACCCCCTGGATCAGATCAAGGTATCCTTAAAGGAATGTATTTGTTTAAAGAATTTAAAGGGCAAGGCAAGGCAAAAGTACAGATGCTTGGATCAGGAACTATATTAAGGGAAACTATTAAAGCTGCTGAAATTTTATCAAAAGATTATGGTATTGATTGCAAAGTTTGGAGTGTTACAAGTTTTAATGAGTTGAAAAAAGATGGAATGGAAGTAGAGAGAAAAAATCTTTTAAACCCATCTGAAAAACCAAAAAAAAGCTACATCGAAACTTGTCTTCATGAGCAAGAAGGTACAGTAATTGCTGCCTCTGACTATATAAGGTCTTACTCTGACCAAATTAGACCGTTTGTTAAAAAATCTTTTTATTCTCTTGGAACAGATGGTTTTGGAAGAAGCGACACCAGAGAAAAACTAAGAAAATTTTTCGAAGTTGATAAAAAACATATTGTCGTATACACCTTGAGTGCTCTTGCAAATGAACAACTATTGGAATCAAAGCAGGCTGAAAAAGCAATTAAAAAATATAATATTGATCAAAAGAAAATTTTTCCCACAAAACTTTAAATAAAATGCAAAAAAAAATAACAAAAAAAAGTTCAGCTAGCCCTAAGGTTAGAAAATTTGCTAGAGAACTTGGAGCTAATATAATTGAAATTCCTGGTTCTCAAAGAGCAGGAAGAGTAACAGAAGAAGATGTAAAAAAATTTGTTAAATCTCAAGTTGCTGTTAATCAAGGAAAAGTAGAGAAAAAAATTTATAAAGACGAATATCCTCACGAAGCATTTGGCCAAGTAGAAGTCAAAGATTTATCAAGAGTAAAAAAATTGTCTGGACCACAACTTGTTAGATCTTGGACTGAAATACCTCATGTTACTCAACATGATGAAATTGATATATCTGAGATGGAGCAATTTAGAACTTCCTTAATTGATCATTATACTGGTGAAAGAATAAGAATAAGTCCCTTGGCCTTTATAACTAGAGCGGTTGTAAATGCACTTAAAAAATATCCAAATTTTAATTCATCTATCGATAGCCAAAATAATAAATTAATTTTTAAAAGGTATTTTCATATTGGTTTTGCAGTTGATACACCTCATGGCCTAATGGTACCCAAAATAAGAAATGTTGACCAAATGGGCTTAAAAGAAATTTTTGAAGAATTAAAAAGAGTGAGCAAGGCATGCAAAGAACTAAAGATAGATAAAAAAGAATTTTTTGGTGGTTCTATGACAATTTCAAGTCTTGGAGGGATTGGTGGAAATTTTTTTACGCCAATAATTAACCCTCCTGAAGTTGCTATTCTTGGGGTTGGAAAAACATTTGAAAAAATTAAAAGAATTAATGGTCAATTCATTGTAAGAAAAATCCTCCCAGTATCTTTATCTTATGATCATAGAGTAATAGATGGTGCTGAAGGTGCCAGATTTTGCGTCCACTTATCTCAAAGTTTAGGTAAAGACTTTGCATTTAAATTAGCAGTTTAAATGAATAAAAAATTATTCTCATTAATATGTGCGATTTCATGTTCTATTATTTGGGGAACAGCTTTTGTTGCTCAGGATATGGGAATGGATTTCATAGGTCCCTTTACATTTACATCCGGAAGAATGTTTTTAGGATTTGCAGCTTTACTTCCTTTTTTTTTTATTTTTGAATTTAAAAAAGTTAAAGAAACTAATTTGAATTTAAAAATAACAACAGGTTATTTGGTTCTTTTAGGATTTTTCTTGGCGGGTGGAAATATTTTTCAACAAGTTTCCCTTTTGTATACAGATGTTGCGAATTCTGCAATGTTTACATCTTTGTATGTAGTGATTGTTCCTATAATCGCATATTTTTTATTCTCTAAAAAGATACACCGATCAGTATGGTTAGCAGTTTTTATGTGTCTAATAGGAGGTTTTTTACTTAGTGATATAAGTAATTTGATAGTGCGTTATGGAGATACTCTAGTAGTTATAGGAGCCTTTTTTTGGGCATTTCATATAGTTTACATTTCCAAATTTTTAAAAATATTTAATTTCCCAATAACAATAGCTACATTCCAATGTTTGTTTGGAGCAATCTTTTGTTTTATGCCTGCGTTAGCTTTTGAGTCTATTTCTCTTCAAGGATTGTTGATGGAGAGTAAAGAATTAATCTATGCCGGTGTACTATCAAGTGGAATTGCTTTTTTACTTCAAGTATACGGACAACAAAATTTGTCTCCTGCGCCTGTAACAATTATTTTTTCTTTAGAAGGTGTTTTTGGTGCAATAGCTGCATGGATCATATTGGATCAATACCTGAACGAATTCAAAATTTTAGGAATAGTTATAATTGTATCAGCTGTTATTTTTTCACAACTAGCCCCAATGTATGATAAAAGGAAATATGGACGAAACTAATTCGGGTTATTCAAAACATGTTGGTGGTTTAAAAGGAAAAAAGATTGATGACTCTAGCTATGAATATCACGCCACAGTCAAAGATATGCATCTTAACACAGCTGGAATGGCTCATGGTGGCTTTCTTACTTTTATAGCTGATACAGGAATGGGAAATGCAGCTCACAGGGTAGCTGATGGAAAGCAATGTGTAACAATTTCACTAGAAATGAAATTTATTTCTGCGGGTAAGCCAGGAGATAATTTAATTGCTAAAGTAAAAGTTCAGAAAAAAACAAGAACTCTAGTTTTTTTAACTTGCGAAATAGTTAATTCTCAAGGTGTAGTAGCTGTAACTTCAGGGGTCTGGAAAATTCTTAAGTCTTCGGCTTAAGTATCCCTATTGACGGTGTATTCTCAAAAATAATAAAAAAGATTTGATTTTTACTATCATATTTTAAGTCTCTTATTCTCTGTTGAGAAAAATATATTCTATCCTCTTGTATAATTTTGCTTAAATCATCTTTAAGCTTAAGTAAGTATATCGATGATCCTCTGAGAGAAGCCACATAAAGATAATTTTGTTTATCTAAGCTTTGTTCATTAGAAATGTATATTATTTCACTAATACCAACTGATGGCGTAAAATATTTGAAAGGCTCTACAAAACCATGTTTGTTGTGAGATTTTTTGTAGTCTATTTTTAAATGTTCTGCTGTCGTAGGATAGTCAACTCCATAAGATGCAATATCCCAACCATAGTTAGGGATTTTATTATTATCTTGGTAGTTAAAATTTATCTCATCGCCTCCTTTTGGACCATGCTCAGTATTAATAATTAAATTTAGATTTTCTACATAATGTAGTCCCTGCGGGTTTCTATGCCCCATTGAAATTATATCATGCTCACCTGTAGTTTTATCAACAGAAACTATTTTTCCAAATAATGAATCCATGCTTTGTGCAGCTCCTCTCACATTATTATAACCTATGCTGAAAATAATTTTATTGTCTTTATAATTTTCAATTCTACCGCCAGAAAATACATTGTACTCGTCCCAGTATTCATTGCTTTTAAAAAAAAGTTCAAAATCAAGTTTTTTTAAATCAAACTTTGCTTTATAAATATCAATACCAAAACCTTTTGAAGATTTACTCTGTAACGATATGTAAATATTTCCATCATCAAAATATAAATCTCTAATTCCTATAAGTTCCATATTTTTTTCTGATAAAATATTAGTAATGTTGTTTGGAATTTTTTTCTGTTTTAACTTGTTTTCAAAAATATTTTTTTTGTCAAAATAAATTGTTTGGCCAAATCCCGAAATTACAATTATTTTATCTTCAATAATTTCAAGATAATGTGCTCTACGTGAATTTTCTGTTGCGGCCCATCCTAGCCTTAAATCCAGCCTTGGAAAAGGAAGAAAAAACTCTTTGAATATAAATTCCTTTTTTTTATTTGATAAAATTATTTCATCATTAAAAATATTTCCATTTAATCCCTGCTCAAATTTTTCTACTTGCAGACTCAAGATTCTATTTTGTTCTTTGAGATCAGGAATAATAAATACTGTATCTCTTACTTTTTTAGCAATACTTGTTGGAATAATTTTTTTTAAAAAGATGACTATTGAGTTTTGTTTGTCATAACCTCCGCTAACAATGTTCCACAAACCTAAAAAAATTAATACAAAAAATAATCCTATTATGGTTATAAAAATTTTATTTTTAATTATTTTTTTAATTTCAATCACTATTTTTTCTACGATAATTTAAATAACCGAAAAATATAAAAAAAGCTAATGCAAAAGGATAAATTATTGCCTTATTGGGTCTATTTAAGTTCTCAACTTTAAACTCAGTTATTTGATCATCAATTGATAATCCAGTTTTTTTAGCAAGACCATTCCATTTTAGATTATCAATAACGATTTTTCCATCTTTTGGCATCACAGAAATTCCTAGTTTTTCTAAATCATAATTCTCTTCAAAAGAATTCTTTGGAATAACAAAAAGTTTATATCTTTCCCCATATTCAGTTACTCGAGTAACCTTAATACGAACCTCATTTTCAGGTTTTAGAATTAATTCTTCGCTTTGATTTAAGTCTTTAAAATTATATTCAGGTGTAAATTGATTTAATACGAAGCCTGGTCTTAATAAAGCAATTGCGATAAATAGAAAAACTATAATTTCATAGATTCTAAGCTTGTTAAAAAACCAGCCTTGTGTGGCTGAAGTAAAAATAAGTATTCCTGCCAAAGATGTAAAGATAACGATTAAACCATGCCAAATATTTTGAATGCCAATTAAAAGCAGTTCATGATTAAATAAAAATACAATAGGAAGAATTCCTGTTCGTAAACTATACCAAAAAGATTGAACTCCCGTTCTTAAAGGATCTCCCCCAGATATTGCTGCAGCCGCATAGGAAGCTAAACCGACCGGTGGCGTTATATCAGCCATCAATCCATAGTAAAATACAAATAAGTGAACCGCTATTAGTGGAAATATATAGCCTGATGCATTTCCTACATCAACCAATACTGCTGCCATTAAAGATGCAACAACAACATAATTAGCTGTGGTTGGAAGACCCATTCCTAAAAGCAAACACAATACAATTGTTAGAAGAATTAAAATAACAACATTATCTTTTGCTAAAGACTCAACTACAATAATTAAGTTTGTACTTAACCCTGTAGAACCAACTGCGCCAACTATTACGCCAGCTGTTGCTATAGCAACTCCGACTCCGACCATATTATAAGCACCTTTTTGAAAACCTGTTATTGATTCATTGAACCATTTCTTTAAAGGATTAATAAAATCTTTATCTTTTGAACCATCAATAAGTTTTTTTATTAGATTGACTGCTAGCAAAGTAACTATTGTATAAAATATTGAGAAAGAAGCTGTAAGTCTTAAATAAACTAACAAATAAATTAAAACAAAAATTGGGATTAAGAAATGAAGGCCTGAAATAAAAGTTTTACGTAAGTTTGGTATATCTTTTTCTTCCATACCTTTAAGATTGAGTTTTAGAGCCTCAAGGTGGGAAATATAAAACAAAGCTATGTAAGATATAATTGCAGGCAAAAATGCGTGCTTCACTACTTCAAAATAAGTAATTCCAATAAAGCTAGCTATAATAAAGGCTGCTGCTCCCATAACGGGTGGCATTATTTGCCCATTAACTGATGCTGAAACTTCGATAGCCCCTGCTTTCTCTTTGGAAAAACCAGTTTTTTTCATTATCGGAATAGTAAATGTTCCGGTTGTAACAGTATTTGCAATGGATGAACCTGAAATTAAACCTGTCATTCCTGATCCAAGTATTGCTGCTTTGGCAGGACCTCCTCTCATTTTTCCGACCATAGCAAAAGCTAAATCTAAAAAATATTTACCACCTCCAGCGGTATCTAATAGAGCCCCAAATAATACAAAAAGAAATATAAAATCTAAAGAAACACTAATTGGTATTCCAAATATAGCTTCCTGATCAAACCAATGATAACCAACGAGCCTTTTTACTGAAAGTCCACCATGAGAAATTATATCAGGAAAATATTGTCCAAAAAAAGAAAATAATAAAAATGCTGTTGCAACTAACACAAGTGGCAAGCCAATTACTCTTCTGGTGGACTCTAATAATACTAAAATTCCGAAAGATCCGATTATCAATTCAATTGGTACAACAAATGCTTTGCCTAGTAAATTTAAATCTAGATTTAATAATATTCCACCTCTATCAACTATCTGGTCATAAAAAAAATAAATATAAATGCAGGCAGAAAATGCCAGGCATGCAAGAGCTACATCAGCAATGCCTATCTTTCCCTTTTTTTTATTTAGTGGAAATATTAAAAATGCTAATAGAAGTGCAAAGCCAAGGTGTATAGCTCTTGCTGGTAATCCCTTAAAAAGACCAACACCAAACATGAATGGGAATGGAGAGGCATACCAAAGTTGAAACAATGACCATATAATTGCAATAGCTGCTACAATCTTTAAGTGTAACCCGGAAAGATTACGAGTTGGTGATAGATCTTCTTGAATTTTTTTATCTATAAAACTTTCTTTTCCATTTGTCATAAATTCTTAAGATACTTCATTATAAAAAAAAGGCCCAATAAAATATTGGGCCTTTTAATTTTAAATGTAAAAAATTATTACATTAATCCAGCTTCTTTATAGTATTTCATAGCACCTGGATGTAAAGGAGCTGAAAGCCCATCTTTGATCATATTTTTCTTTTCAAGAAAAGCAAAAGCCGGATGTTGTTTTTTGAAATCATCAAAATTTTCCATAACAGCTTTTGTTACAAGATAAACAAGTTCTTCAGATACGCTAGCGCCAGTTACAAATGTAGCTTTAACACCAAAAGTAGTTACATCTTTTTTCTGACCTGTGTAAGTACCTTTAGGTATCACTGCTTTTGCATAGTAATCAGCACCATCGATTAAACCTTGAACAGGTCCACCTGTAAGATTTATAGGCATAGCTTTTGCTGCGCAAGTAGCTGCTTCTTCCATAGCTCCGTTAGGAAATCCTACAGAGTATCCAAAAGCATCTATTTTACCATCGCATAAAGCTTTTACTTGCTGTGAAGATGTCAATTCAGTAGTTCCTTTAAACATACCCATATCAGCACCCATAGCTTTCATTAGCTCTTCCATTGTTCCTCTTTGACCAGAACCTGGGTTACCAATGTTAACTACTTTGCCTTTTAGACCATCAAAGTTTTTAACTTTAGCTTTTTTTCTTGCCCAAATTTGAAATGGTTCATTGTGAACTGAAAAAACAGCTCTTAAATCACCAAACTTTTTTCCTTCCCATTTGCTTGAACCATTAACTGCATGAAACTGCCAGTCAGATTGAGCAACACCAAACTGGAATTCACCAGCTTTGATTTGACCAATATTATAGTTCGATCCACCAGTAGAAGGAGCAGTACATCTGTATGCTTTGTTTGTACCTTTCTTTCTTCCGTGTTCAGCACTTATTGCTTGTTTATGTAACATTTTACAAACAGAGTTACCTACCTGGAAATAAACTCCAGTCGGTCCACCTGTTCCAATCGTAAAAAACTCAGCAGCTTTTGCTACAGACATCATCGGTAAAGATAATGCAAATAACACCGCTACAGCTGAGATTGCAGAGATTATTCTCTTCATGTTTCCCCTCCATATTAATTGTACAATTAATTATTAATGAAAATGTATCAATTCATTATGGGTATTGTAAAACTAAATAGCTTATATTGGACGTTAACTTTGTTGGCGAATCTAAAGGCTTTTAGACCACTCTACTAATTTGTTAGTTCCTTCTACAATATTTGGAGCATACTTTTCAATGAAATCATTATCTAGTTTTTTACTACCATGAATATTTTTTAAAAGTAAATCTCCGTCAAAATCAGTGTAGCTCAATCTAGCTAACATTTTATCTTTTTTAAATCCAAAATCAGAACCAGGTAATAATGCAACTCCAGTTTTTTGTAAAATATCATCACACATTTGTTGTGAAGTTTCAAACTTCGAATTTAAAAACTCTGGCATTATATAAAACCCGCCCTGAGGAGGGGTTATTAAAACTTTATTTGATTTTAACTTAGTATAAACATAATTGCCTACCGAGGATAATATGTATCTAGTTTTGTTAAGATAATCTGAATAATCGTTAGAAAATGCCTCTACAGCTGCATACTGTATAGGTGCACTAACTGCAGAAAGTGATTCGCTCGAAAGAACTTTAATCATTTCAAGAATATTTCTTAATTTATGAGGAATTGCAAAAAAACCTAGTCTCCATCCGCCTGCCCCTAGCCATTTGCTTAAACCACTACTTATGATAGTTCCTTCAGGATAATATTCTGATATTGAGTTGTATTTTTCGTCAAACTGAAGTTGGGTATATATTTCATCCGATAAAACTATAATTTTGTGTTTTTTTGCAACCTCTGCAATTTCTTGTAGATTCTTACAAACTGCTCCTGAAGGATTGTTGGGTGAATTTAAGAATAAAATAATATCTTTACTTTTAATATCTTTTATCTTTTTTTCTATTTCCTCAGGTTTTGGAAACCAATTGTCTTCTCTAAAAGTTTCTATCCAATGTACTTTGTTTTTGGCAATAATAGCCTGTGGCTCGTAAGATACCCAGCTTCCTGTTGGGAAAATAAACTCTCCATCAAAACCTAGTTGAAGTAAAAACATCAATTGCTTTGTTCCTGGACCTATAATTATATCTTCTTGTCGAAAATTGCTGTGCCATTTAACTGGTCTGTTACTATTTGAGTTTCGATTTATATATTGTGCAATAGCTTCTCTTAAATCTTTCAAGCCTATACTGGGCAAGTATTCTTTTTTGTGGGCATTGTTTTTTAAAGCTAAAACAATTCTATCTGGAATCGAAAAAGGAGATCCTCCAAAACCAAAATTAAAAACTTTCTTGCCATCTGCTCTTAATTTTTTGCATTTTTCATTGATTGCTAAAGTTGCAGAAGGTCTTAACGATTTAATGTGCTTCTTAGTATAATTTTGCATTCTTGTTTATTTAAATTCTAAACAGAGTATAGCCTACTACAAAAATAATTTATTAAAATAGAACGTTTGACAAAGTGATTCGGTCATGATTTAATCATCTTTTGTTCTCTAGATATATCTATATATAGTGTTTAAAAAAAATTGTGACACAAATCTATGGTTGGTACTCAAAATAAAATCATCGCCGTTTTAGGTCCCACAAACACTGGCAAAACTTATGCTGCAATCGAAAAAATGCTAGAATTTAACTCTGGTATTTTTGGACTCCCTTTAAGACTTCTGGCAAGAGAGGTCTATGATAAATGCGTTAAAAGACTTGGCTACGAAAAAGTTGCTTTAATAACAGGAGAAGAAAAAATTCTACCTAATTCAGCCCAATATTTTATTTGCACTGTTGAGTGTATGCCTAAGGACAAAATGGTAGATTTTGTTGCAATCGACGAAATTCAGATGTGTGCGGATAGAGAGAGGGGTCATATTTTTACTGACAGAGTTTTAAATTTGAGAGGCGAGGTTTTAACCATGTTTCTAGGCTCTCAAATAATGCAAAACATAATTCAAGAATTGATACCAAATGTAGATTTTATAAAACAAGAACGTTTCTCAAAGTTAAGTTTTAATGGTTATAAAAAAATTTCAAGATTAGATAGAAAAAGTGCTTTAATTGCCTTCTCAATAGAAGAAGTTTATGCACTTGCAGAATTGGTAAGACGACAAAAAGGTGGTGCGGCAGTTATTATGGGATCTCTCAGTCCAAAAACAAGGAATTCACAGGTTGAATTGTATCAGTCAGGAGACGTTGATTATTTGGTTGCTACTGATGCAATTGGAATGGGTATAAATATGGATATTGAACAAATAAGTTTCTCTAGCCTAAAAAAATTTGATGGAAAAAAAACAAGAAGATTAAGGATAACAGAAATTTCTCAAATAGCAGGAAGAGCAGGTAGATATAAAAATGATGGAACGTTTGGTTTGACCGGTAACTGTGAAAACTTAGAGTCAGATGAGATAGATAGAATAGAAAACCATAAGTTAGATGATGTGAAGCTTCTTTTTTGGAGAAATTCTAATTTGGATTTTAAAAATGAAAATACTCTGATTAGTTCCCTGGAAGTTAAACCAAATGATAAAAACTTGATTAAAATATCAGAGTCTGCAGATGAAAACGTTCTAAGAACTATAATTAAAGAGAAAAAAGTGGACCTTTCTAGAAAAAACTTTGAATTATTGTGGGAGTGTTGCCAAATACCGGATTTTCAAAAAAAGGCATATGGCCAACATATTGATGTTGTTACTAAAATTTTTAATTTCCTAACAACTAAAAAAAATAGAATTCCAAATGAATATATGAAAAACCAACTCAAAAACCTGGACAAATACAAGGGTAATATTGATATGATTGCTAATAAAATATCTAATGTAAGAACATGGTCTTATGTAGCGAATAAAAAAGATTGGGTAGAAAATGCAGACTATTGGATAGAACTCAGCAAAAATATTGAGGATGGTCTCTCTGATAAACTGCACCAAGAACTAACAAAAAGTTTTATAGATAAAAGAATAAGTATGCTTTCAAGAGGTTTAAAACAAGATGTAAAATTGAATACAGTAATATCGGAAGACAATAAAGTTATAATTGATGAACAGCTTATTGGTAAATTAAAAGGTTTAAAATTAAATCTGGAATTCACTTCTGGAACTTTAGATACAGATATAAAGTCACTCAAAAAAGCAGCGAGACAAGGAATAGTGGGAGAATTACAAAAAAGAGTCAAAGAAATAATAGCTAAAAGTGAAATTGTATTAAGCAATGATTATAAAATTGTTTGGCAAGAAAATCCTATTGCTAAATTAAAAAAAGGTAAAAATTATTTGTCGCCTGACATTGAAATAATAGCTGATGAAGCTCTAGATGCAGAAACTAAAATTGAATTGTTCAATTTTTTAACTAATTGGTTAAATACTTATATTTTTCAAGAACTAAACGACTTAATAAATTTAGTGAAATTAAAAAATA
>CACIZC010000010.1 GCA_902591045.1 uncultured Pelagibacteraceae bacterium | reverse complement strand
TATTGACG
This sequence comes from uncultured Pelagibacteraceae bacterium, assembly GCA_902591045.1. Taxonomy (GTDB): domain Bacteria; phylum Pseudomonadota; class Alphaproteobacteria; order Pelagibacterales; family Pelagibacteraceae; genus Anoxypelagibacter. The sequence continues at coordinate 40,628 of CACIZC010000010.1, read as the reverse complement.
ACAAAGGTAATGAAATTTTTGCAGATAAAATTGGTCTACTTATTGCAAGAAATCTTTCTAATAAACATAAAAAATCCAAGTTTGTTGTAGACGTAAAGTCTACTGGTTTATATTTAAAAGACGATATTCTTTTAAAGAATGGTTGTGAAACAATATACTGGAAGACAGGACATTCTCATATAAAAAGGAAAGTTAATAAGGAAAAAGCTTTAGCTGGATTTGAGAAAAGTGGTCATTTCTTTTTTAACAATCCAATTGGTTATGGCTATGATGATGGTATCAATTCTGCAATACATATCTGCCACTTATTAAATAACCAAAGCAAAAAAATTAGTTCTATAATAGATGGTCTTCCAAAAACATTTCAGTCACCTACAATGGCTCCTTTTTGTAAAGATGAAGAAAAATATAAAGTTGTAGAAGAATTAGTAAAGCAAGTTCAAGAGATAAAAGACAAAAATGTTAAAATAGACAATCAATTAATCAAGGAAATTTTGACAGTCAACGGTGTAAGATTTATTTTAGAAGATGGTTCTTGGGGATTAATAAGAGCTTCTTCCAATAAACCATCTTTGGTAATTGTTACGGAAAGCACATCCTCAAATGATGGAAAGAAAAAAATATTCAATTTCATTGATGGTTTGCTTCAAAAAACTAAAAAGATCGGAAAATACGATCAAAAAATCTAAAAATTCAAATAATCGTATAAAAATCTACTAGCTATTATTATTAAAAAGAATCCAAATAATCTGGCTATAATTTCTCTTTTCATTTTATGAACTGTGGTAGCTCCAATTCTGGCCATCAGGATCGTTATTGGTATAAATATTAAAAAGGCAGGTATGTTTATAAAACCAACGCTCAAGGGCATGTCAATTTTAATCAACATTCCTGTGATTAAAAATCCCAAACATCCAAATACTGATATTAAAAAACCAATTGAAGCAGCACTTCCTATCGCCTTGTTTATTGTATAACCAACAAATTTTAATATTGGCACATTCATAATTGCGCCACCTATACCCATTAATGATGATACAAAACCAACAATAAAACCAAGAACTGTTCTTTGTAATAAACTAAATTTTAATCTCATTTTTGCTTTATCTTTAAGAAAGATTAAATTTAGAGCTAGTAAATACATAACTATGCTAAAAAAGAGAACTAAGGATTTTGTGTGCATAGATGCTGCAAAAAAAGTACCAATGACTACGCCTAAAACAACAAATATTCCGTAGTTTTTCAAAACACTAAAATCTACTGCTTTGTGTTTGTAATGAGTATAAACAGACATGATTGCTGTAGGAACAATTATAGAGAATGAAGTGCCAACGGCTAAATGCATAATGAAAGATTTATCCATTCCAACAGCTCCAAAAATATAAAATAGGCAAGGCACAGTAATTATACCCCCACCAATTCCAAAAAAACCTGCAAAGAATCCTGCAAACACAGCGGTCACTGCCATTATTAATAAAAAAAATAAAATTTGATTTGTTCCAAAAGTTTCAATCATGAAGAAACTTGATTAGCCTTTTCATTATTTTGAGCAATCGTCATAATGTGATTTACTTTTTGAAAATCAGAATCTCTTGCCATCATATTGTCACTCAAATATCTTTTCCATTTATTGGCTCCATTTTGACCGTGGTATAAACCCACTGTATGTCGCATAATTTGATTCACTCTTGTTCCTTTTTTTACCTCTTCTTTAACATATTCAACTAATTTTTCTGCTACTTCTGATCTTGAGGGTACGTTTGTATTGTGAAAAATTTTATTTTCTATCTCTGCTAAAAAATATGGATTCTGATAAATGGCTCTGCCTATCATAACGCCATCACAATTTTTTAAATGTTCTTTGATTTGCTCTGTATTTGTAATACCTCCATTAATTATAATTTCCAAATTTTTATTTTTGTTTTTAATTTCATAAACTAAAGGATAGTTTAATTTGGGTATTTTTAAATTTTCTTTTGGGGTGAGTCCTTTTAAAATAGCTTTTCGAGCGTGTAAGATTATAGTTTTACATCCAGCTTCTGAAATTTTATTAACAAAAGAATTTAGGTAGTCGAAACTTTCTATATCATCAAATCCTATTCTAGTTTTAGCAGTTACAGGAATTTTGCATGAATTAATCATTTCACTTATGCATTCAGAAACTAAATCTGGTTCTTTCATCAAACATGCGCCAAATTTATTTTTTTGAACCTTTTTGCTAGGGCAACCAAGATTAATATTTATTTCATCATAGCCCATGCCTTCAGCTATTTTACATACCTCGGATAATTCTTTTTTGTCAGAGCCTCCGACTTGAAGAGCAAGTGGTTTTTCAATTTGATTAAATCCTAAGATTTTTTTCCTGTCCCCATGAATTGCTGATTTTGTTGCAATCATTTCTGTATAAAGCATTATGTTTTTACTTAACAAGCGTAAAAAATATCTCTCGTGCCGATCTGTACAGTCCATCATCGGAGCAACTGAAATTTTTCTGTTTATTTTTTTTAACATTTGAAGAACTAAATATATTTATCAATTTTAGATGAAGAGATCATCCTTTAATTGAATTATTTTTACTCTTCTACTTCTGATTCTTCAGTTAGTTCTAAAGGTTTTTCTTCTTTTTTTATCTCTTTGTTCTCTGGAGTTTTTGTATCTTTGTTCTCTGAAGTTTTTTGTGCATTAATTGGCACTTTTCTCATTCTTTTAGACGGTAATATTGCCACTCCACTTTTTGAAACTTCACCTTTGTATTGTTTTTCAAAATCATCATTTGAGATTTCCTCTACTTCTTCTTCTTCAACATTTTCATCTGGTTCTTTTCTTAATCTGATAATTGAATTATTTTTCAGATCTTCCACAGAAATTTTTCCATCACCAATCTCTCTTAGCGCAATAACGGTATTTTTATCGTTATCCTCTTCAACTTTTGAGTTTGCACCAGAGTTGAGTTGGGAAGTTCTTTCTTTTGCTAGTAAAACTAGATCGTATTGATTATCAACTTTTTCTAAACAATCTTCTACGGTAATTCTTGCCATGGTGGTGGTTATTTATTCAAATAATGTTAAGAAATCAAGCTTATTTTAATAATTTCACTGGCTCTAAAGTGTGTCTAAAAATTATTAATAAAATCCAGGATATAATAATGTAAGCTCCGCTAACAGAAGCTATCATTTCAATGCTAAATCCATAATCTATTAAGATTCCAAATACAGCCGTACCAAAAGCAGTTGCGAAAACCATAAAAGCAACCGTAAGAGCTTTAATACTGCCAATATATTTCACACCATAAATTTCAGCCCAAGTTGAAGATCCCAGAACGTTGGCCAAACCATTAGAAACGCCAATTAATCCCAGAAAAAAATATGCATAAATCTCATTTTGAAAATAAAACAATACAATCATTGCAAATAATAAAGGAATGTTCATTACTGGTATTAATTTTCGACTTGTAAATTTATCAACTAAAAATCCTGAAGAAAAAAGCGTTATTATCGAGGTAATTGAATATACCATGAAAGCTTTAGGTATTGTGTAAGTGCTCCACAACTTTGAGTCGGCAATAAATGACTGATAAACAAAAATACCAGTAGCTATCCAGGGCATAGCCAACATATTTAATGAGATAATGTAAAATCTATAATCTTTGATTACTTCATTTCTCTTCCAGTTTTTAACTTTCATCTTATTTAAATTCGTTTTTTCATTTTCTCTTGAATCTAAGCTTACAGATTTGATGGTGTTAAAAATTACTAGAGGTAAAAATAATATAACCAGTATTGCTATGCCTTGCCATACTGTCCTCCAAGAATAAATAATAAATAAATAAGTTACCAAAACTGGTAAAATAAATTCTGCAGAAGATAATCCAAACCATATAGTGCTAAGTGCTTTACCTCTAGATTTCTCAAAAAATCTTGTGATTGCAGTTGAGGAGGTATGACTCATTAAGCCTTGCCCGGAAAATCTCATTAAAAAAATTCCTATTGCTAAAAAATAAATGCTGTTAATAAAAGAAAAAAATAATGAAGATAAGAATAATAAAATTATTACAAACAATGAATAATGAATTAATTTGTAATCATCTATCCTTTTTCCTACCCATATAAGTAATAAGCTAGAACAAATTGTTGCCGTTGCATATAAATTACCAAATTGACCATGGGTAATACCTAGTTCATTCCTTATTGGCGCATTAAACAACCCAAGAAAAAAGCTCTGTCCAAAACTTGAAAAAAAGGTAAAAATAAATCCAAAAAAAATTATCTTTTTGTTCAAGCTCATAGTTTCTGTCTAATTTTTAAATGCTAAATTTAGAAATAATTTTTTCATTAAATTCTAAACCTAATCCAGGACCACTTGGTAATTTATATTTTCCATTTTTTGCTATTTTAAAATCTGGATAAAATTCTTCAGCCAAATCTAACCAAAACCTTTCAATAAAAGTATCCAATTTAGTAATAGCTGCAAGATGTAAAGATGCTAGAAAACCCGGACCAAAATATGCGGTATGGGGCATTACTGGAATATTATTTTTTTCAGAAAAATTTATAACTTGGGCCATTTCGCTTATACCACCAACTTTAGTTACAGAAGGTTGGGAAAAATCTACAGCTTTGGATTCTATCATTTTTTCAAACTCCCAATGTGTGCAAGCATTTTCTCCTGCCGCTATTGATATATTACATTTTTTTTTAATTTCGGATAATTTTTTAAAATCCTCTGGCGGAAATATTGGCTCTTCGATCCAAAACAATTTAACTTCTTCAAAAAAATTTTTCTTATCTAGCACTTCTTGGTACGTCCAAGCACAATTAAAATCTGTCATCAAAGGAATGTCTTTACCTATAAACTTTCTTGCAACTTTAATATAATTGTCTTTTATTTCATGTAATTTGATAATTTTAAATCCTCTGTCTAAAGATTCTTTGCACTTTTTCTCAACTAATTTTTCATCTGAGTATCTAAAAAGGCTTGCATATGCTTTGAATTCCGTTTTTTTAGTCTCTCCTAAAAACTTATAGATAGGTAATTTCTTTTCTTTTCCTAATGCATCCCATAAAGCAATTTCGATTCCTGAAATAGCATAGATCGTAATTCCATATCTACCAAAAATATGTAAAGTCTTTTGTGTCTCTTTTACTAGTTCGTGAATATCTTTTGAATCTTTAATTTCTTTTCCAATTAAGAAAGGTGTCACCATTTCTTCTATTGAAGATTTAACAGCTTTCCAAGAAACATATCCGAATGACTCACCCCATCCAATTATCCCATTATCCATTTCGACTTTAACAAGTACAAATTCTAATTTATCCCACTCTTGGCCATTAAACTTTGTTTTTTTAGCTCCATGTTCAAATGGCATATGGATACAAATTGGTGAAATTTTTTTTATTTTCATTTATCTTTTTAATATATCTTTCAAATTGCCCTTGTAGCCATCGCTTGTAAATACACCTCCATGTAATCTGAGAGCAATTTTATCTTTCGATTCATTTTTTGTAATAATTTGTCTTAAATGTTTTTCAGCATTATCTTTGGGTTTGTAACCTAATTTATAAGCACTTTTATTTTTCCACCATGCCCTTTTATTTTTTGAAATTCCATAAACAACTGAACAGTGTAATTTTTTATTTTTTAAACCAATATCAACTAATTGAACTAAATCTCTAAAGCTTATCCAGGTTGATAGAAATCTTTGATCGGTTGGTTTTGGTAATACAGATCCAATCCTAATACTCATTGATTTTATGTTGTACTTGTCTGCGTATAGGCTGGCTAATGCCTCTCCAAAACATTTGCTCACTGCGTAATGGGAGTCTGGTCTTAAAATTGATTTATCGTTTAATTTTTTTTTTCTATTATGATATCCGATTGCATGTGCTGAACTAGCAAAAATTACCCTCTTTACTTTATTGGCTCTACATGACTCAAATACATTGTAAGTGCCAAGTATATTGTGGTCTAAAATTTTGTAATAAACATCTTCGTTGGGTTTATGTCTTGGAATACCTCCAAAGTGTAGTACTGCGTCTACTCCTCTGGTAATTTTTAAAACTTTGTTTAATTTTCTTAAATCAACAATTTTTATATTTTTATTTATCTTGATGCCAAGATTATTAGCTGCACGGCTTGCTTTTTTTTGGATATCACACCCAATAACTTTATAACCTAATCTTAAGAGTCCATCATAAAGAACGCTGCCACACAATCCTGCTGCTCCTGTAATTAATATTTTTTTTATTCTTTTTTTACCCATTAATAAAAGAGAGTTATTATTTTTGGAAATAGTACTGACATAAATAATACAAAGATCATTATTCCACAGAAAGGCCAAAGTGTCCAAAAAACTTTAGATATCGTCGTATTAGCTATAGCACATGATATGTAAGTTAAAATTCCAACGGGAGGAGTTACTGATCCAATTACCACTGCCATCACAAGTAATACCCCAAAGTATGCTGGGTCAATATTTAATCCAGTTATTACAGGTAACATAACTGGAGATAAAATTATTAACACAGGAATTCCTTCTACAAAAAGTCCCAGAACTAAAACAAACAATAAAATTAAAAATAAAATTGTTGTGGGATTATCGCTCAATTCTGTTAAGAAATTTAATGCTATTTCTCCAAATCCTTCCCAGGCTAATGTCCATGCAAAAGCACTTGATGCAGATATAACAAAAAGTGCAATTGATGTTGTTATCGAAGCTTTTATTAATATTCTTCCCAAGTCTGAAATTTTAATTTTTTTGTATACAAATATACCTACAACAATTGCATAAAAAACAGCTACTACTCCTGCTTCAGTTGCGGTGAAAATCCCACCAAATATTCCACCAAGTATTATAACTGGCATCATTAATGCAATTAATGAGTCTATAAAAGATTTAATCAAATTTTTTATTGATGCTCTTTCCTCAGAAGGATAACCTCTTTTCTTTGCGTAGATATAAGTTACTACCATTAACGCAAAACCTATTAGCAGTCCCGGAATAACACCTCCTAAGAAAAGTTTTGCAATAGAAACATTGGCAATTGAACCATAAATTACAAATAAAATACTTGGGGGAATTATTGGGCCTATTGCGCTTGAACTTGCACTAACAGACACAGCAAAATCTGCATCTATTCCACTTTTTTTCATTGCAGGTATTAACATGGAACCAAGGGCAGAGGCATCTGCTGTTGCTGAACCTGATATTCCTGAAAAAAACATACTAGATACAATTGAAACATGGGCTAAACCACCTTTTATATGCCCGACTAGATTTTTTGAAAATGAAACAATTTTATCTGTTATACCGCTCTCATTCATTATTTCCCCGGCAGCTATGAAGAAAGGAATAGCTAAAAGAGTAAATGAATCTACACCAGAATACATTCTGGTTACTATCGCACTTAATGGTAAATCCCCATAAAAAGAGAGAGCTACCATAGATGATATACCTATAGAGAAAGCAACGGGCAGGTTTATGAATAACAATATAAAAAAAAGTGAAAATAGAACCAACAGCATTATTCAATCTCCTTTAATATTTTTAGGATTTTTTTTGAAGATATATAAATCATAGCAAGCATTGAAATTGGAATACAAATATATATATAGGTCAGCCTTATTTCTAATGCTGGTGATAGTTGAGTGAAATTATCAATTATTAAAGGAATAGATCCATAAACAATTAAAGTACAAAATGAAATAATCAAAAGATTTGTTAAGATCAAAAAAAATCTCTGATATTTTTTATTCAAAAGATTAGTGAAAATGTCTACACCAATGTGCAAACCTTTAACTAATGAAATTGTAGCTCCTAAAAAAATTATCCAAATAAAAAAGAATATTGCTATTTCGCCTGCCCAAGGTAAAGCTGAATTTAAAATATATCTAAATATAACTTGAATAAATGTAATGGTAATCATTATGAAGAATAATGATGCAATCACAGGTCTAAATATTATACTTATGATGTCTTTATTTACTGTTCCATTGTCATCAGTCAGTGACGAAATAATAAAATTTTTAATTGTTTTCATACTAAAATGTATATAGATTATATATAATTTTTATATATATCAAAAAGTTATAACTTTATTTTATGGATATTATCGACCAAAGTGAATTACAAAATAGAGTAGTTCAGTTAAGAAAATACATTAAAAATGAGGGGCTGGATGGAATTATAGTTTATTCAGACGAGTATAGGTCTGGTTATTGCACTTATTTCACGGGGTACAAGCCGATTAATGTTATTGAGGAGTCCCCCCAAACTCTAATAATTATGGAAAATGAAGATCCTATTTTGGTAATTGGAAGATTAAATTACTATTCGGCAAGAGAAACGGTATGGATTAAAAAAGTTTTGCAACATCACAAATTTGAAACTGAAATATCTGAGCTTTTAAAAAAATTTAATGAAAAAGGAAAAAAAATTGGTATTGCTGGTGAGCATTTAATGCCATTTTACCTTAGAGATATTTTAACAAAAGCCATGCCTGATATTCAATTTCCTATAGTTACAAAAATAATTGATGATATGCGAAAAATAAAAAGTAAAAAAGAAATTGAACTGATGGAAAAGGCTGCAAATATTAATGACAAGGTTCTGACGGAGCTTAAAGATATAATTAAAATTGGAATGACAGAACAACAGGTTGTGGCTCATGCTGATTTTCTTGGTAGACAACTTGGTGCAGATCTAGGATCGGCTACAGTAGTAATGGCAGGAAAAAATACTAAATTTCCAGCATGGAGAGCAACAAATAAAAAATTGGAAAAAGGCGAATTGCTAATGGTGGATTTTAATCCAGCTATTGGCAACTACTGTAATGATGGTGGAATAACATTTTTAATGCCTGGAGCTTCAAAATTTAAAACCGAAGCCTTAATTAACTCTCATAAAATTCTTAAAAAAACTATTAATTCAATTAGATCACAAACAAAAGCAACTAGTGTTCATGATAGTTTTTATGAATCGCTAAAACCTCTTAAATTAGATTCTAATTTTACCCCCTATGTAACTGGAACTAGAGGTACCGGACACGGTGTTGGACTTGATGTCGTTGAACAACCTGATCTTAACAAATTTAGTGATTTTATTTTCTATCCGAGAATGACGCTCGCAATAAAATTAGATTTACATGAACTAGAGGAGCAAGGGCTTAGGGTTGAACAGGTAGTAGAAATAACGGAACAAGGAGCTAGACCATTAAATAAGCTAGCACTCAAAGTTTCCGACGATTGGGCAATTCTATAACAATCAATAGTTGAATCTTAATTTTTTTTAATTTGGCTTGTATATAATTAATATATATAATTTTTATATATAAATAAACACTGGGAGGAACAATGTTTAACAAAATAACAAAAATACTTGTTACTTTACTTTTTGTTCTAAGCTTCACCAGCTATGCTAATGCACAAACAATAAGAATTGCGTCAGTATCTGGTCCAAGCCACCACCACAATACAGCTTTAAACTGGTTCGCTGATAAAATTAATAAACAAAATATCGGTGTAACTTTTAAAGTTCTAGCTGGTGGACAACTTGGTAAAAGCGAAAGAGCTTACATAGAGGGTATGCAGCAAGGTACGATACAAATGTCTCAGGTTTCAACAGGTCCTATGGCTGGCTTTGTTGGTGAGTTTGATATTTTCAGCTTACCTTACATGTTCAGAGACACAAAACATTTCAAAAAAGTTTTGAGTGGACCTATCGGAGACAAATTTTTAGCTATGCTTGACGCAAAAGGAATGAAGGGTCTTGCTTGGTTTGATAATGGATATAGAAATATGTTCAATGGTAAAAAACCAATCAAAGAACCATCTGATATGGCTGGTTTAAAAATTAGAGTTATGAAAAGTCCTTTAATGGTTAACACTGTTAATGCTATGGGTGGAAGCGCAACTCCAATGGCTTACGGTGAATTATATACAGCACTTCAACAAGGTGTTCTTGATGGTGGAGAAAATGCTGCTGGTAACGTATTGAATGATAAATTTTTTGAAGTTTCAAAATTTTATTCAATCACTCAGCACTTTAGACCTCCGGGAGTTGTTGTAATGTCAAAAAAAACTTGGGACTCTTTAAATAGTAAACAACAAGCTGCAATAGAAAAAGCTGCTGCTGAATTGCAAGAGTATGAAATAGACTTAACAACTAAAATTGTTGCTGATGCTATGAAAGCTCTTAAAGGTAAAGGAATGAAGATTAATAAAGCTAACGTTCCTGCATTCGCAAAAGCAGTTAAGCCTGTATATAAAAGCTATAGTGATAAATATGGCTCAGGTGATATTGACGCAATACTAGGTACTAAGTAAAAATATCTTCTTAGGTTAATTAAAATTTATACCCCTTTTTAAAAAGGGGTATAAACCATTATGATTAAAGTTAAAAAAGAAGATAAAATAATAAGGCTTGCCGAGTTGTCTCTTGGAGATTTCATAACAAGATCTAAAGACACAGTCCTTAGATATTTTGGTCAAACACCACAACATTGGATGATGTTGCATAAGGTTCTTATCGCTTATTATAAAAATGAAACGATAACTAAACACCAGTTATTAAAATTTATTGAAAGATCTTATTTAACCTCAAATACTTACATTGATAATGCGATTAGAAAAGAATATTTTAAAATTATAAGAAACAAGAAAGATAAAAGATCAATTTTCATTTTACCTACAGAAATCACTTTAAAAAGTTTTGAAAAATTTGTTATACAAAGAGAAAAATTATATAAAATTTAAATTGTAAATATAAAAAAATTAATATATTTATTTATATATATTATGACATGTAAAGTTTCATTTATAGGTTTGGGTGTTATGGGATACCCTATGGCTGGACATATAGCTAAAGCTGGTCATGATGTTAAAGTATATAATCGTACAAAATCAAAAGCAGAAAAATGGGTTAAGGAACATAAGGGTAGTTTAGCAGAAACACCTAAAGAAGCTGCAAAAGATAGAGATTTTGTTTTTACATGCGTAGGAAATGACAATGATTTAAGAGAGGTAACCTTAGGAAAAGATGGGTTATTTCATAGCATCAATAAAGGATCTGTTTACATTGATAATACTACAGCCTCAGCTGAGATTGCGAGAGAACTTTACAAAAATGCAAAGAGTAAAGGTTTTGATTTTCTAGACGCTCCAGTATCTGGTGGTCAAGCAGGAGCAGAAAATGGTGCATTAACTGTTATGATAGGTGGTGACGAAGAAGCATTTAAAAAAGCTTCACCAGTAATAGATTCTTATAGTAAAAAAATGAAATTATTGGGTCCTCCTGGAAGTGGTCAATTAGCTAAAATGGTAAATCAAATTTGTATTGCAGGAATAGTTCAGGGACTTTCAGAAGCAATCAATTTTGGACTTAATGCTAAATTAAAAATGGAAGATGTGATTGAAGTAATTTCAAAGGGAGCCGCACAATCTTGGCAAATGGAAAACAGACATAAAACCATGATAGATGATAAGTTTGACTATGGTTTCGCCGTAGATTGGATGAGAAAAGATTTAAAAATTGCAATGGAAGAAGCAAAAAGAAATAATTCGCCATTGCCCATCACAAAAGTAATTGACGAATATTATGCTGAGGTACAAAAAATGGGTGGAAAAAGATGGGATACTTCAAGTTTGATAAAAAGATTTAGAAAATAAATCGTGTCAGAGGAAAAAGTAAGTTACTACGAAAATTTCAATGAAATAGAAAAAAAACTTTGGGCCCTTTTAGCGAATGCAGTAAAGGACAGAAGCTCTGAATTTAGAACGCCTGTATTTATCTGTGGTAATGACAAAGACTTAGATGGCAGAGTAGTTGTATTAAGAAAAGCAGATCAAAAAAATAATTTTGTTCAATTTCACAGCGATATCAGATCATCTAAAATAGAAAAAATAAAAAAAAATCCAAATTGCTCAATATTATTTTATGGAAAAAAAGAAAAAATTCAACTTAGATTAAAGACCGAGTGCGAAGTTAATTTTAATAATAATATTACAAAAGAGTCTTGGAAAAAAACTGGTCACGTTAGTAGAAAATGCTATTTAGTAACTAATGGACCTGGAACAACTTCTGAGAAACCCACTTCAGGATTAAACAGTAAATTTGATAATTTTGATTTTACCAAGTTGGAAAGTGAAGAAGGATATAAAAATTTTAGCGTAATAAAATGTAAAATAACAAGTATTGAATGGCTTTATCTGGCTGCAAAAGGACATCGTAGAGCACTTATCGATTTTAAAGGGTCAAAAAAATTTACTTGGTTAATTCCCTAATTATTTTTTATATTTTTTCATAAGATCAATATATTCTTTAGCATTATCTTTAATTTTTATTATATCTTCTTTTGTAATTTTTCTTACAATCTTACCTGGTGAACCTAAAACCAAAGAATTGTCTGGGATAATTTTGTTTTCAGTTATCAAAGTATTTGCACCTATAATACAATTTTTTCCTATTTTGCTATTATTTAATATTACGCTTCCTATACCAATAAGAGTATCATCAGAAATTTTACAACCATGCAACATGACCATGTGTCCGATTGTAACTCCCTTACCAACAGTTAAAGGATAACCAGGATCAGTGTGAAGTACGCTGCCATCTTGTACATTAGAGTTCTCTCCTATTGTAATAAGTTCAACGTCACCTCTTAAGACCGAATTGAACCATATGCTTGAATTTTTTTCCAATTTTACCTTGCCAATAATTGTTGCGTTGGATGCAACCCAAGCTTCAGAGTGAATTTCTGGAACATTTTTTTCGAAGTCATAAATCATAATTTTATGTATAATACATTATGGTTTTAACTAAAACACCTATCTGTAATTTTGGAGAGAAAGCTAATCCTTTTAAATTGAAAGGAATTGATAATAAATTTCATAAACTTGAAGATCACCTTGGTAAATATGGATTATTAATTATGTTTATTTGCAATCACTGCCCTTATGTGAAAGCTGTTATTGAAGATATTGTAAATGATTGCAAAAATTTAGAGAAAGAAGGGTTAAAATCTATAGCAATAATGTCTAATGATACAAATGATTATCCTGAAGATTCTTTTGAAAATATGATTTCTTTCAGCAAAAAACATGAATTTTCATTTCCTTATCTAATTGACGAAACTCAAGAGGTAGCAAAGAAATATGGTGCCGTATGTACGCCAGATTTCTTTGGTTATAATAATAAACTTGAGTTGCAATACAGAGGTAGAATAAGAGAGTTAAAAGACTTAAAGCCTGTCAGAAGTTCTGAGAGTGATTTGTTAAAATCAATGCGTTTGATCATACAAACTGGAAAAGGACCAAAAGATCAGATTCCAAGTATGGGCTGTAACATCAAATGGAGTAAATAATGTTTATTTTGTCTACTAGAAATTTTCCTCCTGATATAGGCGGAATGCAAAATTTAATGGGTGGGTTAGCAAACGCTCTAACAAATCATGGTCCTGTTAAAGTATTTGCAGATAAATCAGAAAATTCTGAAAAATATGACGAGCTATTAAAATCAGAAATAGAGAGATTTGGTGGCATAAAACTATTAAGAAAATATAGAAAAGCAAATCGTATTATTGATTATGTAGAAAATAAGAAAAATGTAAGATCAATTTTTTTTGATCATTGGAAAAGTGCTGAGAAAATTAATTTTGAAAAAATAAAAAATATTCCAACTTTCTGCTTAATACATTCTAAAGAAATAAATCATCTAAAAGGATCTGCTCTTAATAAAAGAGTTTTAAATTCACTAAATAATATAAGATACATAATATCAAATTCAAAATTCACAAAAAAACTAGCTATAACTATTGGTGTACCAGAAAAAAAAATTCATGTGATTAATCCAGGTTGTGATGAACCTATTGAGATTCAGCCAGTTTACGAGTCTAAAGCAACTGAACTTTTTAAAGATTCATTTCCTAAGATTTTAACAGTAGCTAGATTAGAAAAAAGAAAAAATCATCAAAATATATTAATGTGTATTAAAAATCTTAAAATAAAATTTCCAAACATTAAATATATATCTATAGGAGATGGTGAAGAAAAAAAAAGTTTATTAGAGTTAACAAAAGAACTAGATATAGAAAAAAATGTTATTTTTCTAAATAACACTAATCAGCAACTAAAGGGAGCATTAATTAAAAATTCTAATTTATTTTTAATGCCTTCAATAATTTACAAAAAATCAGTCGAGGGTTTTGGGATATCCTTTGTCGAAGCTGCTAGTTATGGCGTAGGCTCGATTGGTGGGAAAGATGGAGGTGAAGAGGATGCTATAAAAAATGGATCTACAGGTTTTATATGCGATGGAAATAATATAAATTCTATCTATGAAAATATCCTCAATTTTTTTGATAATGATAATTACAAAAAATTTGGTTCAAATGCCAAAATATTTTATGAAAATTTTAAGTGGAAGCGTATTGTAAAACAGTATTTGAGTTTAATTTAAATTTTCTTGTATTTTCTCAAAAACATCAGCAACAGGTAAATTTTTTAATTTTTTTGTCTGAATACATTTAAAATTTTCATTTTCTATGCTTACTTTTTCTGCTGAGGTATGACTACCAAACAGTGCTAATCCTTTTTTTTTAAGATGTGAAGCAATATGACCTGGTCCAGTATCGTTTGATACAATATAGATTGCTCCATTTATTAATCCAATTAACTCTATCAGATTTACCGGCTTATCCTTGTTAAGGATGGTTATCACATTATATTCTCTACTCATTATAACTTCCCCGGGACCGGGTGCTATTGCAATTGAATATTTATCTCCGAAATTTTTTATCAGGAGTTTTATTAAATCTTTATAATGTGGCCATTGTTTATGCTTTAAACCTGGTGAGGAAAATGGAAATAGCAAAATATATTTTTTATCAAAATTTTGATTAATTATATTTTTAACGTTTCCAATAGCCCATGATAAATCTGGTTTCAAAACAGAAGATGTTTTTAAACCAGCCTTCTCTAATTGTATCTTCATTCTATCAAGAACAGGAAATTTATCAAAATCACTTTTTTTTTCATTTGAATCTAGTGATGTTTCTGAACTAGAAAAAAAAATTTTTTTAAAAAAAAAATTTCTATAAAATTTTGTTCTTGAAGAATTTTGAAGGTCAAAAACTTTAATAAAAGAAAATCTGTCCAGCATATTTTTTAGTTTTAAGAGATAAAATATATTCCATCGAGGTAATCTTTTATCAATTAAAGTTCCGTCGATATATGGACAATGTGACATCAGGTCAATATATAACGGAGTCGTCAAAAGTATAATCTTATCATTAGGAAAATTTTCCCTTATATCCTTTATGGCTCCATTAGCTTGAATTAAATCTCCAAGTGACCCATGTTTTATTATCAATATATTTGACATTATATGATTTAACTGCATATATTTTTTAATTAGTAAAGACTTTTATTAATATTATTTAAAAAAGACGTGAAATGAATAAGATTTATATAGAAACTTCGGTTGGAGAATTAATTGACAAGATCACAATTTTAGAAATTAAAAAAAATAAAATTTCTGATAAAGATTCTCTAATAGAGATTAACAAGGAACATGAAGCCTTGGAAGAGTCCATGAAAAAAAATGTGAAAATTACAAATGAAATAAAAGATTTATGGGATAATTTAAGGATAACAAATCTAAAACTTTGGGAGGTTGAAGACCAAAAAAGATTATGTGAAAAAAATAAAACTTTTGACAAAAACTTTATCGAACTTGCTAGAAATGTTTATAGGCTTAACGATGAAAGAGCTAAAACAAAATTAAAAATAAACAACCTTAGTGGATCTAACATTAAAGAAATTAAGCAATATACGGAGTATTAAAATTTACTTAGTTGTAGATGATGCAGAAACAAAATTCCATCTACAATCAAAACTAGGTATAAAAGATTCTGTAAGCGTCACGTTTCCAAAATTATCGTTAAGTAATTCCATCCAATTTTTAACTTGCTTAGGTTTTTTTGACAAACAGCCAGCCTGGGCAGTGATAACTCCTCCGGGCTTAAGAATTCTTTTTAAGCCTTTCATATTTTTTGCGGCTAAGTTAATACAGAATTGGTCATCATTAAGATCAACAAAAATTTTATCATATTTTTCATCTTTGACTTTTTTAATACTCTCAAAGGCATCTCCCCAGTAAGTTTTTACTTTATTGTTTGCTTTAATATCGCCGCAAACTTTTGGAAGATGTTTTTGGCAAACCTTTACTACTTCGGGATCTAATTCATACCAATCAACTAAGTCAAAACCTTTTGAGGAAAGTTCTCTCGCTACACCGCCATCTCCTCCACCGATTATTGCTGCGCTAGAATTGTTCTTGGATAGATTGAGTGCTGAGTTAACAAATTGCCCGCTATATTTTTTTTCATCTTTTTCAGCTACTTGTAATTCGCTATCTATAAAAAGAGCATTTCCAAATTCTTCTAGTTTTAGAACTTCAATGTGTTGACCAACTTTTGATACCAAATTTTCTAATACATCATCCACAACATAATATTTTTTGTGTCCAGGGGTACTATATATATCTTCGTATACACCCTTGTTGCTTCTATCAAAGCTTCTAACTACAGCTCTTTCATGTTTAATTTCAGTTTTTAAAACATCCAAAGCTGCTGTTGGTGAAATTTTTCCACAAGTGAAAAAATCAAAACTAATTATGCCTTTCTCAGGAAAAGTGTGAAAACTCATATGGCTTTCAGCTAAAAGAGCTAAACATGTATATCCTTTTGGTTTAAATATCTTTTCAGAAATGTTTAAAACTTCTATTTTGGCCTTTTTGGCTATCTTATATATAACCTTGCTGTAAAAATCGGGAGAGTAATCCCGTTTTACCCCTAAAAAATCTATTGTTACGTGTTCTCCAACTTTTTTCATTTTTTTACGACTCGTTATAAAAAAAATATCTTGTTATTTTATTTTTTACAACTAAAAATTCATTGTTAATAAAAATTGGAGTTTAGTTTGAAAAACAATTGGTCAAAAAAAGTTGTAAAAAAATATATAAAAAGGTACAAAAAACTTGGTTTTTCTAAGGATTTAGCCCTAAGAGTTTACACAACGCGCCTATTGGGAAGGAATAAAGAGTTAGTTCTGCACGGAGGTGGGAATACTTCTGTTAAAACGACCATTAAAGACATTGATGGTAAAAAATACGAAGTTTTATGTGTTAAAGGAAGTGGTTGGGACATGGCTGACATAGAGCCTCCTGGGCTTCCTGCTGTTAAGTTAAAACCTTTGTTGTCCCTTAAAAACAAAAAATATTTATCTGATGAAGATATGGTTGCTTATCAAAAAAGAAATTTAATTGATATTAAATCACCCAACCCTTCTGTTGAAACATTTTTACATGCATTTTTGCCTTTTAAATATGTAGATCACACACATGCTGATGCGGTAATGAATGTAACAAATAGACCCGGAGGATTAAATTTTTGTAAAAAAATATTTGGAAAAAAAGCCAGTATAGTTCCTTACGTAATGCCTGGTTTTATGCTGGCTAAAAAAATAAATGAAGTTTACTCAAAAAATCCTAACATAGACTGTTTGATACTTATGAATCATGGAATCTTTACGTTTTCTGATGATTGTAAAGAAGCCTATGACTTGATGATAAAGTACGTATCAAAAGCTGAAAGAGCAGTAAAAAAATTAAAAAGTAAAAAGATTAAACAAATTAAAAAATTTAATACAAAATTTGATCCTCACGAGATTGCGCCAATAATTAGAGGGCTTTTGTCTGAAAATAAAGATCAAAAATTTGTTATT
This sequence comes from uncultured Pelagibacteraceae bacterium, assembly GCA_902591045.1. Lineage (GTDB taxonomy): Bacteria > Pseudomonadota > Alphaproteobacteria > Pelagibacterales > Pelagibacteraceae > Anoxypelagibacter. Next base: position 22,853 of record CACIZC010000010.1, on the reverse strand, counting down.
AATTATAGATTAAACAATCACCTTAAATATTTTATCAATGGAAAAAACGTTAGATCATATTCTTCCAAAGGAACCGCGACTCCAGACCATGTGATTAGAGTTAAGCCTTTTCCTTTGATCATTACTCCTAAGAAAAATTCTTCAATTCAACACTTTAAAAAAACAGCGGAAAAAGCTTTTAAGAATTATCGAAAAAAATATATTAACTATTTCAAAGTTAATAGTAAAAAAGTTAAAGGAAAAAAAGTAATGTTGGACACTTCTCCAAGAGTTGTTTTGGTCCAAAACGTTGGTATGTTCAGCGTTGGTAAGGACTTAAGTGCAGCAAGAATAGCTGGGGATTTAACTGAAACAAATGCTAAGGTAATCAGCTCTGTTGAAGAAACTTCCGCATACAAATTTATTCCAGAGAAAGATCTTTTTGATGTTGAATACTGGTCTTTAGAACAAGCAAAAATTAAAAAAAAGAAAAAGCTTCTTGAAGGAAACGTTGTTGTGGTAACAGGAGCTACAGGCACTATAGGTTTTGAAACCTACAAAATGTTTAAAAGTTATGGAGCTGAAGTTGTTTTGCTTGATTACGATTTAAAACGTTTGAATGAAGTACAGTCTAAAATTAAAGATCTTTGTATTCATTGTGATGTAACAAATAAAAGAAGTGTTAAAAATGCTTTTAAAAAAATCTGTGAGAAATTTGGAGGCTTTGATATTTTAATTTCTAATGCTGGAGCTGCACCTGGTGGTGCAATAGGTGATGTAAGTGATGAAATTTTAAGAAAAAGTTTTGAAATTAATTTCTTCTCTCATCAGAACTGTGCTTCTGAGGCAATTAAGATAATGAAAAAACAAAATATTAATGGATGCTTACTTTTTAATATTTCAAAACAATCTGTAAACCCTGGAAAAAACTTTGGTCCTTATGGATTGCCAAAATCTGCTTTGCTTAGTTTATGTAAGCAATATGCAGTAGACTATGGGTCCTATGGCATTAGATCTAATGGAGTAAATGCAGATAGAATAAAAAGTGGTTTGATGACTGGTAAGATGATTAAAACTAGAGCAAAAGCAAGATCAGTAAGTGCTGACACTTACATGAAAGGAAATTTATTACTAAATGAAGTAAGAGCAGAAGATGTCGCTAAAGCATTTTTTCATTTAGCTGTTTCAAAAAAAACTACTGGTGCAGTTCTCACTGTTGATGGTGGTAATATAGCTGCCTCTTTAAGATAATTTTAGATCAATCAGGCAAGAGAACTGGAAAAACGGGTTTTGATTTTAAAAACAATCTTTGGTATTCCTGTTTAATACATTTGTTCATAATACATGTAATCCCTGCAGAATTAGAAATTTTCTCTGCTTCTGTATTTTGAATGCCAAATTGTAACCAAAGAACTTTTGCTCCAATCTTAACCGTTTGTTTAGCTATCTCTGGTGCTTCTTTAGACGGACGAAAAACATTTACTATATCTATGGGAGTAGATACATCTTCTAATTTTCCAACTATCGTTTCACCGTTTACTTTTTTTCCTTCAGAAAAAGGATTTACAGGTATCACTTTGTAACCGAATTCTAAAAGATACTTCATAACAATAATTGAAGGTTTTAATCTTGTTTTAGCTACAACTTCTCCTTCTTTAGATGTACTAGTCCCAACCATTGCAATTGTTTTTGCGGAATCAAGAGTTTGTTTAATTAAGCTATCCTCTATCATTTATCTTTCCATTTTGGAGTTCTCTTTTCTAAAAAAGCAGAAATACCTTCTTTTGCGTCTAGAGACATCATATTTTCACTCATAACTCTGCTTGTATATTTGTAGGCTTTGTCTAGCGACATTTCTAATTGTTTATAAAAAGCTTTCTTTCCTATCTTAACAACCTTCTTTGATTTAGAGGCAATATTTTCTGCTAATTTTAAAACTTCTTCTTCTAAAACTGAATCTTCAAAATGATCGTTGATAAGACCAATTTCTTTTGCATGCGCTGCGCTAACCGGATCTCCTGTCAAAAGCATCTTCATTGCTTTTTTTCTATTAACATTTCTGCTTAAAGCAACCATGGGTGTGCTGCAAAAAAGTCCTATGTTAACGCCTGGTGTACAAAATTTTGCATCATTTGTGCTTAAAGCCAAATCACAAGTAGCAACTAATTGACATCCTGCTGCAAAGGCTGCTCCATGAACTTTTGCAATAACAGGTTTATTGCTGTTTGTAATAACCATCATTAATTCTGAACATAAATCAAATAGTTTGTTGTAATTAGATTTTCCTTTTAAAGATCGAACTTCTTTTAAATTATGGCCGGCACTAAAACCTTTTCCTGACCCCTCTATAATAATTACTCTTGTTTTTTCATCTTTTTCAAGATCTTTGAATGCAGCGATTAAGGATTTCAACATGCCTAGGGATAGTGAATTATAGGTGCTGGGATCATTTAATTTTATACGGGATATACCTTTGTTAGAACTTTGAATGGAAGTATATGAATTTTGTTTCATTTAAATAACCTTTTTAGACCTTCAGTTGATGCTTCGCAAACCCCTTTTTCTGTAATTAATCCTGTCACATATTTAGCAGGCGTAACATCAAATGCCAAATTCATTGCTTTGCTTTTTTTTGGGTAAATTAAAATTTTTGTCACTTTATTGTTTTTATCTAAGCCTTCTACGTGGGATAATTCCTCTGAATTTCTCTCTTCTATTGGAATATCTTTAAAATTTTTCAAATTCCAATCAATTGTTGAGCTTGGTAAAGCTACATAAAAAGGAACATTGTTATCATGGGCAGCTAAAGCTTTTAAATAAGTACCAATTTTATTACAAACATCTCCTGTAGATAGAGTTCTGTCAGTTCCAACAATACACATATCTATTTCACCTCTTTGCATTAATATCCCGCCCGTATTATCTGCAATAATTGTGTTAGGAATTTTTTCTTCATTTAATTCATATGAAGTTAGATTAGCTCCTTGATTTCTTGGTCTTGTCTCATCTACCCACACATGAACTGGTATTCCTTTTTTATGAGCATGATAAATTGGAGATGTAGCTGTTCCCCAATTTATTGTTGCAAGCCAACCTGCATTACAATGAGTTAATATATTTACTTTGTCTTTCTTTTTATTATAAATTTCTTCAATAATTTTTAATCCATTTAATCCAATATTTTCACAAAACTTAACATCTTCTTCACAAATTGCCTTTGCTTCATCTAAAGCTACCTTTGATAATTCATTGTTATTAACACCTGTTAGCTTTTTCATCATTCTGTCTACAGCCCACTTAAGATTAATTGCTGTTGGTCTTGATTGTATTAATTCTTCTGAGCTTTTCTTAATAAAATTAGAATCATTTTTTTCCATAATAGCTAAGACAATACCGTAAGCAGCGGTGCCGCCAATTAATGGTGCTCCCCTAACCTCCATAACTTTGATGGCATTAATTGCATCTTTTACTGTTTTTAGATCTTTAATTATAAATTCATGAGGAAGTTTTGTTTGATCTATAATTTTTACAGCTTGATTTTGTTCATCAAACCAAATTGTACGATATTCTTTTCCTTCTATTTTCATTTCTTTAATACTCTTCCAGCAATATACTGTAATTTTTTTATAGTTTTTTTTGTTCTTAATTTGGGATCTGTAATTATAGCTGTATCTAAACAATTATTTGCAGGATCTTTATCAATTGAAAAATTTTTAAAAGTATTAATTACCTCTTTAATCATATTTTGTGCATTTGAAGCATTTTTTTGCAATGTTTGTATGACCATTGCAACATCAACCTCATCGTGATCAGGATGCCAACAATCGTAGTCTGTTACCATCGCAACTGTGCAATATCTCACTTCTGCTTCTCTAGCTAATTTTGCTTCTGGCATGTTGGTCATTCCAATAACATCTGCTTTCCAAGACCTGTAAAGATTAGACTCGGCTAAAGTTGAAAATTGTGGTCCTTCCATAACAACATAGATCCCTCCCACCTGATGACTAATATTTAATTTTTTTAAAGCTGATTCACAACACTCTCCGAGACCTTTGCTGGTAGGTTTTGCCATAGACACATGGGCTATTATTTCTTCATCAAAAAAAGTTTTTACTCTAGAAAAAGTTCTATCAATAAATTGGTCAACAATTACAAACATACCTGGGCTTAAATTTTCTTTTAATGAACCAACTGCTGAAACAGATATAATATCTGTTACACCCATTTGTTTCATTGCATCAATATTGGCTCTAAAATTAATATTGGTTGGACTAATTTTGTGGCCTCTAGAGTGCCTAGGAACAAAACATATTTCTTCGCCATTATAAGTTGCAATTAAAATTTCATCAGATGGACTTCCCCAAGAGGTTTTAATTTTTTTCCACTTAGTTTTCTCAAAACCTTCCATTTTATACAGGCCACTTCCACCAATTATCCCAAGTTTTCTTTTTTTCATCATTTAATTATTAATCTTTTTTTGCTAGATAATGAAGTGAAATATGGATTTAAAAAAGTATATAAGATCTATCCCCGATTACCCCAAAAAGGGCATTTTATTTAGAGATATAACTACGCTAATAAAAAGTCCCGAAGCATTTAATTTTGCAATTGATAAAATCGTTGAGATATCCAAGAAAATAAAATTTGATAAGATTTCTGCGATAGAATCTAGAGGATTCGTTTTTGCCTCAGTTGTCTCTTACAAGTTGAAAAAACCTTTAATTATGATGAGAAAAAAAAATAAATTACCGGCTGAAAGACATTCGGTAGATTTTGAATTGGAATACGGAAAAGCTACTATAGAAGTTCATAAAGACTCCATAGAAAATGGAGAAAAAGTTTTGATTATAGACGATTTAATAGCAACAGGAGGAACTGCCGAAGCTGGTGCAAAACTAGTAGAAATTTCTAAAGGTAAAGTTGCAGGCTTTATTTTTATTATTAATTTATTCGATCTTGGTGGAAACCAAAAATTAAAAGATAAATCTTATTTTACTGAAAGTTTAATAGACTTTCCTGGTCACTAAATTTTATATTTCTTTCTTTGTCCAAGTTTCGGGTGTCAAATCGTTTACTATTTCAAGATTGATATTGTAATCAAAAGGTTTTACACCTCTGTTTTTAATATAATCAAAAGTTTTTTGAATTCCTGTAAGTAAATCTGTCTTAGTCTTATAATTTAAAAATTTTCTTGCCTTATCTGCAGAACATGTTGCGTGCTTAACTTCTCTTGGTCTTTCTCTTTTGTAAATTGGCTTAAGGTTTGATCCTGTTATGTTTGAACAAATTTCTGCTACTTTATTTATTGTAACAAACTCTTCATCTGGGCCTATGTTTATAATTTGTTTGTTTAAGTTTTGTTGGTCTAACATTGGTATCAAACAAGATAAGCAATCATCTATATATGAAAAACATCTTTTTTGTTCTCCATCTCCATAGATTATTGGAGCTTTTTTTTGCAACATTCTGTTTATCATAATTGAAACAACATTTCTAAATGGATCATCATATTTTTGTCTTGGTCCAATAATGTTGTGAGGAACCGCAATAACCCACTCTATTTTATTAAGTTCACACAAATTTATTAAAGTTTGCTCAGCAGCTACTTTTGCAATGGCATAGGGGTCGACTGGACTAGGCTCCATATCTTCTGTGAAAGGATATTTTTGTGAGCCATATCTGGCCATTGATGAACAAAAAATTATTCTTTTTACACCATTAGAGATAGCGGCAGAAAAAACAGATAAGGATGCAAGATAATTATTTTTACCAATTTCATATGGTGAAAAAACAGATAATCCTTCATGTGCAGTGGCCGCACAGTGGTATAGCACATCAATATTTTTTGTAATATTTTTCATTTTTTGAAAATCACAACAATCCGATTGAATAAATTTGATATTTTTAGGAACATTATCTTTGTAGCCCCCAATCATATTGTCTACACCTATTACTTGATTTCCCATGTTAGCAATTTTCTCTGATAAATGAGATCCTAAAAACCCAGCAACTCCAGTAACTAATACTTTTTTTGATTTCATGAAATACTATCTCTATATACAAATGTTTTATAAATCAAATAATTTAAGTTTATATCTTTGGTCTAAACCAAGATTTTTTTCCACAAATGGAATTAATTAATCCTGACAACCTGTGAAAATAAATTTCTCTTTTGTTTTTATTGAATAATAAAAAAAATATAAGGAATTTTAGACTTGATGAAGTTAATTTAGGGAAATTAGATATAAAAGCTAAACTAAATCCATAGTATTTTTTTTGAAAATAAAATTTAGACCACATCCAATGCCAATTTCTTGATAATTCCATTTCATAGTTAATGGTTTCTTTATGAGATTTTCCACCAAGATGTTGAACCTTTATTTCTGGGATGAGATATATTTTTTTATTATTTTTAACTACTCTTCTGCAAAGATCAATCTCCTCTAAATAAATAAATATATTTTCATCAAAAAATCCAATTTCTTTAAATTGATTTAAGTTCAAGAACATGGCAAAGCCCTTGATGTGTTTAGCCTCAAAAGTTTGTTTATTAAAAGTTTCATTTTTTATCTTTTCATTTGAAATAGCTGGTCCAATCAAAGCAAAATTTGGGTATTTTTTAGCATATATTAAAAAGTTTTCTAAAGTATTTTCTTCTAAAATAACGTCTGGATTTATAATCAAAGCATATTGAGTTTTTGTTTTTGCCAAACCAAAATTATTTCCTTTTCCATACCCCAAATTTTCATTGGATAAGTAACAACTAAGATTTTTATATTTATCTTCTAATTTTTTTTTAAGATTTTTATTGTTTGAATTTTCAATAACTATAATTTTACACTTTTCTTTTATAGAATTTAGACATTTCTCTATAACATTTTCGCTATTAAAAGTGGTGATTATAATTGTAAGCTCTTCTGTAAAGTTCATTTATTTAATTTTTGATGTTCATGAAAATATATTGGCCAGGTTCTAGTTTTTGAATATTTTTTGAACCAAAAAGGCAAATAACGTTCTGCTAAATAAGCATACATTCTTCCAGTTTCGTAATCTTTGAGATCTTTGAATCCAAAAATTTTTTCACATTTAAATAGCCATGTAAAAACATCTTCATACCATTTTGCTAAAAGTTTTGGAGAATTGCAGCAAAATAAATTCCAAAAGTTAATATGTGTTTCGTTATTAAGATAATCTATAAATTCACTTTTGTCTTTTTTATCAATTAGTTCTACGGCTTTTTCTAAATTTCCAGGATAATGCATCAAATCAAAATGAAATTTTACATTTCTTTTATTTTTATTGAATAAAACGGACGGATTTTTAAATATTATTTTTTTTCCTTTTTTCCAAATTTTTGAAATTTTTATATTCTTTAGATCTGTGGGCTCTGTTAAAATTGTCTCAAAACCACTCCATTCGGCCGGTGGGGTTTGTATTATTTTATTTTTCAACTCAGAATTTTCATTGAAGTTTTCTGTTTTCCAAAATCTTCTATATGTGGAAAAACATATCCATTTGTTTTCTTCAAAATTCTGTAAATAGTTTTTCCATAGCCAGTAATGAAAAGTATACATGTCGTAGTATTGATTTTTTTCTGAAATGTTGTCTCCGGTATTATCTTTCATCCAATGCTCTGGAAAACTATCCTTGCCTTGGCCAACCAACTTATAGTCAATCTTTTCCATGTGTTTGTGATATTTATGGGTAAGACAAAACTTGTGCATTTTTATTTATTTAATGTTTGATTTAACAGTTTAATTGAAACATTTATGTGGCCAAATTGATTTTTTCTATCAAATTTATATGGCTCACAACTTAACGAACTATAGTTTAGCTTATTTTTTTTTGCCAAATTTTCATACATTAAGCCTGCTGAACTACTTTTCAATTCAATAACTCTTGTGTCTGGATTACAAAAACACAAATTTGCAAAACCCGCCCCGTGTAAACCCACTATTACTTCTGCGTTAAAAAAAGTATTAATTTGTTCTCTAAAATGAAGTTTTCCTAAAGTTATTATCTCAAAACCATTATTTTTTAAAAAACTCCTTATTTCATTTTCGTTGATTATTTTTCTAAGGTCTCTGGTATTGGACGTGGAATCACTTCTATCTATGTATATTTTTTTTGGTGCATTTGAGTTTTTTGAAATATTTTTTAGATATTTTTTTTTTAACCATAAAGAAATCCAAGCTGGGATATGTTGATTATCGTGTGAAGCGTCATTTGTGATACGATGCGGATGTTCTGTAACTAAAATTTCTTTGGCTTCGATGTGGCGAAAAGTTTTGCTCGTTAAGCATTTTTTTTTATCAATATCCAGTAATTCTATGGTCTCTTTTTGAAATTTTTTATCTAAACTTGGAAATAAAAAAAAATCAATTTTTGAAATATCAAAAACATCTTCACATAAACTAAGTCTTGGCAGAACATCGAACAACCAATGGAAGTAGTTGTCATTACCCGCTCCGCCTGTTAACAAAGACAAAACTCTTCCATCTAGTCTTTTTTTTAAGTTAGGTGTTCCTTTTTCAAAAACTATATTTTGGTTGGCATCAACATTATTTAGAGGTCTAAGTTGATAGGAAGGACCCTCAACTATTGAATTATTTATTATTAAAGCTGTGTCGTGGATCCTGTTAGTATATAGTCTACTTTTTTCAACAGAAAAAATTTTATATTTTATTTTATTTTCCTTTGTAGATATTTTAATTTTTACTCGGTCATCTGAATTAGAATCAATTTTTCCACTAATTTTTCCATAAAATATAATAAATATTTTATAAAAAAATTTTTTAAATATATTTTGTAATTTTTTTCTTATATTTTTCAAAATAAAATTTACCTTTTGGTAGCGGGGAGTGGATTCGAACCACCGACCCCAGGCTTATGAGTCCTGTGCTCTAACCAACTGAGCTACCCCGCCGTTCAGTTTAAGAATTTTTAAAACTTCATTTTTGTTTTTTCAGGTTGACTTTAGATTACAATATTGTTTTTATCAACCCGAAATGAACGATCGAAACTTATAGATTTTATGGAGATTGATAAAAAACTAAGTGAAAAAAATATACAAGAGGTTTTAAGGAATAATTTTTTTAAACTTATGCCTACTTTCTATGAAATGCAAAGTTCCTTCTTATCAGGAGTTTATAAGCGATATGGAGATCTAGAGGGTGGTCATATTGTCTTGTGTTTCGCTAGAAACTTGCATTTAGCAGTTTTGAGAAAGAGAGAGAATAATATTAATCTTGATATATCTTTAGATAAATTTTGGGATAATCATAAAAATGTGGATCAGTCTCACCAAAAGATTATCTCTATTGCCCAAAAAACTGGTCTTCCAAAGGAAACAGCTAGAAGAAAAATTATTTATTTAGTTAAAAATAAACATATAAAAAAAGGTGAAAAAAATAAATTGTATTGGGAGCCTGTTTCTGAGTTAAAAGAAACTTACATAAATATTATTAGAGACCAGATAAAATCCTTAAGTAAATTTATATTTGAACAGGCAAAATTTCTTGGGATTCCTATTCAGTTTTCAAAAATTGAAAAAGAACTTTTAAATAATTATTCATATTATTGGCATCATTATTTAAATGTACAATTGCAGTACATGAAATTTTGGCAAATGCGCTTGAAAGATCTTGAGATGCTATTAATTGGACTTCAAACAACGATACAAACTATAAATTTTTTAAGTTCAAAGATGCCTAATGATTTTGATAATTTCTCCTTGAATGAAGTTCCTATTGAAATTGATATTAAAAATGCAAATATAAGTGCTACCTCAGTAGCAGAAATAACAGGAATTCCTAGAGCAACTTGTATTAGAAAGCTTGAAAAATATGTTAGAATGAAAGTTCTTCAAAAAGATAAGGTAAATAAAAGATATTATTTAAGTAAATCTCTAGAAAACCAAATTTTATTATCGAATGAAGGAATTCAAAACACTACTAACATTTTTGGTCAGTTTTCTTCTGTGCTCTTAAGGAGTATAGCTAAATAAAAGTTTACTTTTTAAAGTGTAAGTATAATCCCAAACACTGTAACAGCTGATATAGCGGCAGCCGATATTACTATATTTTGTCTTTTGCTTTTTTTTTCTTCAGTCTTAACCTTCTGCATCAAGTCATTTAGATCGACTCGAGACGATTTATTATGATTGTTTTGTGTATTTTCCATTTTCCCTCTAATGGTATTAGAACACTAACATGCTCAAGTATAAATGCTTGGATGTCTCAAAATGGGTTAGTATGGCTTATTCTTGTATTTTATATTCTACCTAAGTTCATTTTAGGTTTATCTTTTCTTAGAGTAGTTAGAAATACCTTTTCTAAGTTTTTCCACTATTTCATCGATATGTTTTTTTTCGCAAATAAATTGTGGAGCAATAATTAAACAATCCCCGGTTGCCTTAAAATTAACGCCAGCTTCATAGCAGGCTTTAAAACATTCAAATCCTGCTCTACCCGGTTTTTCTTTTAACTTTATATCAATACCGGCCATCATTCCATATCCTCGAATATTATCAACTCCATCAAGATCTTTTAAAGAAAATATTCCATCTAAAAAATATGGTGACATTTCTTTTGATTTTTTAAAAATATTTTCCTTTTCAAAAATATCTTGTACAGCTAAAGCTGCAGCAACAGAAACAGGAATAGCTGAATATGTATATCCGTGGAATAGTTCCACAGCTCCTTTCGGTGATGCATCCATAACAGCATCATAAATTTCCTCTTTTACTGCCACAACTCCCATGGGAACCACTCCATTTGTTGTAGCTTTTGCCATTGTCATAACGTCTGGTGTTACACCAAATTCTTGTGATGCAAAAGCAGAGCCTGTTCTTCCCCATCCAGTAATTACTTCGTCAAAAATTAATATAATTCCATGTTTATCACAAATTTCTCTTAAACGTTTTAAATATCCTTTTGGAGGTACTAGTGTTCCTGTTGATCCTGCTATTGGCTCTACTATACAAGCCGCAATATTTTCCGATCCAAAATTCATACATATACGTTCTAAATCTTCAGCCATTTCAGCTCCAGTAGTTGGTTGTCCTTTTACAAATTTGTGATCTTTTAAATGTGTATGTCTCATGTGAACTACTCCCGGCATTAGTATACTTGCAAAAGTTTTTACATTATTTATCATTCCTCCTACCGAAGTAGCTCCTATATTCATTCCATGATAAGCACGTTCTCTTCCAACAAAACGAAATCTTTGACCTTGACCTTTTGCTTTATGATATGCAATTACAATTTTAATTGCTGTTTCTACTGCTGTTGATCCACATATTGTAAAAAATATTCTGTTTAAATTTCCTGGGGTATGTTTTGATATTCTTCTAGCTAATTCAAATGATCCTCCAAAACCTTGTTGGAAGGGCTGAACATAATCTAGCTGCTCTAATTGTTTTGCTACAGCATTAGTTATTTCTTTTCTTCCGTGTCCCAAAGGATTACAAAATAATCCTGAACTTGCATCAATCATAGTTTTTCCATGATGATTTTTTAAATAGACTCCTTTTGCTTCGGTAATTAATCTTGGACTTTCTTTAAAATCTTTATTAGATGTAAAGGGCATCCAATGTTCATGTAATGAGTTTGGCATACCCGTTCTATTTTCGTTACTCATAGCTATTTACTTCCCAGGAGCTTTGTAGGTTAATGCCATTTTTTTTGCTGTATCAGCTATTTTATTAAGATCTGCAGACTCGAGTATAGTAAAGTTGTCTACAGTTCCGCTTGATACTGCTACCATTTTGGCAGCGGCCATTTGTTCAAAGGAGCCTTCGCATATTGCGATAAAATCGTAAGCACCTCTTAATAATGAGTAGTCGTTCATTTTTGCTCCGCCAGCTTCTAATAAAGCTTTTGTTGCTGCTTGTCTGTTTGTTGAAGGATTATTCACAAAACCGGCTAAACCTTTATCAGTATAACAGCCCATGGTATAAAACTTTGCCATTTTATCTCCTTTTAGAATTATTTTTAGTTATTGATTATTGCAAATTTTTTTTCTAATAACCAGATCTTTTTACAAATTTAATGTCAGATTCAACCATGTCTCTAACAAGGTTTTTAAATAAAATTTTTGGTTTCCATTTTAGTACTCTTTTGGCTTTTGAATAATCCCCTAAAAGAGTCTGAACTTCTGCTGGTCGAAGAAGGTTTTTGTCAATTTCTATATACTTTTTATAATTTAAACCTACCATTGAAAAGGCCAATTTTGCAAAGTCTCTTACTGAGTGCTGTTTTCCAGTAGCTATAACAAAATCATCTGGTTTCTTCTTTTGTAGCATCATCCACATTGCCTCAACATAGTCTTTGGCATGACCCCAATCTCTCTTTGCTTCTAAATTTCCTAAAATTACTTTTCTCTGTAAACCTAATTTAATTCTAGCTACACTGTGGGATATTTTGCGAGTCACAAATTCAAAACCTCTTCTTGGGGACTCGTGATTAAATAAAATCCCTGTACAACAATATAGATTGTATGCCTCTCTGTAATTTCTAGTTAAATCATGGCCTGTAACTTTTGAAATACCGTAAGCAGATCTAGGATAAAAAGGGGTGTTTTCATTTTGTGGAACTTTTTTTACCTTACCAAACATTTCTGATGAGCCTGCAAAATAAAATTTACTCTTTGGGGAAAAATCTTTTATAGCAGATAATAAATAATGGGTTCCATTAATATTGGTGTTTAAAGTTGAAAATTCATCTTTAAAAGAATAGTCAACGTAACTTTGTGCTCCCAAATGATAAATTTCATTTGGTTTAACTCTTTGAATAATTTTTACTAAACTTGCGTAACTCTCAAGAGAGGCTGCGTGTAGTGTAATTTTTTTGAGAATTTTTCTTAATCGCCAGAGCCTGTGTGTTTTATCCTCAAGTGCGACTCTACGAATTATTCCGTGAACTTTATATCTTTTCTTCAAAAGAAACTCTGCTAGATAGGATCCATCCTGTCCTGTAATCCCAGTAATTAAAGCAATTTTTGCCATATGAAATTTTTTTGTTTTTTAATATGAAAGGACTATAGTATGAAGTTCAAGGTATTCCAATTAAATGTTAAAATGAATATTAAAAATTTAGTTTTTTTTATTGCAATTTTCATCACAACCAAAGCATTTGGCGTTGAATTTCAAGGAAAATTTATACAGGGACATTTTATAATCGGAAAAACCGAATCCAAAACCAAAATCTGGATAGATAAACAAAAAATCAGAGTTACTGATGATGGTTATTTTGCTTTTGGGATAGGTCGAGATAGAAAGTACGATGTAATTATAACATTAAAAAAAGATGGCAAAAAACAACAAATTGTAAAAAAGATTCAGAAAAGAAAATATAAAATCCAAAAAATTGATGGTCTTCCTGAAAAAAAAGTAACTCCTCCGAAAGAGGTATATGAAAGAATTAAAAGAGAAAATAAAATAATAGCCAAAGCTAGAGCAGTAGATAGCAGTTTAACATTTTTTAAAAATAAATTTATACACCCTTTAGATAGTGCGATTGTAACAGGAGTTTATGGAAGCCAAAGAATATTAAATGGAAAACCCAAATGGCCTCACTATGGAATAGACTTTGCTGCAAAAGAAGGTACAAAAATTAAAGCCATGTTAGATGGAACCGCAACTATGGTTGAACCTGATTTATTTTATACGGGAGGAACTTTAATATTTGATCATGGACATGGTATTTCCACCTTATATATGCATATGCAGAAAATATTTGTCAAAAAAGGTCAAAAAGTAAAACAAGGAGATATAATTGGGACAGTTGGGTCTACCGGAAGATCAACGGGGGCACATCTAGATGTTAGGCTTAATTGGTTTGGAACGAGATTAGATCCCGCTACAGTTTTGAAATTAAATTAATCTTTTTCAAATTTATTTTTATAATCCTGTAATAAATTTTTATTCTGCTTATCTTTATATAAAATAAAATTTTCACAAACTAGAATATCCAAATTTGTTCCCATAAAACATCTAAAAGAATCTTCGATTGAACAAACGATAGGTTCTCCTCTGACATTGAAAGAAGTATTTACTAATAAAGGACATCCTGTAATTTCTTTAAATTTTTCTAAAAGTTTATAATATTTTGGATTAGTTTCTTTATGAACTGTTTGGATTCTGGCTGAATAGTCAACATGAGTTACAGCAGGAATAGAAGATCTTTTAATGTTAAGTTTTTCTATACCAAAAAGTTTTTGATCTTCCTTATTCATAGGTATTTGTTTATTTTTTTTTATATCTGCCACTAAAAGCATATAAGGACTGTCAGAATTTAAATCAAACCAATCATTAACGTTCTCTCTCAAAATAGAAGGAGCAAAAGGTCTGAAGCTTTCTCTAAACTTAACTTTTAAATTAAGTTCTTTTTGCATTTTTTCAGATCTTGGATCAGCTATGATTGATCTAGCACCTAAGGCCCTTGGTCCAAATTCCATACGTCCTTGGAACCAACCAATGATTTTTTCATTTTTTAATTCATTAGCAATAGTATTGATTAGATTTTCCTCATTTTGTTTTTCGTATTTTGCACTTAAAGTTTTTAAACTATTTTCAATTTCATTCTCACTAAATGATGGTCCAAGATAAGAGCCTTGCATTTCGTCACCATTACTAACTGATTTTCTTTTGTTCCCAAGTTCCTGATACCAAAATGCTAAAGCTGCACCTAAAGATCCGCCTGCGTCACCAGCCGCTGGTTGAAGCCAAATGTTTTTAAAAATATTCTGTTTTAATATTTTTCCATTTGCTACACAATTCAAAGCAACTCCACCGGCCATACATAAATTTGTAATCTTTGTTTCTTTTAAAATAGAAGCGGTGAGTTTTAAAACAATCTCTTCAATTACAGCCTGTATAGATGCTGCTATGTCCATATGAAATTGGGTTAACAACTCTTTTTCAGGATCTCTTGGTTTTTTCCCAAATAAATTAGAAAATTTATCATTTGTCATAGTAAGTCCGGTTGCATAGTTAAAATATTTCATATTGAGTCTAAATGATCCATCGTCTTTTAGATCAATAAGTTCCTTTATAATAAGATCTTTATATTTAGGTTGTCCATAAGGAGCTAGTCCCATAACTTTATATTCTCCACTATTAACTTTAAAACCCGTGTAATAAGTAAAAGCTGAGTAAAGTAGTCCAATAGAATGTGGAAAATGGATTTCTTTCAACATGGTTATCTTATTCTCTTTTCCAACTGCCACTGTTGTAGTTGCCCATTCTCCTACCCCGTCTAAAGTCAATATAACTGCTTCCGTAAAAGGAGAAGGATAAAACGCGCTTGCGGCATGGCTATAATGATGTTCTGAAAAATGAATTTTATTTATATCATTAAAATTTTTGTCATGCTCTTTAAGTTTATCAAATAAAAATTTCTTTTGGAAAAGTTTTTCCCTTAACCAAATAGGCATAGACATTGAAAATGAAGCAAAGCCTTTAGGCGCAAAAGCCAAATATGTTTCGAGTAATCTTTCAAATTTTAAAAATGGTTTCTCAAAAAAAACTATGTAATCTATTTCGCTTAACTTAAAATTTGAATAGTTTAAAACAAATTGAACAGCATTATAAGGGTATCTGGCATCATGTTTTTTTCTGGAAAATCTTTCTTCCTGGGCAGCAGAAATAATTTTGCCATCAATGATTAATGCTGCGGCGCTGTCGTGATAAAATGCTGAAATACCTAAAATTGATGTCACTTAAAAAATTGTATAAATAAATGGAGCTACCGCTGAACCTTGACTGAGTACTATCAGTATACCAAAAAGTGCTAAAACAATTATAATTGGGAACAACCAATATTTTTTTCTCTCTTTTAAAAAATCTAAGAATTCTTTTAAAAAACTTAACATTAGAATTGCCTTTTCATTGAGCCAATATTTTTTTCTCTTTTAATCCAGTAAGAATTATTTTTTGAAAATTTTGTATTTAATAAATCTTTTCCTATTAGTCGCATAAATAAACCTATAGGTGTTATGATTGCAAAGTAAACTATTGCCATGACTACAGGAGCTACAATTTTTCCGAGAAGTTCTCCAAATTTTATCCAAAGTAAATTTAATGGACTTAGTAATTTAGAATTAATTAATCCTAAAACTAAAAAAATAAATGAAACTGGAATTGGCCAAATTTTTAAAGATGCACCATGCATAACAGGCCATACAGCTACTGCAGCAAAAACTATACAAAAAAGTATACCGAAACTTCTATTGGAACTAATTTTTTCCATTAGTCCTTTGATATATTATTGCTTAAAAGCTTTCAAATTTATTTAAGCAGCGACCTTGAGACTATGTTTTTCTAACATACCGCTTAAAAAATTCCAAAGGTATCTAGCGGTAGACAAAGCAGCTTTTTCAGCTTTCTTTTGTTCTTTCCTAGACAAGCTGTCTAATAATTTTTCACAAGCTCGTCTGTGAAATACATCGGCAGCTTTGTGTGCTTCAAAAAATTCAAGACCTTTTTTTGAATTAACACCATAGTGTTTTTTAAGTCCTTGAATTTTTGTTTCTGCTATTTCGGGAATTTGTCGTTCATAAGTATACAACGAAGCAAGACCTTCGGCGTAAGATTTTCTTCCTTGTTTGAAGAAATTATCAATCAAATTTTTGGTAAAAGGTTCCTGTTTTGCTTTTTCTATTTTTTTACTATCAGCTCCTATAGCTAAAGCAAAATTTTTCCAAAGTTTTGGGTGATCTGCGTTTGGATTCTCTTCGTCTTGCAAATTCTCCAATAGAATTTTTCTTTTTTTAATATCTTCGCAAAGTGAATGTGTTGCGCTTATATAACGAGGAAATGCTTTTACATGTTGATAATACTGCTCAGCATAATCCTTAATAATTTCTCTAGTTAACTTTCCATCATTCCAAGATTTATAGAATGGATGATTTAATAAATGATACTTGTCTAATTTTTTATTTAGTTTTTTTGAAAACATAATTTTCCTCCTGATTCACTATTCTATTTAAATTAAAAAATTAAACAAATGAAAAAATAGTGCACAACTTTAGATTGTTGCTTCCCTTCTGATGGGTCTTTCGTCAATTGGAAGGTGGAGTAAGGTAGCAATAATAGATAGTGTAATTGCTAGATACCAAACGTAATCAAAATTTCCAAAAATATCATAAAATAATCCCCCTAAATAGGCCCCTAAAAAAGATCCTATTTGATGACTTAAAAATACAATGCCAAATAACATTGTTAAATTCTTTGTGCCAAATATCTGAGCAACAATTCCATTTGTTGCAGGAACTGTGGCTAACCATAAAACTCCAAAGGAGATACCAAAGGCTATTGCTGAAATAGTTGATGCGGGTAAAAGTATAAATACCAACATTGATATTGCTCTTAAAAAATATAAACCGCTTAAAAGAATTTTTTTACTATACTTGTCGCCCAAGTATCCCATTAGAAGAGTTCCAATTATATTAAAAAGACCAATAAGTGATAAAATAGCAAACGCTGCCCAGTCTTCCAAACCTCTGTCTTGAACATATCTTGGTACATGAGTTGCAACTAAAGTAATCTGAAAACCACACACAAAAAATCCTAATATCAGTAATCTAAAACCGCTATGTGCGAACGACTCTTTTAGTACAGGTATTAAATCGTCATTACTTTTGTTATTATTATTTGTATTATTATTATTTGAATTTTCAGTTTGAGGTCTTTTCATAAGATATGCAGGAATACACATTAATAGTAAAAATACAGAAAATATTACGAATGTATTTTGCCAAGTTGTTTCTGAAATAAAAAATCTTGACGCAATAGGAAATACAAACATTCCTAAACCTCCACAAGCTGTAACGAATCCAGCTGCTTTTGTTCTGTTTTCGTTTGGAAAATGTTTAGTTACTTGAGATGCTATAATTGGACCAGCTGCTCCAGCTAATCCTAGTCCAACAAGTAAACCTAAATTAATTTGAAACCATGCTCCTGTATTAAAATTATTTCCTAATAAAAAAACTCCAATTCCATAAAAAATTAAAGCAAATATTGTAATTATATTTCCACCTTGTTTATCTGCAAACCTTCCGGCGATTGGAGTAAAAATACCCCAGATGATTGCATGTATTGCAATTGCAAGACCAAATTCTGTAGTTGAAATTCCGCAATCAACTTCAAAATTATTTGAAAATAATCCAAAAGTTTGTCTTAGACCCATTGTTGCAAAAACTACTAAGCATGCTGAAACCAGGGTGATCAGTGCAATTTTGTTGGGGAAAAAATTTTTTATCATTTAATTTTTTTTAATCCTTGTTTTATGTCTGCAATAAGATCGTTGGGATCCTCTAAACCAATCTGAAATCTTACGATGTGATGATTGGTTTTAATATATTTCTTGTATACTCTTTCAAGATACTGATTTTGATAAAGAACTAAGCTTTCGAAACCACCCCAGCTTTGCCCTATTCCAAATAGTTTAAGTGAATTTACAAATTTTAAAACAGAATTTTTATTTTTACTGTAAATAAATATCGAAAATAAACCTGTAGCACCTGAATAATATTTTTTCCAATTTTCATAATTTTGTGTACCTTTTTTATATGGATAAAGAATTTCTTTTATTTTTTTTTCTTTTTTAAGGAAATTAATAATTTTTTTGGTGATTTCCTCATGTTTCCTAAGTCTTAAATCAAGTGTTCTTAATCCTCTTAGAACTAGGTAAGCATCATCTGGTGAAGATCTATACCCCAAAATTTTATTACAGAATTTTACCTTTTTATATACGTTTTTATTTACCGACAAACTACCTAGCATAACGTCTGAGTGACCAGAAAGATATTTTGTTGCAGATGAAATTGACATATCAAATCCCAGCTTTAAAGGCTTTATAAAAAAAGGCGTTCCCCAGGTATTGTCTATTGCTGTAATAATTTTTTTCTTTTTAGCAAGTTTTATGATTCTAGAAAGATCCTGAAACTCAAAAGTGTTACTCCCTGGATTTTCTACAAATATCATTTTTGTTTTCTTGTTTACTTTGCTTTCTAGAGTTTTAAAATCTTCAGGATTATAAAAATGAGTTTTAACTTTAAATTCCTTTAAATATTTAGAAGTAATCATTCTAGTTGGGGCATATACAGCATCTGTAACTATAATTTCGTCACCTGGTCTACATACGCTCATAATAGCTAAAGCAACTGCGCTAAAACCAGTTGGCGTTAAGAAAGTAGCATGAGCTAATTCCAATTCAGCTATAAAGTTTTGAAGTGCAATTGTTGTTTGGCTACCATCTCTCCCGTATTCATAAAAATCAAATTTCGAACCTTTTTTGATTATTTTTTCTTGGTTTAAAAGTTCCTGCATAGTTTTAAAAAAGACTGTAGAGTTTCTAACTATGGCAGGATTGGCAGATCTTGTTGCTTTGCCCTGAGCTAAATGTTTAAGCTTTGTTATCTCTGAATATTTCATTTATATGTTTTCACAACCTGTTACCCATAAATCATAAACTGGATGGTCAAATGGTTTTAGTGTTGGGCTTGAAGAAAAAGTCCATCCATTAAAAACAAATATCTTGTCACCTTTTTTATCAGATAAATCTCTTACTTGTATATAGGCAGATACATCCTTGTCGTTATTATTTTCCAAGGATCTTGAGCATTTTTTTGGCATTATCTCTAAATAACCAATTTTTTTCTTTTTACCAATTGCTATGCTTATGTCCGAAGTTTTTGCAGTAATTTTATCCAAAGCCCTAAATTTTACTATTGTTTCGCTTGTTCCAATATTCTTTTTTCCTTTTGATTTGATTTTTGGAGTTTGATTATTGTTTTCATCTTCCTGGGGTTCGCTCTCCTCTTCAAAGGTAGGCTGTATATCTTGCAGCTTTACTTTTTCCTGAGAATTTGTTGTAGAAAAAATGAAAAAAAACATAAGAACAAACAAATACAAATTAAGGCTTCCAGGTTTCATATTTTTTAAATTCCTTGTTTTTTTTTATTATTTTGTTGGGTTTGTATGATTCCTTGGTTCCTGTTTTGTTTTCTGAATGAGGTTTTTGCCATGAATGTTTATTATATTTTTTTTCAGAGGGAGGTGTATTTTTGATAAAATGTATCCACGAATACCAATCTGTCGTTATTTTAGATGCATTTATTTTTCCCTTGTATATAACCCACCTGTTAGTTTTGTTTTTATTTTCGTAATATTTATTTCCAGATTCGTCTCTTCCAACAAGTTTTCCAAAGAATAGAGTATAAAAAAAAGTTCCTATAGTTTGAGAATTCCACCAAGTAAAAATTTGTTTTATCATTTTTTTATAAGTTTAAAAGTCCACACAATTTAAAATTGTATTATTATAACATAGACACAAATTAAATATGCTATATATCTTAAAACTAAGTATTTTCAATAAACTTTAAGGATAAATTATGTCAAAATTTTTAGTAGAAACTCACTATACATGCACTTTTAAAATAATTCATGAGTTAGATGAATTAAATGAGAAAGAGTTATCAAGTATAGATAATAGAAAAGATGGAAAAGTAGAAATTATAAATGTCACAGTAAACAACAGAAAAACTAAAAAAAATATTGATAATAAAAATATTGAAAAAATTGGTACACAAAAAAATTTAAAAATAAATCATTCAGATAAAAAAGAAGTTCCTCAAAGCATTAACAGTGAAGTTTTAACCAAATCTTTAAAAGGCGGCACAAAATACAGAAATAAGGACTCAGAAAAACGATTTCAAATGCCTGATAGAAGAAAGGGTTATATTCAAAAAGCTACTATTGGTGATCATAAAGTTTATCTTCACACTGGCGAATATAATGATGGAAAAATTGGAGAGATTTTTATTGATACAAATAAAGAGGGTGAATTGGTAAAGGCTTTAATGAACAATTTTGCAATCGCAATCTCTTTAGGGCTTCAATACGGGGTTCCTCTTGAAGAATATGTTGATGCCTTTTTAGATACAAAATTTGAACCTTCTGGAAAAGTTTATGGTAATGATAGAATTTTAAGTGCCACATCTATATTAGATTACATCTTTAGAGAACTTGCTGTATCCTATCTGGGTAAAGAAGATTTGGCGCACACTCCAAGCATTAAGGGGTCAGGCATCGAAAGAGAAGAAGGTCAAGATGATCAGTTCTTAAAAATTGTAAAAAATATAACAAGCAAAGGTTTTGTTAGAAGCAACTATGAAGAAAAATTAGTTGATTTAAGTGATGTAAGAATCAATCTAAAAAGTAAGACTTAATTATTTTTTGGTAGTTTTAATATTCAATTCTTTTAGTTGTTTTTCGCTTACCTCTGATGGTGCCTCCATTAATAAGTCCTCGGCATTTTGGTTTAACGGGAATAATGTTACCTCTCTAATATTCTTTTGATTTGCTAAAAGCATCACTATACGATCAATTCCAGGTGCCATTCCTCCATGAGGAGGGGCCCCATATGATAATGCTTTGATCATTCCAGAAAAATTTTTCCTTACCATGTCTTTTGAATAGCCTACTTTACTAAATACTTTGAATAGATATTCAGGCATGTGGTTTCTAATTGCACCTGATGATAACTCATAACCATTACAAACCAAATCATATTGGTAAGCCAATATTTTTAAGGGGTCAGTTTTTTCAAAATCCTTTATGTCTACCTGCGGCATAGAAAAAGGATTGTGACTAAAATCAATTTTTTTTTCTTTCTGATCGTATTGATACATAGGATAGTCTATTATCCAGCAAAAACTAAACTCGTTCTCGTTAATAAGTTTTAATTCTGATCCTATCTTTTGCCTTGCTTGACCTGAAAATTTTAATGCTTCTTCTAATTGGTTGCACACAAAAAAAACTGAGTCTTTATCGGTTATTTTGCAAGTTCGAATTAATAAATCTATTGCCTGTTCTGAAAAGAACTTTGCTATTGGTCCCTTTCCCTCGGTTTTATTCTCTTTTTTTTCAAAAGTAATGTAAGCTAATCCATTGGCTCCTTCTGATATTGCCCAATTATTTAAACCATCAAAAAAGCTTCTTGGTTTAGAAAAAGTGTTTTTCACAGGTATTGCTTTTACTACCCCTCCTTTTTTAATAATTTCTTTAAATATTTTTAGAGATACATCTTTTGACTCAAAAATTTTAGTCACATCCACTAACTCAATTGGATTTCTTAAATCAGGTTTGTCAGTTCCATATTTTTCCAAAGAATCTTTGTACTTTATTCTTGGAAAAGGACACTTATTAACTTTTTTACTGCCTCCAAATTTAGAAAAAAGTTCATAAAAAATTGGTTCAACAACATTAAATATGTCTTCTTGTTCAACAAAAGACATTTCCATGTCTAATTGATAATGTTCCCCTGGACTTCTATCTGCTCGACCATCTTCATCTCTAAAACAAGGAGCAATTTGGAAATACCTATCAAAACCAGCTATCATTATCATTTGTTTAAATTGTTGAGGCGCCTGAGGCAAAGCATAAAATTTTCCAGGATGTAAACGACTTGGAACCAAAAAATCTCTCGCTCCCTCAGGGCTTGACGATGTTAAAATAGGCGTTTGAAATTCCAAAAAATTATTTTCTATCATTTTAGATCTTAAAAAAGTCAAAATTTTTGATCTAAGTTGAATATTTTCATGCATTTCATTTCGTCTTAAATCAATGAATCTGTATTTTAATCTAATATCTTCTGGATATTCTTGTTCCCCAAACACTGGCATGGGAAGCTCGTTCGCTTCAGATAATATTTCTATATTTTTTATTTTAACTTCGATTAAGCCAGTTTTTAACTCCTTGTTCTCTGTCTCTTTTGATCTTCTAACAACGTTACCGGTTATTAAAATAACAGATTCTGGTTTTAACTTTTCTAAAATTTTAAAATTCTTATCTTTATTTTCAATTACACACT
>CACIZC010000009.1 GCA_902591045.1 uncultured Pelagibacteraceae bacterium | reverse complement strand
TGGAGCGAATACACCTGCTGTTCCATTACCACAAGCTACTATAACTTTTATTTTCTTATCCAATTTATTTTTTTTAATTAGATCTTTAATGTAAATTTTTTGAAAATCTTTTATATCCTTGTTACTTCCTTTACCGTTAAGAAATTTTCTATTTAAAGTTATTTCTTTTAGTTCGTTCATTTCTTCGGGAGCATGAGTCAAACCTTTTTCAATTCCCATTTTAACACCAGTCCAACCATTTTCATTATGACTAGCCGTTACCATTGCAATTGCATCAGAATTTAATTTAAATTGTGCAAAATAGACTGTAGGTGTTAGCGACAAACCTATATCTTCAATATTACACCCGGTGGAAATTAAGCCTTTTTTTAAAGCAGCCTTTACTTCTTCGCTATAAGACCTGTAATCGTGACCAACAATAATTTTTGGATTCTTTTTTTTTGTTTTATTTATTACCTGTGTGCCAAAACCTTTTCCTAATTCTTCGATTCCCTCCAAATCAACATCATTAGGGTACAACCATCTAGCATCATATTCTCTGAAACCGTTTTGTTTGATTTTCATGATCTTTA
Source organism: uncultured Pelagibacteraceae bacterium (assembly GCA_902591045.1). Taxonomy (GTDB): domain Bacteria; phylum Pseudomonadota; class Alphaproteobacteria; order Pelagibacterales; family Pelagibacteraceae; genus Anoxypelagibacter. Next base: position 49,867 of record CACIZC010000009.1, on the reverse strand, counting down.
TTGCTTTGTTTTTAAATGATTTATCAGATTGTAGTATGACAAAACTACGTCATTATTAATTTTAAACTTGAAAAAATATTTATGTTCATGTAATGTTCTCTTGAAATACATGTTATTTAGTATATTAATATACTTGCAACACAACATATAGTTGTTTTGCTCTAAAAGTCAGGTAAAATAAGGGAATTATGAATAAAAACGTATCTTTGGCAATAGAAAAAGCTGTCTCAAATTTAGATAAGATCAAAAGAAGCGATTTAAAAGGCTTAAATAACAAAAAACCGGATCTGTTCTCTTTAAACCAACAAACCGAATTATTCCAAAATGACAAAGGTATAACCATAAAAATTGATAGATCTAAAGACAACAACCTAACTGATTTTGGTAAAGCAACTTTAAGCGACAGATATTTAGGTCAGAATGAGTCATACCAAGATTTGTTTGCAAGAGTTGCGAGTACATATGCTGACAATAATCTTCACGCTCAAAGAATTTATAATTACATAAGTAATCTTTGGTTTATGCCAGCAACACCGGTTCTATCTAATGGAGGAACTGAAAGAGGCCTGCCAATCTCATGTTTTCTAAACGAAGCAGGCGATAGTCTGGAAGGAATTTTAGGTTTATGGAGTGAAAATGTTTGGTTAGCAGCTAGAGGAGGAGGTATAGGAAGTTACTGGGGAAATTTAAGATCGATAGGTGAAAAAATAGGAAAAGTTGGAAAGACTTCAGGAATTATACCTTTTATAAAAGTTATGGACTCTTTAACTTTAGCCATAAGCCAAGGTTCTTTGAGAAGAGGTTCTGCTGCCTGTTATCTTCCAATAGATCATCCAGAGATTGAGGAGTTTATAGAAATGAGAAGACCAACAGGAGGAGACACCAATAGAAGGTCTTTAAATTTGCATCATGGTGTTTTGGTTTCAGATGCTTTTATGAGAGCTGTCGAAACAGATAATCAGTGGGCACTTAGAAGCCCCAAAGATGGCGCAGTACAAGGAACTCTTTCGGCTAGAAATTTATGGATTAGACTATTAACAGCAAGAGTTGAAACAGGAGAACCTTACATTATTTATATCGATACAGTTAATCGTCAAATTCCACAACATCATAAATTAGCAGGACTAAATGTAAAAACTTCAAATCTCTGTAGTGAGATTACGCTTCCAACTGGTATAGACAGAGAAGGTAGAGAGAGAACAGCAGTATGCTGTTTATCTTCGCTAAATATTGAAAAATATGATGAATGGAAAGATGATAAATTATTTGTTGAAGATATTATGAGATTTTTAGACAATGTTCTTACGGATTTTATAAACAAAGCTCCTGATAGTTTTGATAACGCAAAATATTCAGCAACAAGAGAAAGAAGCGTTGGACTTGGTGTTATGGGTTTACACTCTTATTTTCAGAAAAAAAATATTTCTTTTGGTTCTGTAATGAGTAAAGTTTGGAACAAAAAAATATTTTCTAATATACAAAAAAAAGTTGATCAAGCTTCAAAAGATCTTGCCGAAGAAAGAGGAGCTTGCCCAGATGCTGCTGAATTTGGAATTAAAGAAAGATTCTCTAACAAAACAGCAATTGCTCCAACAGCTTCCATTTCAATTATCTGTGGAGGTGCATCACCTGGAATTGAACCAATAGCAGCAAATAGCTACACTCACAAAACTTTATCAGGCTCATACAATGTAAAAAATAAATATCTTGCTAGAATTTTAGAAAAACATGGAAAAAATACAGACACAGTTTGGTCAACTATTACAACAAATCAAGGTTCAGTTTCACACTTGGATTTTTTGACCGAAGAGGAGAAAGAAGTATTTAAAACAGCTTTTGAAATTAATCAAAAGTGGATCATTGAGCTAGGAGCAGACAGAACACCAAACATTTCGCAAGCACAATCAATAAATATTTTTGTTCCAGCAGATGTGCACAAGAAAGAACTTCATCAAATTCATTTTCAGGCATGGAAAAAAGGCCTGAAAAGCCTTTATTACTGTAGATCTAAATCAATTCAAAGGGCTGAAAATATTAATTCAGGTTCATCAACAGATGTGACAAAGAATGTTTACTCAAGCACAGAGGAAAGAAATAAAAAAGAAGACAATTACGAAGAATGTTTGTCATGTCAGTAACAAAATTAAAACAAGATCAAGAATCAAGAAAAGAAGGAGGTCTTTTAGTAGAGAATCCTGTTTATAAACCTTTTAGATATCCTTGGTGTTATGATGCATGGTTAACACAACAAAGAATACACTGGTTGCCAGAAGAAGTACCTCTTGGGGACGATGTTAGAGATTGGCAAAAAAATTTATCTCCAGCAGAAAAAAATTTATTAACTCAGATTTTTAGATTTTTTACTCAGGCTGATGTTGAGGTTAATAATTGTTATTTAAGACATTATACAACTGTTTTTAAACCTACAGAAGTTTTAATGATGATGACAGCCTTTGCAGCGATGGAGACAGTTCATATTGCAGCATACTCTCACTTGCTCGATACAATTGGAATGCCAGAGTCAGAATATTCAGCGTTCATGAAATACAAAGAAATGAAAGATAAGTATGATTACATGCAAGGATTCAACATAAAATCAAAAACAGATATTGCTAAAACGGTTGCTGTGTTCAGTGCTTTCACAGAAGGACTCCAGCTTTTTGCAAGCTTTGCAATTCTTCTTAATTTTCCAAGACACAACAAAATGAAAGGTATGGGCCAGATTGTTACTTGGTCTGTAAGAGACGAAACACTACATTGTAATTCTATGATTAGACTTTTTAGAGTATTCATTAAAGAAAATCCTGAAATTTGGAATGAAAAATTAAAAAAAGAACTTTACGATGCATGTGAAAAAATAGTTTCCCACGAAGACGCATTTATTGATCTAGCATTTCAAATGGGACCATTAGAAGGTTTAACAGCAGACCAGGTAAAAAAATATATCAGATGGATAGGCGACAGAAGATTGCAGCAATTGGGATTGAACCCAATTTACAAAGTTAAAGAAAACCCACTTACATGGCTCGACACGATGCTTAACGCTGTGGAACACATGAACTTCTTTGAAGGAAGAGCTACAGAATATTCTAAAGCTTCCACAAAAGGTTCTTGGGCAGAAGCTTTCTCTTAAAAAACTATCTTTGATTGAGAAGCATCACTTTACGATGTTGTTCACCGCTATATTTGGAAAGCGGTCTAATTAATTTATTAGCCGCATGTTGCTCCATGATGTGAGCAGACCAACCTGTTATTCTAGATAAAACAAAAATAGGAGTAAAAAAGTCAGTATCAAATCCCATCAAATGGTAAGTTGGGCCAGTAGGGTAGTCAACATTTGGATGAATATTCTTTCTTTCAATCATCACATTTTTAACTAAATCATAAATTTTATAAAGTTTTTTATCTTTTTGAATTTTAGAAACTTTTTTGAAGTAATTTTCCATGGTTGGTACTCTAGAGTCACCTTTTTTATAAACTCTATGACCAAAACCCATTACAACATCTTTATTATCAAGAGCTTTATTAATCCATTTTAAGGCATTCTCGGGTTTTTTAATTTTATTCATCATATGCATAACTTCTTCATTGGCGCCGCCATGCAAAGGACCTTTTAAACTTCCTATTGCACCAGTGATCGCACTATGAATATCTGACAAACTACTTGTAATTGTTCTTGCTGTGAAAGTTGAAACATTAAAGCTATGTTCTGCATAAAGAATTAAAGATACGTCAAAAGCCTTAACAATTTCTTTTTTAGGAATTTTTCCAAAACACATATAAAAAAAATTTTCAGAAAAACCCAAACCTTTTTTTGGCGGTATTACATTTTTACCTCTTCTTGCTCTAAAGAATGCAGCTATAGCAGTTGGTGTTTTTGCAAATATTCTTATTGCTTTTCTCATATTGGCTGCGGGGGAATTATTTCTTGCATCTTTATCTTCAAGACCCATAACACTAACTACTGTCCTAGCAACATCCATTGGATGTGCTTTTTTTGGCATGTGTTTTACAATTTCTCTAAGATTTATTGTAATATTTCTATTTTTTTCTAGATCTTTTTTAAATTTTTTTAAATGAGATTTATTAGGCAGTTCTTTATTTAATATAAGGTAAGCAACTTCCTCAAAACTACATTTCTCACACAAATCTTGTACCGCATACCCCCTGTATGTAAGAGAGTTTATATCGGGCATTACTTGAGATATTGTTGTTTCATCAACTACTATACCCAACAATCCTTTTTTAATATCATCACTCATAAACTATTCATGTCCATCAGTTTTAAAATCAGTAATTTTTTTGTCAGGAGTATTATATTTTTCATACTCCACTAGTTCATACAGCCTTTTTCTTGTTTGCATTTTATCTATAATATTATTTTGGTGTCCATCTTTAAAGATGATCTTTAGCCCATCTTCAACATTCTTCATTGCTAACCTCTGGGTTGTTACTGGGTAAATAACAATATTATATCCTAGGTTTTTTAGCTCTTTTGTAGACAGTAATTTTGATTTACCAAATTCAGTCATGTTAGCTAGCAAGTAAACTTTTGATTTTTTTCTTACATTCTCAAATTCTTTTTCATCTTTCATAGATTCTGGAAATATTATGTCCGCTCCTGCATCTTCATAAGCTTTTATTCTTTCAATAGTTTTTTCAAGTCCTTCTACAAGATTAGCGTCTGTTCTAACAATTATTAAAAAATTCTTATCTTTTCTTGAAGCAACAGAAGTTTTTATTTTTTTTACCATTTCGTTTGTTGAAATTAGTTCTTTGTTTTCTAAGTGCCCACATCTTTTTTCAGCTACTTGGTCCTCTATATGACAGGCAGCCAAACCCATACTTTCAAAAGTTTCTATTGTTTTTTTGCAGTCAGAGAAACCAGTATCAGCATCAACTATTGAAGGCAGATCAGTTACTTTTGCAATTTGATTTGCTCTATAACTAACATGTTTTAGCGTGGTTAAACCTATATCTGGAATTCCTAAATCATTCGACATAACACCACCAGAAATATAAACACCATCAAAACCTATTTCAGCGATCAATTTTGCACATAATGGATTATAGGCACCAGGAAATCTAAGCAATTTTTTTCCTTTAAGATCGTTTATAAAGTCTTTTCTTTTTTCCCCAGCATCTTTCTTTGTAAAATGCATCAAGTTTTTATATTAAAACAGAAATATAAAATCAAAGACTATTTTAGTAAAACGGCTATTGCAGTTAAAACCAATAAAACTGCCAAAATATACTCAGTAATTTTTTTAGTTTTGGCGTTTTTAATAAAGATTCTTAAGCTATTTCCAAAGATAACCCAAATACATATTGAAGGAAAACAAACTACCGCAGCTGTAATAGTTATAAACATAGTTGCGATTAGAAAATTTTCTTCTGTAGGAAAAAATCCAGATGCAACAGTAATGGCTACTGTCCACGCCTTTGGATTAATGAATTGAAATAGTGATGCTTCATAAAATTTTAACGGTCTTCCACCAGTATCTTTTTCAACTAAGCTAAAAGAACCAATTATTTTCCAACCAAGGTATAACAAATAAATAAAACACATGATCTTCATGTAAAATTGTAATTGTGGTACAATTAAAAATAAATTACCTAACCCATAACAAACCAGTCCTATTTGCAAAATGTGACCAAGAGGAATACCAATTATATGTGGCAGGGTTCTAACAAAACCAAATTTTAATCCAGAAGCAGTAAGCATAGCATTATTGGGTCCTGGAGTTGCAAACATTATAAAATAATAAGTAACAAGCGCAGAGAAAAGCTGAAAGTCGATCATAAATATTTTTGTATAGTTTTATCAAAATTTACAAAATCTTTAACTAGAATATCATGAGGAATTTCATCTACCTTCTTCTCTGTGTATCCGTCTTCAACTAATATAAATGGAACTTTGGCATTATAAGCAGATTGAGAGTCTACTTCACTATCACCAACCATTATAGTTTTGTTTATATTTCCACCAAGTATTTCAACAACATTTGTGAGATGTCTCGGATCTGGCTTATTAAAATCAAACGTATCAGAGCCTGCTATATATTCAAAATATTCTGCCAACTTTATTTTTTTTAACAAATCAACCGCAAGTCTTTCCTGTTTGTTAGTACATACAGCCATTGAAATTTTTTTTGATTTTGCCCACTTTAGAAAATCAACAACACCTTTAATTGGCTTACTTCCTTTATCAATATTCTTAGCATAATGATCCACAAATTCCTTGACCATATCTTTTTTGATTTTTTCATCTGTAATTTTTTCCCTAAAAGATCTTTGCATCATTACCCAAGTACCACGTCCAGCAAGGTGTTTAATGTCCCCAAGCTTTTTTTGGTGAAAACCAAATTTTTTCATAACATGATTGTGTGCACCCATCAGATCTGGCGCGGTATCGACCAGGGTACCATCTAAATCAAATAAAATTGTTAATTTTTGAGTCATTTTTATTAAGTATTAAAAAGAAACATTTTGTGACTTATTACCATCATAAATCTAATGTAAAGAGAAATTTTTATGAAGACAAATTCAAAATTTAAAAAGATTAAAGCCTATAAGGCAAATCAGGAAAGTTTACGAAAAAAAGCAATAAATTCTGGTGTAAATTTAATTGCTCCCGAAACCATCTTCTTATCTAATGATACTAAGTTTGGAAAAAATGTAACAATAAATCCTTATGTAGTTATTGGCAAAAAAGTAAAGGTTGGAAATAATGTTGAAATTTTATCTTTTAGCCATATCGAGGGCGCAAAAATAGAAAACAAAGTTGCCATTGGGCCTTACGCAAGAATTAGACCTGGAACCCACTTGATGTCAGGAGCTAGGATTGGAAATTTTGTGGAGATTAAAAAATCTAAAATTAAATCTAACTCAAAAGTGAGTCATTTATCTTATATCGGCGATAGCGATATAGGCAAGAATACAAATATAGGAGCTGGAACTATCACATGTAATTATGATGGTGTTAAAAAAAACAAAACAATAATTTCTGATAATGTTTTTATTGGATCAAATTCATCTTTAGTGGCTCCCATAAAAATTAATAAAAAATCAGTTATTGGGGCTGGTTCGGTAATTACTAAAGATGTAAAAGAAAACTCTCTAGCTTTAGAGAGATCTGAACAAGAGGAAATAGAAAACTACAAGAGAAAAAAATAATGTGTGGAATTATAGGTATAGCTAGTAATAAGTCGGTATCAATCAATATAATAAATGCTTTAAAAAAATTAGAGTATCGAGGTTATGATTCTGCTGGTTTGGCTACTATTGTAAATGGAGAAATTAATGAAAAGAAATGTCCAGGTAGAGTTGAGAAATTAGAAAAAATTTTATTTCAAAATCCAAGTGAAGGAAATTTAGGAATAGGTCACGTAAGATGGGCGACACACGGTGTTCCAAACGAAGTTAATGCTCACCCACATTCAAGTGAAATAGTTTCTGTTGTACATAATGGAATAATTGAAAATTCTGATGAATTAAAAAAAGAATTAGAAAAATCTGGAAAAATTTTTAAGTCTCAAACTGACACAGAGGTAATAACGATTTTACTTACAGAAAAACTAAAAAAATTAGAACCTCTAGAGGCTGTATTCGAAACTTTAGACATGTTAAAGGGAAGTTTTGCGTTAGGAATTATATTTAAAAATTTTAAAGATTTTGTTATTGGAGCAAGAAGAGGAAGCCCTCTTGCTGTTGGGTATTCCAATAAAGAAAACTACTTGGGTTCAGATTCTTACGCTTTAAAGTCTATGACAAATAAGATTTCTTATTTAGATGACGGAGATATATGCGTTTTATCTAAAAACGAAGTAAAGTTTTATAATTCCAACAAAGATAAAATTAACAAAGAAATTTTTACATTATCAGAAGATAAATCTTCCATAAGCAAAGGTAATTACAAAAATTTTATGATAAAAGAAATTTTTGAACAACCAATTACAACAAAAACTTGTTTAAAAGAATATATTGATAAAATTAGAGAAGAAATTAACTTCTATAATCTTCCAGTTGATCCTAAAAAAATAAACAAAATAGTTTTAATAGGATGCGGAACTGCTTACCATTCATGTTTGGTGGCAAAATATTGGCTAGAGGAATTTACATCTTTGAGTGTTGAAACTGACATAGCATCAGAATTTAGATATAGAAAAGTTAGGTTTGACAAAAATGCTCTATATATATTTGTATCTCAATCTGGCGAAACAGCTGATACCTATGCAGCTTTAGACCTTTGTAAAAAAGAAAATGTAAAAACATGCTCAGTTGTGAATGTTGTTGAAAGTTCTATCGCAAGAAACTCTGACTGTGTTTTACCAATTCATGCTGGACCGGAAATTGGTGTTGCGTCAACCAAAGCATTTATAGGCCAAATGCTTGTGTTATATTTACTGTCTCTCAAAATTTCAGAAATAAGAAAAGATATTGATGAAAAAGAATACAAAAAGAAAATAGTTGAATTAAAAAAAATACCAAAACTGATATCCGAATCTTTAAATGAAGAAGAGAAAATACAATTAATCGCCAAGGATATTTATAAATCCAAAGGATCAATGTTTTTAGGAAGAGGCTTATCTTTTCCAATAGCTTTGGAGGGAGCACTAAAGCTGAAAGAACTTTCGTATCTTCATGCTGAAGGATACCCAGCAGGGGAGATGAAGCATGGCCCTTTAGCTCTAATAGAAGACGGACTTCCAGTTGTTGTTATTGCTCCAAAAGATAAATATTTTGAAAAAACTTTATCAAACATGCAAGAAGTTATAGCAAGAGGAGGTAAGGTTTTGTTGCTAACCAATTCAAGCGGTAAAGTAATAAGTGAAAATATAAGATTTCAAATTGATCTTCCAGAGTCCGATTTAACGCTTACGCCTTTTCTATTTACTATTCCTCTTCAGCTTCTTTCTTATCATGTGGCATTATTTAAAAAATGCGATATAGATAAGCCAAGAAACTTAGCAAAATCTGTTACGGTTGAATAAAGACTCATAATACTATAAATATCACTCAAGAGTTGAATGATGAAAAAATGGAAATTAAATAGCTGGAAGAATTATCCGGTCAAACATATTCCTGAATATGAAGACCAGAAAGAATTAGACCTTGTTTTAAAAAAAATACAAGGCTTCCCCCCTTTAGTCTTTGCTGGAGAAACACGCTCTCTTAAAAAGAGTTTAGGAGATGTATGTGAAGGAAAAGCTTTTCTTTTACAAGGTGGAGACTGTGCCGAAAGTTTTGCAGAGTTTCATCCAGATAATATAAGAGATACATTTAAAGTTATATTGCAAATGGCTTTAGTTTTAACTTCCTCTGCCTCTTTACCGGTTGTTAAAGTTGGAAGAATAGCTGGACAATTTTCTAAACCAAGAAGCTCGCCTGTTGAAGTAAAAGATGGAAAAGAACTTCCAACATATTTAGGAGACAATATAAATGGAATCGAGTTTAGTGATAAAGCAAGAAAACCTGACGCTAAAAGAATGTTTAGAGCTTATTCTCAAGCAGCATCAACTTTAAATTTATTAAGAGCACTTTCCCAAGGTGGTTTTGCTGATTTAAAAAAAATTCATTTATGGAATTTAGGATTTATAAAGAAAAGTCCTGAAGGAAAAAAGTTCAAAGAAATTGAAGACAAAATAAGTGATGCGTTATCTTTCATAGAAGCTTGTGGTTTACACCCAGACTACAACAGGAGACTAAGAACAGTAAATTTTTATACTTCACATGAAGCTTTGCTTCTACCTTTCGAACAATCAATGACAAGAATAGACTCAACTTCTGGAAAATATCATGATACATCAGCACATTTTGTATGGATAGGTGATAGAACAAGACAACCTGATGGTGGACATGTGGAATTTTGTAGAGGGATTGAAAATCCAATTGGAATTAAGTGTGGTCCGACTTTGAAAGACTCAGAACTAATTAAGCTTTGCAATATACTTAATCCAAAAAATGAATTAGGAAGGATAACTCTTATATCAAGATTCGGTGCAGATAATGTTGAAAAGCATTTACCGAAATTAATTAGATCGATTAAAAAAGAAGGTCTTAATGTAGTCTGGTCTTGTGACCCTATGCACGGCAATACAATTAAATCTGCTACAGGATTTAAAACCAGACCTTTTAATAATGTGGTAAAAGAAGTTAAAAGAGTATTTGGAGTTCACAAAGCTGAAGGAAGTTATGCTGGCGGGCTTCATATAGAAATGACAGGACAAAATGTTACCGAATGTACTGGTGGCGCTCAAAGAATATCAGATAAAGATTTATCTCATAGATACCATACTCATTGCGATCCTAGACTAAATGCTAATCAGGCATTAGAACTAGCATTCTTGATTTCTGATGAAATTAAGAAAAACTCCCAATATTCTAAAAACATTATTCAGGCAGTATCTTAGTAATTGAAAAATAATTACTAAGGTCTATTAATTAGATGATAGTAAAATTATGCAAACTTTAGACAGAATAAACAAAATTAAAAATTGGATACTATCCTATTGTAAGTCAATGCCAAAAGAAGCTAGCGCATTAGTCATAGGAATATCTGGAGGTATAGATTCTTCTGTAACCAGCACACTTTGTGCTTTGACAGGAAAAAAAACCATTGTTCTTTCAATGCCTATTAAACAGATTAAAGAACAGCATGATCTGAGCTTAAAACATCAAGAATGGTTAAAAAATAAATTTAGCAATGTAGAAGGCCACACAATTGAACTTGATGAAGTTTTCTTATCATTTAAAAAAAGTTTATCAAAATTTGAAAATGATCATGGCATGGCTAATTCTAGGGCAAGACTAAGAATGACATCTCTTTATCAAGCTGCAGCAGCTAATAATGGAATAGTTGTAGGAACTGGAAATAAGGTAGAGGATTTTGGTGTTGGCTTTTATACAAAATATGGAGATGGTGGAGTTGATATTTCACCAATAGCTGACTGTACAAAGACCCAGGTTTGGGAAATGGGCAAATCACTTAGTATTACAAAAGAAATACTAGATGCAGAACCAACAGACGGACTTTGGGACGATGGCAGAACAGATGTTAAGCAGTTAGGAATGTCTTATGAAGAATTAGAAAAAGCAATGAAAGATAAAGCAAGCAAAGATTATAACAAATATCTTGAGATTAGAAAAAAAAATTTACATAAAATGAAACCTATACCTGTTTGTTTGATGGATGATGAATAAAGAATTAAATATTTTTAATACACTTTCTGGACAAAAAGAAAAATTTGTTCCAATCAACAAAGATAAAGTAGGCATGTATGTTTGTGGTCCAACAGTATATGACTTTCCGCACATAGGAAATGCAAGACCGTTAATTGTTTTTGATGTTTTATACAGAATTCTATTAAAGATTTTTGGTAAAAATAAAGTGACTTATGTCAGAAATATAACCGATATTGACGATAAGATTATTGAGTCATCAAAAAAAAATAACGTACCTATAGATATGCTTACAACAAGTACCACAAAAAGCTTTCATGATGATTGTAAATATTTAAATTGTCTTAAACCAAACTTTGAACCAAAAGCGACAGAGCATATCAAAGGTATGATTGCTATGACCGAGAAACTATTAAAAAATAAAAATGCTTATGAAAAAGATAAGCATGTCTATTTTTCTGTAAATTCATTTAAAAATTACGGAAAATTATCCAAAAAAAATCCAGAAGAATTAGTCGCTGGAGCAAGAGTAGAAATCTCAAAATCAAAAAAAGATCCACTTGATTTTGTTCTTTGGAAACCATCAACACCGGAAGATCCAGGATGGGATTCACCATGGGGAAGAGGAAGACCTGGTTGGCACTTAGAGTGTTCTGTTATGAGCGAAAAATTTCTTGGAAAAAATTTTGATATTCACGGAGGAGGATTAGATCTTGTTTTTCCTCATCATGAAAATGAGATTGCGCAATCATGCTGTGCAAACAAAACAGATAAATTTGCAAACTATTGGTTACACAATGGTTATGTTACTTTTAATAAAGAAAAAATGTCAAAATCTCTAGGGAACGTTGTTTCTATTGAACAAATGAGAGGAACAATCAATGGACAGGTTATTAGACTTGCATTGTTGAGCACCCATTACAAACAACCTTTGGATTGGAATGAAAATTTAATTAAGGAAAGTCAAAATACTCTTGATAAATGGTACACACAGTTTGAAAAAACCACACAAGATGAATTAGATGATGATTTATTAAAACCACTTTTGGAAGATATAAATACTCCGGGCTATATATCAAAATTACATTTGCTTTACGATAAAGCTTCTAAAGGGGATAAAGTTTCACAAAAACTTTTTCTTTCAGGATGTAGGCTCATTGGCCTATTAGAAGAAGACATAGAAACATGGAAAAAATTTAAAAAAACAAAGTCAAAAATTGATGAAAAAACAATTAAAAGTAAAATCAAAGATCGAGAAAATGCTAGAGAAAAAGGTGATTATAAATTAGCAGACAGTCTAAGAAAAGAATTAGAAAATGACGGAATAATTATTGAAGACAAAGGCAACAAGACAGCTTGGAGGTACAAATGAGCAATATTGAAATCAAAAAAATTATAACAGCAATTGAAACCTCAGATGGTGCTGGTGTAAAATTAAAGAGAAGTATCGGTACACCTGAAGCAGACTATATTGATCCATTCTTAATGCTTGATGAGTTCGGATCTGAAAACAAAGATGATTATATTGCAGGATTTCCTCCTCATCCACATAGAGGCATTGAGACAGTTACTTACATGCTAAATGGTGCATTTCAACATGAGGATAGCACAGGCTCTAAAGGTAAAATGACTGCTGGGGCAGTGCAATGGATGAAAACTGGAAGAGGAATTATTCACTCTGAAATGCCAGCAATGTCTGCTGGTAAACTTTTAGGCTTCCAACTTTGGATTAATATGCCAGCAAAATTAAAAAAAAACAAACCCGTTTATAGCTTTATTAATGCTGATCAAATAGGAGTCCATAAAGATAATGAAAAAATAGTTAAAGTAATTGCTGGCAAATATGAAAATGTTGAAGGTCCTGAAAAAGGGCATAATGTTGAGCCAATTTACTTTCATATTAAATTAAATATAGATAAAGAGTTTAAAACAAGCGTTCCCTCAGGACATAACTCATTTATTTATTTACTAAAAGGTGAACTAAAAGTAGGTAACGAAAAGCATTCAAAAACTGAAAATTCAAATTTAATTCTTTTAAATAGAGGTGATATTCTTAAGATCAAAGCTACGAAAAACAGTGAGTTCTTATTCATCGCTGGAAAACCTATTGGTGAGCAAATAGCTCGGGGAGGTCCATTTGTTATGAATACCAAGGAAGAAATTCTTCAAGCTGTTCAGGATTATAAAAACGGAACTTTTGTTAAGTAAATATGGGTAAAGAAAAAATATATATTTTTGATACTACTTTGAGAGATGGAGCTCAAACAGAAGGAGTTAATTTTTCTCTTGATGATAAAAATAAAATAGCAAAAGCATTATCAGATCTTGGCGTTGATTATTTAGAAGGTGGATGGCCCGGAGCCAATACTTTAGATACAACTTTTTTTAATAAACCGCCAAAATTAGGAAGCACTATCCTAACAGCTTTTGGAATGACAAAAAAAGCAGGAAGAAGTGCCCAAAACGATCCCGGATTGTCTGCAGTTTTAAATTCAAATACACCCGCTGTCTGTTTAGTAGGAAAGTCATGGGATTTTCATGTTGATGTAGCTTTAGGGATAACTAAAAAAGAAAATTTAGAGAATATCAAAGAGTCCGCAAAACTATTTATTAAAGAGAAAAAAGAGTTCATGTTTGATGCCGAACATTTCTTTGATGGTTACAAAAATAATCCAGAATATGCTTTAAGCTGTATAAAAACCGCTTATGATGAAGGAGCAAGATGGATCGTTCTTTGTGATACAAATGGTGGAACACTTCCACACGAAGTTGGGGAGATTATTTTAAAAGTTGGCAAAGTTATCCCTGGTAAAAATCTTGGAATACATGCTCACAATGATACAGAAAATGCTGTGTCTAATTCTTTGACAGCCGTATTGTCAGGAGTTCGTCAAGTTCAAGGTACAATTAATGGATTAGGAGAAAGATGTGGTAATGCAAACCTAATGTCAGTAATTCCTTCTTTAGTTTTAAAAGAAAGTTTCAGCAAGAATTTTGAAATAGGAATTTCTAAAGATAAAATGAAAACATTAACAGAATGCTCTAGATTATTAGATGAAATATTAAATAGAAAATCTAATCGACATTCAGCTTATGTGGGTGCATCAGCTTTTGCACACAAAGGTGGTCTCCACGTATCAGCAGTTACAAAAGATCCAAAAACTTACGAACATATAAATCCAAATTTAGTTGGAAACTTTAGAAATATTATTGTTTCTGACCAGTCGGGAAAATCTAATATTATGTCTAGATTAGAAAAGTACGGAATAAAAATTGATAAAAATGATCCAAAAGTCCAAAGTTTACTCGACGAGGTAAAGGACAGAGAATTTGCAGGTTATTCTTATGATGGAGCAGATGCTTCCTTTGAATTGTTGGCAAGACGTCTTTTAGGAGAAATACCAAAGTACTTAACTATTTCAAAGTATGATGTTTCTGTAAAAAGAGATTCAAAAGATAAAATAAATTCTTTTGCGAAAGCCCATATACTGGTTGATGGAAAAGAAATTATTTGCGAAGGCTCAGGTAATGGACCAGTTAATGCATTGGATAATGCTATTAGGTCTAACGTTGATAAAGTTGGGAAATATTCAAAATACTTAAAGGATTTAAAGTTAGTAGATTACAAAGTAAGAATTTTAAATACTGGAACAAATGCAACAACACGTGTTTCTATAGAAAGTACTGACAAAGATGGAAAAAATTGGTTCACGATAGGAGTATCTCCAAATATAATTGATGCATCTTTTAAAGCTTTAATTGATAGCTTGGATTATAAACTGTACAAAGAAAAAGCTCCAGCAAATGATTAACAAAATTGGTTTTCTTCTTGTAAAACCTCAGTTACCTGAAAATATTGGTTTTTCTGCTAGAGGATTAAAAAATTTTGGTTTTAAGACTTTAGACCTGGTTAGTCCCAAAGAAACATGGCCAAATAAAAAAGCAACAGCAACATCCGTGGGAGCAAAAGATATTCTTAGTAAAACAAAAGTATATTTGAATATCAAAGATGCTATAAATAAATATGATATTGTTTATGCTTCTTCAGCAAGAAGAAGAGATATAAATAAAAGACACCTATCTTTTAATCAATTCATTCAAAGTATTAAAAAAAATAAAAAAAAGAAAATTGGAATCATGTTTGGTCCTGAAGCCTCAGGCTTATCTAATGAAGATATATCATATTCAAACTATATTTTTAAAATTCCAGTAAATAAAAATTTTGAGTCTATTAATCTTTCTCACAGCATAATTCTAATTTGTTATGAAATATTTAAAAACTTAAAACCAAGTTATTTTAAAAAAGAAAAAAAATTAATCAACGTTATAAGCAAGGCAAAACTTAACACATTTGTTAGTTTTGTTGAAAGTCGTTTAGAAAAAAAAGGATTTTTTTCACCAAGAGAAAAGAAAAAGACAATGCTTATTAACCTTAGAAATATTTTTGGAAGAACTCAGTTAAGCAACAAGGAATTAAGGATTTTATCCAGTGTTTTTAGCAAGTTATAAGAACAATTGACAAATATATTATAAAGACTATAAACGTTTTTTTTATGACAAAAAGAGTTAATGCAAAACATAAAGTTGATAGGAGATTAAAGGTTAATCTATGGGGTCGTCCAAAAAGCCCATTTAATACTCGTAATTATCAACCTGGTCAGCATGGTCAAAGTAAAAAATCAAAACCAACTGATTATGGTGTTCAGCTTATAGCAAAACAAAAACTTAAATCGTATTACGGCAATATTAACGAAAGACAATTCAGAAATATTTATAGAAAAGCCATTAAAAAAAGAGGGGACACTACTGAAAATTTAGTAGGTCTGCTAGAAACTAGATTGGATACAGTTGTGTACAGAGCAAAATTTGCCCCAACAGTTTTTTCTGCTAGACAACTAATTAATCATGGCCATATAAGAGTTAATAAAAAAAAAGTAAACATTTCTAGCTATTCAGTCAAAGAGAACGATTTGATAGAAATAAAAGATAAATCAAAATCATTAACTATTATTGAAGGGTGTCTTGTAAGTAAAGAGAGAGATGTCCCAGAATATATTCAGTCAGATATTAAGAACAAAACTGCAAAGTTAGTCAGAGTTCCTAAATTTTCTGAGATTCCTTATCCAGTTGTTATGGAACCTAAGTTGGTAATTGAATATTATTCAAGATAATAAGCTTAGTTTTTATATTAAAGACTTTTTTTTAAGAACTTCTTTTAGTTCGCCTTTTTCAAACATTTCTTTAACTATATCGCAACCACCGACGAATTCACCTTTTAGATATAATTGTGGAATAGTTGGCCAATCACTATAAACTTTAATTCCATTTCTAATTTCATCGTTAGCTAAAACATCGACTGAGTGAAATTTAATATTGAAAGTTTTTAATATGTTTGAAACAGCCAGAGAGAAACCGCACTTAGGAGCTTCAGGTGTCCCTTTCATAAAAAGACATATATCATTTTGACTAATTACATTTTTTATTTGTTCATTTATATTCATTTATTTTCCCATAGTTTCTAATTGAAGAGCATGTAACTCATTTCCCATTTTACCTTTCAAAGCTTTGTAAACCATTTTATGCTGTTCAATTTTTGTTTTACCGTTAAAAGCTTCAGTACAAATTCTAGCAGAATAATGATTATTATCACCCTGAGAATCTTCCAAAACAATTATCGCATCCGGAAAAGCTTCTTTAATCATTTTTTCCAATTCATTTTTTGTTAATGGCATTATAATTATAGTACCATTGATTATTGCATTTACAAAGTTTCTCAACACTTAAACTAAACACTTTTTCTAATTCAAAAGCGTCATTTTGTACTTCAGCAATAATTTCTCCATAAATGTTATTTTTTTTCAAGAATATGTTAATTTTTTGAAGATTATCTGGACTAATTTCTATCAAATATCTTCCTTGATCCTCACCAAAAAAGTATTCAATAGAATTTACTAAATCTTTTGGTTTTTTAATTTTCATCCCCAGTTTTGAACCAATACACATTTCAGCAAGAGAAACCAGTATTCCACCCGAGGAGATATCGTGTACTGACTCTACTAAATTTTCTCTAATCAATTTTAGAATTGTTAAACCATTATTTTTTTCATTTTGAAGGTTTATTTCAGGAGGAACTCCATCAGAAAAACCCAAATTTTCTTCTGCAAAAGCACTTTTTCCCAAATGACCAAAAGTTTTTCCAATAATCATTATTAAATTTTTATTTTTTTTTGTTTCCATGCTTATTATTTTTTTAAGGTCATTTATTAAACCAATTCCACCAATGACAGGAGTTGGGTTTATACTTTTGGTATTTGTCTCGTTATAAAAGGAAACATTTCCAGAAACCACTGGAAAATCTAAAAATTCACAAGCTTCTTTTATTCCATCAATACAATTTATAAATTCACCCATTACATTCGGTTTTTCTGGACTTCCAAAATTTAAACAATTTGTTATAGCCAAAGGTTTTGCTCCAACTGAAACTAAATTTCTCCAATTTTCACAAACAATTTGTTTCCCTCCAATTTTTGGATTTCCCTTACAATACTCTGCCGATGAGTCAACAGATATTGCTATTGCTTTATCTTTGTTATGAATTCTTACAACTGCAGCATCACCACCAGATTTTTGTATTGTATCGCACATTACTATTTGATCGTATTGATCAGTAACCCAGTCTTTTTTTGAATAGTTTGCAGAGGACAAAATTTTAATTAACGCATCCTCAATTTTAATGTTTTTAAAATCTTTAGTATTTAGTTTTTTTTTTGATATTTTGGGATTAGTTGATTTTCTATCGTACAAAGGTGCTTTATCAGCCAAAGCTTCTATTGGTATTTCAGCAACTTTTTTATTTTTAAATCTTAAAGAAAGATTGTTGGTATCATTAGTTTTTCCAATTACAACAAAGTCTAAATCCCATTTATTAAAAATTTTTCTAGCTTTATTTTCTTTACCATTGTTCAAAATAATTAACATTCTTTCCTGGCTTTCAGACAACATCATTTCATAAGGAGACATATTTTTTTCTCGACAAGGAATTTTATCTAAATCAAGTTCAATACCCAATTTACCTTTTGATGCCATTTCAACACTTGATGAGGTTAAACCAGCTGCACCCATATCCTGAATCGATATAATTGATTCATCCTTCATTAATTCCAAGCAAGCTTCTAATAAAAGCTTTTCTGTAAATGGGTCCCCAACTTGAACAGTTGGTTTTTTTTTCTCAGAATTTTCATCAAATTCTGCAGATGCCATACTTGCCCCATGAATTCCATCTCTTCCAGTTTTTGAACCTACATAAACAACCGATTTACCTAAACCCTTCGCTTTTGAGTAAAAAATTTTATTTTTTTTGGCATACCCTATAGCCATTGCGTTAACTAATATATTTTCATTGTATGTTTTATTAAATTTTATCTCTCCTCCAACAGTCGGTATTCCAATACAATTCCCATAACCTCCTATACCTGAAACTACGCCATTTAATAGATTCTGAGTTTTTTCATTTTTAGGTTCACCGAAATGAATGGAGTTCATCAAGGCAATCGGTCTAGCTCCCATAGTAAAAACATCTCTTAAAATACCCCCAACACCTGTAGCAGCCCCTTGATAAGGCTCTATAAAAGATGGATGATTGTGACTTTCAATTTTAAAAACTATTGCATCGTCATCCCCAATGTCTATAACACCTGCATTTTCACCCGGACCTTGAATTACAATATTATTTTTTGTTGGTAATTTTTTTAAATGTATTTTAGAGGATTTATATGAGCAATGTTCATTCCACATTGCAGAAAAAATTCCTAACTCCAAAATATTAGGATCTCTATTTAAAAGTTCTTTTATCTTAGAGTATTCCTCTGTTTTTAAACCATGTGATGATATAATTTTTTCGTCAATTTTCATTAATTTTAAAATTAATTAATTTTTTTGGAATTCAATTTGTAAATCTGGTAATTTTGGATTGTTGGGGTAATCTAATTTTTCTATTGGAAAAGTATAAGATTTTTTACAAGACACCCCAATATATTTTTTTTTACAAAAAGTAACCTCAATATTTATTGGAAAACCATCATCATTTAATTCTCTATAATTATTTCCATGCAGGTGAATAATGTTAAAAAATTTCTGAAATTTTCTCATATGATCAAAAAAAATATTCTTGTTTTTGTGGATATCATGGTATTCCATCACTATTTGCCCAATATGTTTTTCATAAGACAATATATCGTCAATTATATCGTATTCGCTACCTTCTATATCTATTTTCAAAGTTATTTCCTGTTCAGGATTTAGTTTAAATTCCTCAAAAACTTTTGAAATATTTATATCTTCTTTATTTATTACATCTCTAGTAATTTTTTTAGGGAAGAAATATACTCTTTCTCTGTTAATAAATTTTTTAAAATTTGAATAAGATTTTAATACATCCTTTAATTCTTTATATCTTTTTTTAAATTTTAAAATTCTTCTTATATTTTTCATAATTTCTTTAATATAAAAAATATGGCTAACGGAATAGTCAAAAATAAAAACTTTATTGTTCATATCTTTTTTTAGGAAGTCATCTTCAAAAGAATATTCATCCCCCATACCAAAACTTACTAAAATATTTGTTCTATCAACAATTTTTTTGTCAATTACATAACCTCCATCTTTGTTGGTTCCTAATCTAAATAAGCTTTCAGGAGAATAGGGTAAAATAAAATTGTAATCGTTAGGAAGTATTTTTTTCATTTTGTTTAATATACCAATCAATTGTTTTTTTAATTCCATCCTTCATTGAGGTTTTGATCTTAAATCCAAATTCTTTTTTTGCTTTAGAAATATCCACCACTCTTCTTTTAGGACCAGTAGGCATTTTGGTATCCCATATTATCTCTCCTTGGAAACCTATATTTTTTTTTATATTTAGCGCAATTTCTTTAATTGTAGTTTCTTTTCCTGATGCTAAATTTACTGGATCTGTGTGATTATATTTTTCAGCAGCAAGTATAATTCCATCAGCAACATCTTCTACAAAGCAAAAATCTCTCGTAGCTTCTCCAGTTCCCCAAACTACAACTTCTTTTTTATTTTTAATTTTGGCATCATAAAATTTTTTTATCAAAGATGCTATTACATGTGAAGAATTAGGATTAAAATTATCGTTTGGTCCGTAGAGGTTTGTTAACAACAAGAGAATAGAATTGAATTTGTACTGTTCTCTATAGCCTGTGGATTGAGTATGAATTATTCTCTTTGCTATTCCGTAAGATGAGGCACCATCTTCAGGGAAACCATTCCATAAATTTTTTTCATTAAAAGGCAAAGGAGTGTTAGCCGGATACGAAGATACAGATCCAGCAGAAATAATTTTTTCAATACCATTTAAATATCCTTCATGAATAACTTGGAGATTCATCATAACGTTTTCATAAAAAAACTTTCCAGGATTTTTTTTATTAATTCCTATACCACCAACTGTAGCAGCCAAATGAAAAACTATATCTGGTTTTTGATCACGATACATTTTTTTAACATCTTCCATTGACACCAAATTATATTCTTTATGTTTAACTACAGATATCTCTTTACAATCTTTTTTTTCTAAATTTTTTTTAATGAATTGGCCCAAAAAGCCTTGCCCCCCTGTTATTGTTACTCTCTTTTTTTTAAAAAAATTTGACATATTTTCTAACTCATTATACTTAAAAATAAATCTAAACCATCCTCACCAGACAAAAGCTTGTCAGCCATTCTTTCAGGATGAGGCATCATGCCTAAAATATTTTTATTATTATTTAAAATACCTGCAATGTTTTTTATTGAACCATTAGGATTTGATTCATTAAGAATTTCACCTTTTTTGTTACTATATTTAAATGCAATCAAATCGTTATCTTCAAGTTCTTTTAAATGATCTTTGCTTGTGAAATAATTTCCTTCGTTGTGAGCTATATTTAATTCAATTACTTGATCTTTTTTGTATTTATTACAAAACTTATTCTTGTTTGATATTATTTTTATAAAAACATTCTTAGATATAAATTTTAAACCAATATTTCTTAGCAAAGCTCCTTTAAGCAAACCTGATTCTATTAAAATTTGAAAACCGTTACAAACTCCTAGTATTAAAGTTCCTTTATTAGCCTGTGCAGTTACTTCAGATAGAACATTTGATTTTGCTGCAATAGCTCCTGAACGAAGATAATCTCCATAAGAAAAACCACCAGGGACAACTATTAGATCAGATTTTGGCAATTCAGTTTCTTTATGCCATACCATTGTATTTTTAAATTGTAATTTTTCTAACACAACAGCTATGTCTCTGTCACAATTTGAACCTGGAAAAACTATAACGGATGATTTCATTCTGCTTTTTTAATTTTAAAATCCTCAATAATTTGATTCGCCAGTAATTTTTCACACATTTCTTTAACCTGACTTTCAGCTTTCATAGAATCTTTTTCATTCATTTCTATCTCAAAGAATTTTCCTTGTCTTATCTGATTTAAATTTTTAATACCCATATTTTTTATTGTTTGACCAACCACTTTACCTTGGGGGTCTAGCACATCTTTTTTCAAAGTGACTGTTACTGCAAATTTCAATTTATTTTTTCTTAATACTTATTGATGTAGGTTTTTTAAAGTTTACTTCACTTATATTGGTTTGTTCAGGTACGATTCCTAGTCTTCTCGCAACTTCTTGATAGGCCTGTATAATATTTCCCAGATCTTTTCTAAATCTATCTTTATCTAATTTTTTCTCACTTTTTATATCCCAAAGTCTGCAAGTGTCAGGGCTTATTTCATCTGCAAGAATAATCTCTTTCTTATCTCCATTCCACAGTCTTCCAAATTCTAATTTAAAGTCTACAAGTTTAATTCCAATACCTCTAAACATACCAGACATAAAATCATTTATTCTAAAAGTCATATCTTCAATAGTTTTTATTTCGTTTTCTGTTGCCCAATTAAAAGCTAAGATATGTTCCTTTGCAACTAATGGATCATCTAGTTCATCTTTTTTGTAACAAAATTCTAATAAAGGTTTTTCTAAGATTGTACCGTCAGTTATACCAAGTCTTTTTGTCAAAGAGCCTGTAGCTATATTTCTAACTATAACTTCTATCGGTATAATTTCGACTAGCTTGATTAATTGCTCTCTCATGTTTAATCTTTTAATTAGATGGGTTTTAATACCAACTTGATTTAAATTTTGAAGAATATGTTCTGATATCCTATTATTCAGAACTCCTTTACCTTCAACAGTAGCTTTTTTCTTATTATTAAAGGCTGTCGCATCATCTTTAAAATGTTGGACAGCTAGACCATTTTCCTTGGTCTCGTATATGATTTTTGCTTTTCCTTCGTAAAGTTTTTTTCCTTTATTCATTATCTTATCTTTTTAAAACTCTTTTAAAAATTACATCAATTTTTCTTGTGTGATAACTAAAATCAAATAATTTTTTTAAACTATTAACAGGTATTTTATCCATTACAGTTTTATCTCTTAGCAAACTCTCGTAAAAAGAGTCATTTTCTTCAAGAGATTTTAAGGCACATTTTTGAACAATTCTATAAGCTTTCTCTCTTTTTAAGCCTTTAGATATCAGCTCCAACAGCACTCTTTGAGAAAAAAATAGACCTTTGGTTATATCTAAATTCTTTTTCATATTACTAGAATTTATTACCATGGACTTGACAATTTCATTCAGTCTATTCAAAGCAAAATCTAAAGTTATTGTTGTATCAGGACCGATATTCCTTTCTACACTTGAGTGAGAGATATCTCTTTCGTGCCAAAGCACAACATTTTCAAGAGCTGGTATAACACTAGCCCTTACCAATCTTGCTAAACCTGTTAGATTTTCGCTAAGCACAGGATTTTTTTTATGTGGCATGGCAGATGATCCCATTTGTTTTTTTTTAAAAAATTCATAAACCTCAGCAACTTCAGTTCTTTGTAGATGTCTAATTTCAACAGCAAATCTTTCTATTGAACTGGCTATAATTCCAAGAACAGAGAAAAAGTAAGCATGCCTGTCTCTTGGTATAATTTGGGTTGATATAGGCTCAATTTTTAAATTTAATTTTTGAGCAACATATTTTTCTACTCTTGGATCAATATTAGCAAACGTTCCAACGGCACCAGAGATAGCACATGTGGAAATTTCATTTATTGCATTAACCAAACGTTTATGATTTCTAGAAAATTCTTCATAAAAAGTAAGTAGTTTTAATCCAAATGTAGTAGGCTCAGCATGAATACCGTGACTTCTTCCTATACACAAAGTATATTTGTGTTTCATAGCTTGCTTTTTGATAGAGCTATTAAGTTCCTGCAAATCTTTTAATAAAATTAATCCAGACTGCTTCAGTTGCAAATTAAAACATGTATCTAAAATATCCGAAGAAGTCATTCCTTTATGCAAGAAATTTCCTTCTTTTCCAACTTTTTCTGTTATAGAGGTTAAGAATGCTATGACATCATGTCTTAGTTTGCCGTCTAGTTTATTAATTCTTTCTACATTAATTTTTGATTTAGATTTAACTTTTTTAACTATACCTTTCGGTATAATTTTTAATTTTTCCATAGCTTCTGCAGCAGCTAATTCAACATCTAGCCAGATTTTATATCTATTTGAATCTTGCCAAATTTCTGTTAATTCTTTTCTTGAGTATCTTTCAATCATGTTTGATATGGTGGAAAATCTAAACCTTTTTTTGATAGAGTAAATATTTCATAGCCTTCATCAGTTATACCAACAGTGTGTTCAAATTGCGCTGATAATTTTTTATCTTTAGTAACCGCAGTCCAACCATCATTTAATAATTTTGTACCGTATTCTCCTTCATTTATCATTGGTTCTATAGTAAATACCATGCCAGATTTAAGCCTCTCCCCAGATTTAGGTTCACCAAAATGTAAAATATTAGGAAGCTGATGAAAAATTTTTCCAATACCATGGCCACAAAAATCTCTAACAACTGAGAAACCTTGTGACTCTACATGTTTTTGAATTGTATGGCCTATGTCACCAATATGAATTCCATCTTTAAGAATTTTTATAGCTTTATTCATGGACTCATAAGTAGTTGATACTAATTTTTTAGCTTTTACAGAAACATCGCCAACAAAAAACATTCTACTTGTGTCGCCATGCCAACCATCTTTAATTGCAGTTACATCAACATTTACAATATCACCTTCGTTCAAAACTTTATCTTTTGGAATTCCATGACAAACAATATGATTAGGAGATGTACAACAGGACTTGGGAAAACCCCTGTAAAACAATGGAGCGGAGTAAGCTCCGTTATCATTGATAAATTCAAAACAAATTTTATCGATTTCGTTAGTTTTTATTCCAGGTTTAATTATTTTTGTAACTTCATCTAGAGCTGCAGATGCTATGGACCCAGCCTTTCTGATCCCCGAAAATGATTCGATAGTGCTATTTTTCATCAAATAATATATTTAATTTATTATTTATTTCTATTCCTTTGTTAGAAAATTTACAATCATAACAAAGCACTTTAACGTTTTTTTTTAATGCATCCTTAAAAACTTCATAATATTCAGGATCAATATCTGAAGCAATACCAAAAGATTTACATTTTTCTATTTGAATTAGGAACATCAGATAGCTTTCATATCCCTGTTTATTTGCAGCCATGAGACTTTCCAAATGCTTTTTACCTCTACTTGTTACAGCGTCAGGAAATTCGGCGTGGGACTCTTTTCTGTTAAGGGATACGCTTTTTACTTCAAGAAATGCCTTTTTATCTTTTTTTGTATTATGTAAAAGAAAATCAAATCTGGTATTAGCTCCAAATTTTTTTTCTGGTCTAATAAGACTATATTCTACTAAATCTTTAATTAATTTTTTTTCCAGAGATTCTTGAACTATTTTATTTGTTATATGGGTATTTACACAAAATTTTATTTTATTAACCTCGATAATTTGAAGAGTGTATTTCAATTTCCTTTTTTCATTGTTGGATTTTGTTATCCAAACAGGATTCCCTTGATCAAGAAGTTTAAACATTGATCCAGGATTTGGACAGTGAGCGGTAATAATTTTATTTTTTAACTTAATATCGGCAAAAAATCGCTTGTATCTTTTTATTAAAACTCCTGGTATTAATTCGTTCTCAAAATCCATTTTTTTAATATTATCAAATTATGGTAAGAAAAAGTAAAAAAATTACTGCTGCAATCTTAGTTATTGGTAATGAAATTTTATCAGGAAGAACGTCAGATAAAAACGTTTCTTATTTAGCCTTGTGGTTGAACAATAGTTTAGGAATAAAGGTTCCAGAGGTTAGAATTGTACCAGATATTGAAAGTAAAATAATAAAAAGCGTCTTAGCTTTAAGTAAAAGCTATGATTATGTCTTAACTACAGGTGGAATAGGACCAACACATGACGATATTACGTCGCGATCAATATCAAAAGCTTTCAAAAAAAAATATACCTATCACAAAGAAGCTTACAGAATATTAAAAAAATATTACGGAGAAAAAAACTTTAACGATCCAAGAAAAAAAATGGCAAAAATGCCACAGGGATCCAGGTTAGTTTTTAACCCGTCAAGTGCAGCCCCAGGCTTTGTTGTTAAAAATGTTATATGCCTTCCAGGCGTTCCCTCAATACTAAAATCTATGAGCGGAAATTTGAAAAAATATTTAAAACCAGGAATTAAAATTTATAGTCAAACAATAAGCATTCAGACAATCGAAAGCAATATTGCAAGGGAATTGGAAAGTATTCAAAAAAAATACAGAAAATTTGTTGAGATAGGTAGCTATCCTTTTTTTAGACTAGGAAAAATAGGTGTTTCAATTGTTATAAGATCTGAAAAAAAAATTAGCTTACAATCTTGCCACAAAGCTATTATTAAGATGTTAAGAAATAAAAAAATACAAATTTTTAGAGGTGCTTAATGCTTTATTTTGCTTTCGGAAGTAATCTTTACAGAAAACAAATGAAAAGACGATGTAAAGATTCTAAGTACATTAGATGTCACAAGTTAAGAGGTTATAAAATTAATTTTAGACACATGTATTATGGAGGAGGAGTTGCAGATGTAGAAAGAAAAAAAAATAGCTTGGTTTTGGGAGCAATATATAAAATAAGCAAGAAGGATGAGAAAAAATTAGATGTATATGAAGATTTTCCCAACGTTTATATCAAGAAATACTTTAAACTCTCAGGAAGAAAAGTAATGTTTTATTATATGCCAAAAAAAACGAAGTTTATTTCGCCCAGCAAAAGATATTTAAATTTAATCATACAAGGCTACAAAGATTGTGGCTACAAAGATTTAGATATCAAAATTTTATTAAGAAAAAGCAAAGTTAGAGTAAGATGAAAATTTACGACTGTTTTATGTTTTTTGATGAAGAAATGCTTTTAGATTTTCGTTTAAACTATTTAAATACTTATGTCGATAAGTTTGTCATTGTTGAAAGCCCCTATACTCATAGCGGAGAAAAAAGAAGTTTATTATTTGATATTAATAAGTATAAAAAATTTAAAGATAAAATTTTATATATAGTTGCTGATCAGCAGCCAGACAATATTCTTAAAATAAGTTCAGGCGATACAGATGATGAAAAAAATTCTAAATACATTTTAAATGCCGCTAAAAGGGAAAATTTTCAGAGAAATTGTATAAGCAGGGGTGTAGAAAAAGCTGAGCCAGAAGACATAATTATGATTTCTGATCTAGATGAAATACCAAATTTAGAAACAAATAATTTAAAAAAAATAAAAAATAAATTAATTTTTTTCAAACAGAAGTTATTTTATTATAAATTTAATCTTAAACTAAAATCTTTTGATTGGTTTGGTACAAAAGCATGCAAAAAACTTAATCTAAAAACACCTCAATGGTTAAGAAATATTAAAGATAGGAAATATCCATTATGGAGACTAGATATTCTCTTTTCAAAAAATAAATACAATGATATTTGTTTTATAGATAATGGAGGCTGGCACTTCTCATATTTAAAGTCAGCAGAAAATATTGAAAAAAAGCTTACTTCATATTTACATCATAGAGAATACGATATTAATCCTTTAGGAAGAAAAAAAATCCAGGAAATGATGAAAAACAAAGAACCTGTTTATAATCTTTCAGCGGACATGAAAAAATCAAAGTTTGAAGGTGGACAACAATTGATAGTAACCGAAAATAATGAGTTACCAGAATATATACAAAAGAATTTAACAAAATATCAAAATTGGATTGAATGAAGGAGAATATTAAATGAAGTCCAAAGCAATAGTTACAATGGCTGATGCTAATTATTTTGAGCTTTTAAATGAATTGATTGACTCAATTAAAACTCATAAAGAAAGTGAAGATGTATCAATATGTATTTTGGATGCAGGATTATCTGAAAAACAAATTAATTTTTTAAAAAATAAAGTTTATAAAATTAAAAAAGCAAACTGGGACATTGAAATTCCCGGGTATAAAGTTGTAGGGAAAGAATGGTTAAAGAGCCAAGTTTCTAGAGCGTTCCTACCAAATTATTTTCCCGAATTTGATAAATATCTTTGGATCGACTCAGACGCTTGGGTTCACTCTTGGTCTGCCATAGATCTTTATTTTAGAGCTTGCGACGATGGAAAACTTGGAATTACACAAAGTATAGGACCAGGTTATAGAATAATGTCAAAGGTTAAATGGTTGCTGGGAAAGGTTGCGATTATAAAGTCACAAAATTATAAACACGCTAAAGCTTCAGGCATTGAAGATAGTATTTCCAGAAAATTAGCTTTTGCACCACATATAAATATCGGAGTTTTTTCCTTGAAAAAAAATTCTAAATGTTGGGAAGTTTGGCAAAAAAATTTAAAAAAAACCTTGTCAAAAGGAAAAGTTTTTGGCTCGGAAGGTTTAGCAATTAATATTGCTGTTTATCATGACAATGTTGAAGTTGAATTCTTACCTCTAAAGTGCAATTGGATAACTAGTCACTTACTTCCAAAGTATGATACAAAAAATGATTCATTTGTTGAACCTTTTCTTCCTAATGAAAAAATCGGAATTATACACTTAGCAGCTGGTTTGTGGAAAAACAATAAAGATATGAGGTTAAATAAAGATGTTAAAGTTGAATTAAAAACTCTTGAAGGAAAAAAAATTGAAAAAAGTTTAAGATTTGGAATAAAATAATATGGGCAAGGTTCGTAACATTTTATTTATTATGACTGACCAATTAAGATGGGATTATCTATCTTGTTATGGTCATCCTCATTTAAAAACTCCAAACATTGACAATCTTTCAAAAAAAGGAATTTTATTTGAGTCAGCTTATGTCCAATCCCCGGTGTGCGGTCCATCAAGAGCTTCTTATTATACTGGTAGAACAGTTTTCAGTCACGGTTCTACCTGGAATCAAGTGCCACTCCCAATCGGCGAATTAACTATTGGTGATTATTTAAGACAATCGGGAATAAGAACAGGAATAGTTGGCAAGACACATATGAAACCAGATGCTGAAGGTATGGCACGTTTAGGTATAAACAAAGATACAGAAATTGGTTTAATAGTTAGCGAACCAGGTTTTGAACCTTACGAAAGAGACGATGGGCTTCATCCAAATAATCAAATCAAAAAATTAAAAAAAACTTTGTCTTATAATGCATGGTTAAATAAACTTGGATATGATGGTGATAATCCATGGAATACTTGGGCAAATTCTGCAGAAGGAAAGAACGGAGAAATATTAAGTGGATGGAAATTAAGAAATTCAAATAAACCTGCAAGAATTCCTGAGAAACATTCTGAAACCGCATTCATGACAAATAGAGCAATGGAATTTATAAAAGAAAGCTCAGACAATCCGTGGTTCTTACATTTATCTTATATAAAACCACACTGGCCTTACATGGCACCTGCACCGTATCATAATATGTTTTCTCAAAATCAATTTTATCCAGTACACAGAAGTGAATCTCAAAAAGAAAATGCTCATCCCGTATATAAAGCTTTTATAGAAACAAGTGTTTCTAAAACTTTTTCTAGAGACGAAGTACGTAATACTGTGCTTACAGGTTACATGGGATTAATTAAACAAATCGATGATAACTTAGGAAGACTGTTTAAATTTTTAGAAGAGTCTGAAAATATGAAAGATACGATGATTGTTTTTACTTCGGACCATGGAGATTATCATGGGGATCATTGGCTGGGAGAAAAAGAATTCTTTCACGAACAAATCGTTAAAGTTCCAATGATTATTTACGACCCAAGCGATTCAGCAAATAAAACAAGAGGACATAAAGAAAAGCGTTTCATAGAGGCAATTGACCTTCTCCCAACATTTTTGGATGCTGTAGAAAGCCCAGCAAGCAAACATCGTTTAGAAGGTAATTCTTTAATGCCAATTATTAAAGGAGAGAAGATAAAAAAATGGAGAAATTCAGTTTTTAGCGAGATTGATTACTCATTTAACGAAGCTAGAAAATTACTTAAGCTTGGAGCATCAGATGCAAGAGCTTACATGTTAAGAACAGATAAATGGAAATACATTTATTACAAAGGATTTCCAGCTCAATTATTTGATTTAGAGAATGATCCAGACGAATTTAAAGATCTTGGACAATCAACGAAACATTCCAAAACAAGAGATGAAATGAAAGAATTACTTTTACAAAGATTGGTTAGTAGAAAAAATAGAGTAGCTGCAACTGATGAATTTGTTCTCAAAGACAGAGACTACACTAAAGAAGATGGAATAATGATAGGCGTTTGGTAAACGTGAAAACAAAAAATAAAATTTTTTATTCAATAATAATTGCTTCAATAATTATCATTTTCTCCATATACATTTCAAACAACAGACAGGCTAATGTTATTTATACAAAGGAATGTAAAAAAATGGTTAAAAATCTTAACATTAAAGATGAAACGAAAAGAGGAATGGCTCTAATGAAATGTATAAAAGATAAAAGAAACTAACCCATCATTAGACTTGGAAGATACAAACATATCGCAGGGAAAGCAATAATAAGAGCAAGTCTAATTATATCTGTAACTAAAAAAGGAACAGTTCCAAACCAAATAGTTTGAAGAGGAGTTCTTTGCATAACACCTTTAATTACAAATAAATTCATACCAACGGGAGGTGAGATCAAACCAAACTCAACAACAATCACAGCAAAAATTCCAAACCAAATGGGATCAATTCCTGCATCAGCAATAACTGGATAAAATACAGGTATTGTTAAAAACAACATCGCAAGCGAATCCATAACTGTTCCAAGAACTAAATAGATTGCACAAATGACCAAAATAATTCCGAGAGGACTTAATTGTAAATCATTTATAAAATCAACAACTGTGAAAGGTAACTGGGTTACTGTAATTAAAACATTAAAGACAGCAGCACCCACAACAATAAGATATAAAGCTCCAACAGTTTTAATTGTATCCCACACTGAATTCTTTAACATCTCAAGAGTTAATTGACGTCTTAAAAAAACAAAAATCATTACCAAAATTACTCCAACAGCCGCACTTTCCGTTGCAGTAAAGAAACCTAGATAAAGTCCACCCATTATGATTGCAAAAATTAAAAATATTGGAAACACTTTCCAAAGTGCCGCGATTCTTTCTTTAAGAGGCATCTTAGTTCCATAACCACCTTGGTCAGGATAAACTAAAAGATAAACTCGAATGGCAATCATATATAAAACAACTGCGATCAAACCTGGAATTAAAGCTGCAAAGAAAAGTTTTTGAACAGACTGCTCAGTTAGATAAGCGTAAATAACCAAAATGACACTTGGAGGAATTATAATTCCTAAAGTTCCACCAGATGCAATTGAACCACTTATTAAAGCATCACTATAACCATGTCTTCTCATTTCAGGAGCAGCCATTTGAGACATCGTAGCTGCTGTTGCAATAGAAGAACCACAAATCATTCCAAAACCAGCACAAGCACCAACCGTTGACATCGCAAGGCCACCTTTGTAATGACCAACAACTGCATACGCAGCGTCATATAAATTTCTTGAAAGGTTAGCTCTGTTTGCAAGATTACCCATCAATACGAAGAAAGGTAAGACGGAAAGACTATATTTTGATACGGCTTCGTATGGCGCTGTTCCTAGAATAAAAAATGCTTGTTCAAAACCTACTATAAATCCAAAACCTGTAAAACCAACTATCAGCATCGAAATGCCAATAGGAATATTTAGTGCCATCAAGATTAGAACGGTTGCAAACGCTAATGCCCCACTAGTAATCGGATCTAAACTCATTGATTATTTCTTTCTGATATAGCTTTTAAAAACCAAAGGATTATTGCTAATACGCTAAGCCACATTGCTATAGCCGAAGCGAAATAAAATGGATAAAAACTTAGTTCAAGATCAATAGTTACTCTGTTATTTTTGAAAAAAGCAAAAGCTTCTTTAGTAGTTCCGTAAGCTACAAAAGACATGATTATCAACATCAAAACAAATCGAAGAGTGGTAATAAAAGTTTGTAGCTTTGTGATAGATACATTTTTTATGAAATCAGCGGAAACGTGTGCATTTAAAAAGAAAGCTCTTGGCATTGCAAAAAAGGCAACCAAAGCTATTCCAAACTCAACAATTTCAATTGTACCTGCAACGGGAGAATTTAAAAAACGCCTACCGAATACATCACAAAAAGTTAATATTGCAAGAGAAAATAAAATTGAACCAGATGCAATTGCCGCATAGTCAAATATTTTATTTATTTTAATTTGCATAAGAATAATATAGCCTAACAGAGTTTAATAGATAAAGGCACACAAAATAGATTATGAAATTTGTTTCTTTTTTACAGAAAGGCCAGGCTAAATTTGGGATTTCTGATGATAAAAACCTAACAGATCTTACGGGCAAAATAAAAGGGGCTAATACCTTAAAAGAACTTATTTCAAACAAAGGAATTCGAGAAGCAAGAGAATATGCAAAAAAAAATCCAGGAAATATAAGTTTAGACCAAATTGAATATTTACCAGTCATACCAAATCCAGGTAAAATTATTTGTGTTGGTTTAAATTATAGTGAACATGTTAAAGAAACCGGCCGAACTGTTGAACAAAATCCAGTTATATTTCTTCGTGTTCCTGAAAGTCAGACCGCACATAAACAACCCATACAAAGACCAAAAGTTTCAACAAGTTTAGATTACGAGTGCGAAATGGCTGTAATAATGGGGGAAGCTGGCAAACATATAAAACCTGAAGATGCTTTAAAGCATATCGTGGGATACTCTTGTTACAACGAAAGCACAGTTAGAGATTGGCAGCAACATACAAGGCAATTTGGTATGGGAAAAAATTTCGAGAAGACAGGAAGCTTTGGTCCTCATATGGTTTTAGCAGAAAATATTTCTGACTATACAAAACTATCAATTCAAACTCGACTAAATGGAAAAGTTATGCAACAAGCAAAACTAAGCCAACTTATTTTTGATATTCCAACTCTTATTTCATATATTTCCAAAGCTATTCCATGGCGAGCAGGTGATGTTTTAGTTACAGGAACTCCAGGCGGAGTTGGTTTTAAGAGAAAACCTCCTGTTTTTATGAAAGAAGGAGACCAAGTTGAGGTAGAAATCTCAGAAATTGGTGTACTTTCAAACATAATTAAGGATGAAAAAATCTAAATTTAACGCTAAGCTAAAACAATAAATTAATTTATTTGGGGGAAAAAATGATTAAGAAAAAACTAATTGGTTTTTTGTTCGGAGTTTTCTCTTTAAGTTTGATCAGCTCAGTATCTGCGACTGAACTTAAATTAGCAACTTTTGAACCACCAAAAGCTTTTATCGCTAGCAAGATTCTTGGAGCGTGGGCTGAAAAAGTTAATAAATGTGCTGCTGGAAAAGTTAATGTTAAAATGTATGCCGGCGGTGTTTTAGGTAGTCCACCTAAACAATACGATATCGTAACAAAAGGAGTTGCAGACATTTCATGGACCGTTCTCGGTTACATTGGAGGACAGTTTCCTTTAAGTTCAGTTATCGAATTACCGTTCCTTACAAGAACATCTAAGGCAGGTTCTACAGCTTTAAATACTTTATATGAAGAAGGATACCTTGATAAAGAAATGTCAGGCATTCATCTAATTGGATTACATTCTAATCCTGCGTATCAATTCCATATGAAGAATAAAAAAGTTATGGATCCATCTGACTTAAAAGGTTTAAAAATGAGAGTACCTAGCAAAATAGCTGGTACAATTCTTAAGAAACTAGGCGCTACTGGAGTTAAAGTTCCTGCTCCTGGTACTTATGAAGCTCTTAATAAAGGAGTACTAGATGGAACTCCTTTTCCTTATACAGCGGTTGGTTCGTTTAAATTATTCGAAGTAACCAAATATCACACTGAAGTAAACATCACGAATGCTACATTCGGTTTGATTATGAATAAAGACAAGTACAAAAGTTTAGATGCTGTTGGAAAAAAATGTATAGACAACAACAGCGGTCATGCTTTTAGCGCTTGGGCTGCAGATTTAATTGATAGACAAAATGCAAAAATGAAAAAAGTTGTTGCTGGTACGTCAGGACACGAAATTGCAGTTGCGTCTCCTGCGGTTATTTCAAAGTATAAGAGAATATTAAAACCTATCGAAAAAGATTGGTTAGCCGAAATGAAAGGCAAAGGACTTGATGGTGCTGGTGTTCTGAAAAGAGCAAGACAAATCATTAAGAAAATTGACGGCTAAATTATAAAAATACTTGAGCCCGCCTTATCTATAGCGGGCTCAAACAATTTCTAGTATAATAAATTCATGGCAGTAAAAGCATTAAGCTATATAGGCGTTAACTCAGATAAACTTGAAGACTGGTCTGACTATTCAGAAAAATGTTTGGGAATGCAGAGAGTCGATAGAGGTAAGGGAACTTTGTCATTTCGAATGGATGATCATAAGCAAAGATTAGCGATAACAGGAGACACTGGAGATAGTTTAGCATTTGTTGGTTTTGAAGTTGATAAAAAAGAAGATCTTCAAACTTTTGCAGCAAAACTTGAAAAAAAAAACGTTAAAGTTACTTTAGGTAATTCATCTTACTCAGACAAAAGATTTGTTAAAGATTTAATTCATTTTAATGATCCACAAGGCAATCGTGTGGAACTTGTTTATAATCCAATGAAAGATACCGAACCATTTAAACCTTCTCGTCCAATTTCTGGTTTTAAAACTGGAGCTTTAGGTATGGGGCATGTTGTTTTACATGTAAAAGATTTTGGTAAAGTTGTGCCTTTTTATCGCGATCTATTAGGTTTTAAAATTAGCGATTATAGTCATACACCTATCTCATTATGTTTTTTTCATATCAACGGTCGTCACCACAGTCTTGCATTATTTGGTTCAGGGAAAATTGGTTTTCATCATTTTATGGTGGAATACAATAGTCTAGATGATGTTGGACAAGGTTATGATTTGGTACAATATAAAGATAACGCAATAGCTTACACAATGGGAAGACACACAAACGATTACATGACTTCTTTTTATTCAATTACGCCATCAGGTTTTTTTGTTGAAAATGGATGGGGTGGCCGAATAATCGATCCTAGTACATGGAAATCTCATGAAACTTTTGAAGGACCAAGTTTTTGGGGACATGAACGTCTTTATCTTCCAAAGGAAGAAAGAATGAAATTTAGAAATAAAAGATTGGAAACTGCAGCTGAAGGTAAGCAAGCTCCATTATTAGTAGATTGTCCTTGGCTTTATTCGAAAATTAATAAAAAAAAATAAATTTTTAATTATTCAAGTTTGAATCAATGAAAAAATATGATGTTGTTATAGTAGGACTTGGACCAACAGGTGGAACATTAGCCAACTTATTAGCCCTTAATGGATTCTCTATATTAATTTTAGAACGCGAAAAAAGTCTTTACTCGTTACCTAGAGCAGTTCACTTTGATGATGAAATAATGAGGGTTTTTCAAACAATTGGTATTACTAAAAAATTTTTAAAGGACACAATTGTTAATAAAGGAACTAAATTTGTAAATTCCGAAGGTAAAATACTACTTGATTGGCCTCGTCCTCGCACAATTACGGAAAATGGATGGTATCCAAGTTATAGGTTTCATCAGCCTGATTTAGAAAGAAATCTTCGGATGCGTTTGCGTAAATTCAAGAAAGTTTCAATAAGACAAAACTCTGATGTCTGTAAAATAGAAAGCACAAAAGACAAAGTAGATTTAGTTTTTAAAGATACGACTAATCAGAAGCTACACAATGTATCTTCTAAATATGTTATTGGTTGTGATGGGGCACGTTCAACCACAAGAACACAAATAGGAACT
Source organism: uncultured Pelagibacteraceae bacterium (assembly GCA_902591045.1). Classification (GTDB taxonomy): domain Bacteria; phylum Pseudomonadota; class Alphaproteobacteria; order Pelagibacterales; family Pelagibacteraceae; genus Anoxypelagibacter. The sequence continues at coordinate 14,365 of CACIZC010000009.1, read as the reverse complement.
GAACTTGATAATCTTGGATTTACTCAAAAATGGGTAGTTGTTGATTTAATATTAAAGAAAAAGAAAGACGAACTACCTGACAGAACCATTCAATATTCTAATCCTAAAAGACCAGCTACTTATTGTAGGAACGTAGGTAAAAGGAGACGATGGGAATTTGCTATCCACGATCATGAGAATGAACAAGAAATACTGTCAGATAATTATATTTGGAATTTTTTAAAGCCATGGTTATCACCAGAAGAAGCTAATTTAGAAAGAAAAACAATTTATACATTTCAATCAGCTATTGCTAGAAAATGGAGAAAAGGAAGAATTTTTATCGCTGGTGACGCGGCACATTTGATGCCGCCATTTATGGGGCAGGGTATGTGTGCAGGAATTAGGGATGTTTCAAACTTGGCTTGGAAAATTAGTTTATGTATTAAAAATAAACATGATGAAAAGTTTTTGGATACATATCAAACAGAGAGATTTTCAAATGCTAAAGAATATATAGAAACTACAATGAGAATGGGTGAATTCGTAAATGCCATTGGATCAGATAAAATTACAGACAATATATCTTCAAAACCAGATGGAACAAAAAAAATGGAGTCAATAAAACCAAAGTTAGGTTTTGGGCTTGGAGATAAAATGGATAGAAACAGAGGCAGAATTTTTCCTCAGCTAAAAATGAAAAATGGCAAAACATTAGACGACAAATTTTCTACATCACCTCTTGTGCTTTTGTCTTCAGAGTTAAAGAAGCAAAAGTCAAAAAGCAAAATACCAATAATTACTGAGAAAGAAGTGGTAGGTTTATCTAATGTGCTAAAAGGCTATAAAGCAAAAGCTGTTATCGTAAGGCCAGATAGATTTATTCTTAAAACTTGTAAGACTATTAATGATTTTAGTCAAATAGAGCATTTGCCGCTTTAACTTTTGTTTCGTTATTAGGAGCAACACTTCCATCTGGCATAAGTAATGAGTTTTCAAAACCAACTCTAATTTTTCCACCAAGTTTTATTGCCATTTTTAGACAAGACAGTTCTTTTTTAGCAAAAGCACACACTGCCCAATCAGCATTCATATTATTTTTTTTAAGTCTTTCAACAAAAGGAGAAATATTTTCGGGATTACTAATTTTTCCTGAGTAATGTCCTATTACAAACATACACCATGTTCCATTCTTTGAAAGTTCAGCTTTATCTAAAAGATTTGAAAGAAGATCAACATCTTCTGGTCCATAACATATGTGCTGGATTTTTGTTCCCGACTCTGTAAGTTTTTTATAAACTTTAATGTCATCAGATGTTGGTTGACGTGAAGGTATCATCTCTCGAATTCCAATTGAAATACCAGGGGGGACAACATCATAAGCAAGTTTACGCATTGCTTCTGGCGAATATCTCCCAACAGCTTCTGTTGTGACTTGTAAATGCATTTTTGGAACTTGTTTTTGAAGTTCAGTCAAAGCTTCTTTGCAAAGACCCGAATCTAAAATATGTTGTCCTTTTTCATCACGCATATGAAAATGTATTCCAGTAGCACCTGATTTAAAACAAGCCTTTGCGGTTTCAACTGTTTCAGAAATAGTTACAGGAACAGCAGGATGATCTTTTTTTGTAGGTCTAGCTCCATTAGGAGCAACCATTAAACGCGGCAGATGTTCTGGCTTATAAAAATTCATAATAATACTTTTATAAATGATTGTTCCAAGGATTGCACTTAGCAATTGCCAGCAGTATAAAACATGTTAAAAGAATATATATTGCCCTCGTGGTGAAATGGTAGACACAAAGGACTTAAAATCCTCATCGTTTATTGCTTAACCAAATTGTTTCAAAGGGTTTTAATATTAAAAGCTTATTCTTTATTTCAATTTTAGATCCAATTAAATTATTCCAATTATGATAAATTTTATTTATGTGAGCTCCTTGAGTTTTTGATGACAAATTTGTAATACAAATTATAGTTTGTTCTTTATTAATGCTTATTCTTTTGAAAGAAAAAATTTTTGAGCCAAGGTTTATATTGTGTCTTGAGGCATTTGGATGAAATGCTTTTTGTTTTCTTCTCACATTAAGTAAATTCGAAATTTTCTGAAAAAATATGCTTTGTTTGGAATTTTTGTTATCAAGTTTTTTTGAAATATTTTTATAATTCCATTTATATCTATTAACATCTCTATTATTTCCAGTTATTATATATTTAGCTTCATCATTAGATTTGCCAAACAAAGAATTAAAATATACTGCAGGGATTCCTTCAAAAGAAATCATAATTGAATGTGCAGAAACATATCTTTCTAAAAAAAATTTTCCTTTTGAGTCATAATCCGATTTTTTAAGTGCGTCGAAAACAGTTATATTTGCTTCATAGACTTTTTTTAATTTGTTTTTAACTTTTCTATATGAAAATTTTGATCCATTTTTTTTTAGCCTTTTAAGAAAGCTACTTAATATTTTTTGGTTAAATATTCCCTCAGTAGGCCTAATACCAATTCCATCATGAGATGATATAAAGTTCAAATAGCTATTTCCATTTTTTGTAACTGGAAGTTTTTTACTCCATTGATTTAAATATGAACTATTCTCAAATAAAAAAGCATGAATTAATAATGGTGGAAGAGAAAAATTATAAATCCAATTAGCTTCATCGTTTTTACCAAAATAACTTAGATTTTCCTTTTCGGGTAAGTTTGTTTCAGTAATAATTATGGTTTCCACATTTAGAGAACTACAAATTGTTCTTAAAAGTTTAATGATTTGATGTGTTTGTTTTAAATTAATACATTTTGTACCACTCTCTTTCCAAAGATATGCAATTGCATCTAACCTAAAAACAGTTACACCATGATTGATAAGATAAATCATAATTTTAATAAATCTTAATAATACGGATGGATTTTTAAAATTTAGATCTAATTGATCTGCACTAAAAGTTCTCCAAAGGTATTCTTTCTTATTAAAAATATTAATTTTTTTTAATAACTTGTGATCTCTTGGTCGTATTACTTTTGAAGTATTAAATTTAGAGTCGATGGTTAAAAAATAATTTCTACCTGGTTTTTTATTTTTTAAAAAGTTTCTAAACCATAAACCTCTCGCTGATGCATGATTAATTACTATATCAGCCATAATGTCATTTGATTTTGAAATTTTTTTTATATCAGACCAACTACCTAGTTTATTATCAATTTTATAATGATCCTTTACTGAAAACCCGCTATCACTACTAGAAGGATAAAAGGGTAAAAAATGTATCATATTAAAATATTTCTTTAATTTTTTTTGGAAAAAAGTCTTAAATAATGAGATTGAATTTTTTTTATTTGAATAAATACTATCTCCATAACAAATTATTAATGAAGTTTTCTCTGAAATATTCTTTTTCTTTTTTGGATTTTTTTTATTAAAATTTTTAATTATTTGAATTATTTCATCTTCAAATTTATCAATATCTTTTTTGGATAAAGATATTTTGTATATATTATCTAATTTAGATCTTATTTTATTTTGACCTTTTTGAGTAGACATTAATAATATTTTTTATTCAAATGAAATTATCTAATCCTATTTTTATCCTTATCAAAGAATAATACTTTATCTTTTGAAAAAGATATCCTAAGCGAGTGATTATTAACATTTTCTGATGATTTAATTATAATTTGATTTTCTGAAACTTTAGAATAAATAATTTTTTCAAATCCTAGATTTTCAACAAGATCAATTTTTACATCTACCTTGATTTCATGATTGTTTTTTAAGCTTATATGCTCAGGTCTAATACCTATATAAATCTCATCTTTAAATTCTAAATTATCAAAAGTTATTTTATTATTAAATAAGTGCAAAGTGTTTGAATTAGAAATATGTTCATTATTAATCTTAATTATATTCATTTTTGGGGATCCAATAAATTCTGCAACAAAAATATTATTTGGATCTGAATAAATCTCATTAGGCGTTCCATATTGTTCGATATTTCCCTTATTAAGAACTACAATTCTATCAGCTAATGTCATTGCTTCAACTTGATCATGAGTTACATATATTATATTTGAATTCATTTTTTTATGTAGCTTAGATATTTCAACTCTCATTTCAGATCTTAAAGCAGCATCAAGGTTTGATAATGGTTCATCAAATAAAAAAACTTTAGGACTTCTTGTGATTGCTCTACCAATTGCAACTCTTTGTCTTTGTCCACCTGATAACTGTTTAGGCTTCCTTTCAAGCAAATCCTCTATTTGAAGTGTAGCAGCAGCACTATTAACTTTTTGATTGATTTCACTTTTTGGAATTTTTTCCATTTTTAAGCCGAAAGCCATATTTTCAAAAACATTCATATGTGGATATAAAGCATAGGATTGAAAAACCATTGCAATTTCACGTTTAGAAGGAATTAAATTATTTATTAGTTTGTTATCTAAATAAATTTCTCCTGTATCAACTGACTCTAAACCTGAGATCATTCTTAAAAGTGTAGACTTTCCGCAACCTGATGGACCAACTAAAACAACAAATTCTCCATCGTTTATTTTTATGTCAAATTTATTGATTACCTTGTTTGTTCCAAAACTTTTTTCAATATTTTTCAGTTCTATAGATGCCATAAAAAAAATTCAACCTAGAGTTTAGTTTTAACAGTTAAGATTTTATTTTAACTACAAAATTAGGGTAATGTAAAATTTGCATACCTGCCATATTTTTTTTAAAGGGTTTATTTTCCGAACAGATTTGGTAGGTTTTTCTGAAAATTAATAAAAATATAGAGGGGAATAATGAGAAAAATATTAGTATACATATTTGCTTTTTCATTTTTTGTTAACTCAAGTTATGCCGGAATTACGTTCTGGACTACTGAAGTTCAACCAGAAAGAATGGAAAAACAAAAATCAATGGCTAAGGCTTTTGAGTCGAAAACTGGTATTAGTGTTGAAGTAATACCTGTTGAAGAAAAAGATCTTGGAACAAGAGCTACTGCAGCAGCAGCAGCAGGAAATCTTCCAGATGTGATTTATCACACATTGCAATATGTTTTACCTTGGGCTGAGGCGGGAATATTAGATGTAGATGCAAATAATGATGTTGTTAAATCATTAGGAAAAAAAACATTTGCACCAGGCGCATTAAACATGGCTAAGAAAGGTGGAAAAATTGCAGCTGTTCCAGTTGATGGGTGGACACAAATGGTTGTTTATAGAAAAGATCTATTTGCAAAAGCTGGTTTAGAACCACCAACATCATATGCAAATATAGTTAAAGCTGTTAACGCATTATCAAGCAATGACATGTTTGGCTTTGTAGCTGCCACTAAAACAGATGAAAACTTTATGAGTCAAGTACTTGAGCATGTACTTTTAGCAAATGGAGTTAACTTAGTTAAAAAAGGTGGAACTAAAAAGCAAGGTAAAGCTTTAAAGAATTCTTTAGAATTTTATAAAGTAATTGCTAAAGCAAGTCCTCCAGGAGAATTATTCTGGAAACAATCTAGAGCTTTATATTTTGCAGGAAAAACACCTATGGTTATTTGGTCACCATTTATAATGGATGAATTAGCAGGATTAAGAGACTCTGCTCCTCCAACAATAAATAGTGATCCTACATCACCAGAGCTAGCCTCTAAAACTGGTTTTATTACTAATTTTAGTGGACCTAATAATAAAAAAGGAGCTGCTTGGGCAGATGTAAGATACTTCGGAATAACAGCGGATGCAGATACAGATGAAGCTAAAAAATTCATAGAATATTCAATGAGTGATGGATATACAGCGACATTAGGAATTGCTCCGGAAGGAAAATTCCCTGTAAGAAGAGGAAACAAAAGTGATCCTAGTGCTTACACGAAAGCTTGGAGTAAATTACCTGTAGGTGTTGATAGAAAAGCACCATTGACTGACCTTTATTCTGCAGATGTTATTGATAACATTGTTGCTGGTTTAGACACCGCAAACAGATGGGGAGTTAAAGAAGGTGAACTTTCTCGAGCATCAAAAATCATTAATTCTCAGTTTTTAAATAGAATTACTAGAGAATATATTGATGATCAAATCTCAGTTGATGAAGCTGTTAAGAAAATTAACGCTGAATTAGCTAAGTTTTAAATAATAAATTTATAAAGAGCGGATAATAAAAGTATTATCTGCTCTTTATTATGAGCGATACATTATCAAAATTAGAAAAAAGAACTGCTTACACTTTAGTTTTACCTGCAGTCCTATTAGTTTTTGCTATCGTTTTATTTCCTATATTTGCAAATGTTTGGATCAGTTTTAAAGACATTGAGTTAAAAGATATTAGAATTCCTGAACCGAGAGCAAAGAAAATTGTTAAATCAATTTCAGAAAATCAATCAGAATTAAAAATTATTTATAAATTAAGAAATAGCTCGTTAATTCAAGAAATAAGAAATGTTCAGTTCCAAGATAAATTTCCAAAAGATATTTCACCAATAAATCTAGATTCAAGATGTAATTTTCAATCTAAAAAGGTGATTTGTAATTTTGGAAATTGGGAGGCCAAATATAGAGAAAATTTTGAGATAACCATAAAGAATATTAATGGTGAAACAATTAATAAAAAATCAATTAAATCTCAAAAACCAATTTTAAGTGGAAAAGCAGATAATCCACTATTGTCTACAAGTTTTACTTTAGAAAATTTTAAAAAAGTCTTTTATGAAAATAATTTTGTTGAATTGCTTTTAACTACATTTTACTTCACTTTTTTTGGCACTGTAGGTGCAATTATCTTTGGAATTTTAGCAGCACAATTAGTTAATCAAAATATTCAAGGTCGAACTTACATGCGAGGTATTTTGCTTTTTCCTTATGTGGGTCCTGTGGTTGCTTTAGCTTATACTTGGACTTTATTGTTAGACCCAAATAGTGGAACTTTAAATGCATTATTGGTTAATTTTAATATTATAGAGAAACCAATAAATTTACTGGGCCAAAAATACATAACAATGAGTATTTTAGGTTTTGAATTTAAATTAAGACTAGCTTTAACCACAGTTATATTTTTTGAAATTTGGCGTTATTTTCCTCTCGCTTTTCTTTTTATTTTAGCAAGATTACAAGCTATTCCACACAGTTTGTACGAAGCAGCTGATGTGGATGGAGCGAGCCCAATCCAAAAATTTATCCATATAACGCTGCCTCAAATTACAGCAATCATTTCAATTTTATTTATGATTAGGTTTATTTGGAACTTTAATAAATTTGAAGATATTTTTTTATTAACAGGTGGCGCCTCAGGAACAAGAACACTCCCTATTAATGTTTATCAACAAGGGTTTGCTGTATCAGATATCGGAATGGGCTCAGCTGTTTCAATAGTAATTGTAATGTTGCTTCTTACTTTCATGGTTATTTATTTTAGATTAATTGGAAAGAGAGCTAATGAAGTTTAAATCTCTTTCAATATTTTTAATCATATCGTCTTTTTTTCTCACATGTATCTTGTCAATTTGGAAGATTATGTCGACCTTACAGGGTCTAAGTTTTACTAATTTAAACATCACACCAGTTTTCTCTATTTGTATCCTGTTGTCGTTATCATTTGTCTTAATCGGAAAAAAGATTAATCACTTAATAAAGATTTTCTCATTATCATTTTTATTTTCAATTTTATATTTTTACTTAAACGAGGCATCACCATATTGGTATATTCTTGGGGTTTTCTTAATCTCTTTATTTTTTACCAACAAACTCAAAAAATATAGCATGGAGTCTTTTAAAGAAGATTTCATATCTGAAAAGATTATTTTTGATTTTATCACCTTGTTTGGCATTGTTTTCTTTGCATTCGTAATTTTATTTCCATTTTACATTATGCTGGTTACTAGTTTTAAAACTCAGATAGCTTTATTAGTTAATCCTTTGGACTTTAGTCTAGATTTTACAAAAAGCTTAACAGAGTTATTTAAGTCTTATTTTGTAATCTTTGAAACTTATAATTTTGGAAGATATATCTTAATAAGCTCAGCAGTTTCAGTTGGAACTGTTATTGTAACACTATTATTTGCAATACCTGCCGCTTATGCAGTTGCTAGATTAAATTTCTTTGGTAAAAATTTTTTATCAACTTCAATTTTAATTATTTATATGTTTCCAGCTATAGTTTTAGTGATCCCATTATATACTGTGTTTAGTCAACTTGGATTAAGAAACTCAATTTTTGGTCTATTGATTGTTTATACAGCCACAACCTTGCCGGTCGCTATTTATATGCTTCAAGGATATTTTAAAAGTATTCCAAAAGAAATTGAAGACGCAGGAATTATGGATGGCCAGAATTGGTTTGGCATAATATTAAAGATTATTATACCATTAAGTTTACCAGCGATTGCATCAGTCGCTTTATATGTCTTTATGATTGCATGGAATGAATTTCTTTTTTCTTTAATGTTTTTAGATAGTCCTAAATCTTTTACTTTATCGAGGGCTATTCAATATTTAAGTGGAGATGCGGAAACTCCGCGCCAATATTTAATGGCTGGATCTGTTATAGTCACCCTACCAGTGCTTTTTATTTTTGTATATTTTGAAAAATATTTGGTAAGCGGCCTTACTTCGGGTAGTGTAAAAGGGTAGTTCTTAAACGAAATAAATTTACTTATTAAACTTGTTCAATTATATATAAACAATAACAATAAAATAACACAGTGCCCTCGTGGTGAAATGGTAGACACAAAGGACTTAAAATCCTTGCCCGCAAGGGAGTGCCAGTTCGAGTCTGGCCGAGGGCACCAAAATAATTATGAACAGATGTCATTTTATATTTGATAGAACCGCAAGTTCGATAAAGTTTAAGAAAACTATTCAAAAAAAATTTAAAAGTTTTCCCATTTTAAAATCTGATGTAATTGTAGTAGTAGGCGGGGACGGTTTTATGCTTAAAACAATTAAAAAATTTCATAAGTTTAAAAAATTATTTTATGGGATAAATTGTGGTTCAGTTGGTTTTTTAATGAATAAATATGTTTCTAATCAAATTGATAAATCGATAAGAAGATCAAAAATTATTACAATAAATCCTTTACAAATTACAACTGTTAACTCAAAAAAGATTTCAAATAAATTTTTAGCTATAAACGAGTTATCTCTTTTAAGACAAAGCAAACAAACCTCATCGTTACGATTAAAAATAAATAAAAAAATTTTAGTGAAAAAGTTAGTAGGTGATGGAGTTTTGGTATCTACACCCGCGGGAAGTACAGCCTACAATCTTTCTGTTAGCGGCCCAATTTTATCTTTAAATTCAAAAAAATTAGCCATAACTCCCATAAGTCCTTTTAGACCAAGAAGATGGAAAGGAAGAGTTGTGACTGATAATAAAAAAATCTTTATTAAAAATCTTGACCCTAAAAAAAGACCGATAGCAGCAGTCTCTGACAACAATGAAATTAGAAATATTCAAAGTGTTTATATAAAATCAAATAAAAAAATTAAGTTTAAATTATTGTTTAATTCAAGAGAAAGTCTTATTAAAAAAATAAAACATGAACAAAAAAAGAAAATTAATTAAAATTTAATGAACTTTATTTCAAAAAGAAAAAGTTATTTTTTTATTTTTTTTATATTTATTTTTTCAGTTCTAATTAATCAGTATTATGGATATATTGGTGTACAGCCTATTGATAGTTTTTTCAGTTTTAATTCGGGTTATGATATCTATATAGGAAAATTTCCATTCAAGGACTATTGGACAATTACAGGACCATTTATAGATTTCATACAATCTTTTTTCTTTTGGTTATTTGGAGTATCCTGGTTTAGTTATGTTTTACATGCATCAATATTTAATTTTATATTTGCAATTTCAACTTTTTTTATTTTTTATAAATTAAATTTAAATATAAATTACTGTTTTTTATACGCAATTTTAGTTTCAATATTAGCTTATCCATCTGCTGGAACCCCTTACGTTGATCACCAATCAGCCTATTTATCTATTATGGGTTTATATTGCTTTATTCTTGCTTTAGTAAAAAATTCAAGAATAAATTGGTTTTTTTTACCAATAATTTTTGGTGTTTCATTTTTAACCAAACAGGCTCCTACAGCCCATATTATTTTAATAATCGGAATTTTATCAATTTTTTATTTCATTTTAAATTTTGATTATAAAAAAATATTGTCAGGCTTCTTAGGATTTTTATTATTAATCTTGGTTACTTTAGCAATATTTTATTTAGGAAAAATTCCTGTAAAATCTTTTTTTTATCAATATATTTTATTTCCAATGTCACTTGGGGAGTCAAGGCTAGATTTCCTCTTTCCAATTGAATTTAATAGATTCTTTTTACGATTCAAACTGCTGCATATTCCTCTATTAATTTTGCTAATTATAATTTTAAAAGAAATTTTTATAAGCCGAAAATATTTTTTAAACAAAGATTTTTTAATAATTCTTTCCATAATAACTTCTACTTTTGCTTTAATTTCTCATCAACTTATGACAATAAATGGAATCTTTATTTTTTTTATGGTTCCAATTTTGTGTGGTTTTGTGCACATTTACTCATTAAAATATTTAAAAAACAGGAAAAATTTTTTCTCAGTATTGTTATTAATAATAAGCATTGGATCAACAATACATTATTCAAACAAATACATTAACACTAGACATTTTATGGATTTGTCAGATGCAGACTTGCAAAAAGCTATACCAGCAGAAGAGATAGATATTAAACTAAAAGGATTAAAATGGTTAACTTTTTGGAGTCCCGAAGATCCAAAAAAAGAAATCTTAATGTTAAAAAATGTAATTAATAAAATTAAAACGGATACCAGAAGCAAACTAATAGTTACTGATTATCAATTTATATCAGTAATTTTATCATCTTACGATAAATCTCCCAATAAATATTGGTACCGTAAACATGCCTACCCTGGTTTGAATGAAAAATACTTTGATATTTATAAAAACTTTTTTATTGAAAAATTAAAAGAAAATCAAATAGAGGTAGTTTATACAATTAAACCTATGCATGGAGAATATGATGCTTTAGAAACTATTTTGAATAAAGATTGTATAAAAAAATCTCAGATTTCAGAATCATTACAAGTGCAACTATTAGTAAATTGCAAAGAGTTGTTTAATTAATTACTAATCTTTTTTAAAACAACCCTTCTATTTAAAGCAAATACAGCAGGTAATAAAAAAATAAGTAGTTTATCTATTAAATTCATAAAACTAAAAAAAAATCTATTTACTGGTATATGAAATATATTATTGATAACTCCTCCTGAATTAAGAAAAATACTGAATTCAGTTAATTCATTTTTTATTATTTCATATTGAGGAAAGTTTTCTTTAAATTTAATTTTGTTTTTAAACAACATTTGTGCGACAGCCGTATTACCTACCCATGGATTTTCAGATTTAAATATATCTTTATTTCTATCAAATATATCAACTTTAAATGACCAGCCTTCATCTTTTAAGATGAATTGAAAAAATTTTAAAAAGAAAGAAATTTCAGGTTCATTCATTAAAATTAGACCATCTTTTTTTAAATATTTTGAAATTTTATCTATTAATTTTGCAGGGTTCGCGCAGTGATGTAATGCATGATTAATTATAAAAACATCAACATTTTCAATGTATTCATTGCCAAGATTTAATTCCCTCATATCTAATTTTTTAGATATCCATTCATACTCCTGAATGTCTGTTAAAATTATATTTTTATTATTTAAAATCTCTTTTGACGCACCATTTCCTGACCCAAGTTCTATAATATTTTTTTTATTATTAATAAATTTTTTCATCCATAAAAATCTATTTTCAAGCAAAAATATTAAATTTTTATTTTTTTTATTCTTAAATCTATCTCTAGACTTTGAAATATCTCCATCTTTTATTTTTTTTGCATTATATTCTTTGAAAAATATCATTTTTTTGTCCAAATTATATTCTAGATTATTTAAGATGTTGTGCAATAAGTAATAGTATTATAGAAGGAAAGTTATGAACCCCAAAATCCCAAAGACAAACAGCCTAAAAATATTTTTTATAAAATTAGTATCTATTTCAATTGCAATTATTATAATAATTAACACTCTCTTTAATATTTTGCTTTCTGATAAACTAGAGAAAATAGATAAACTTATGTTGTTATCAGAAGTTCAAGAAAGAAAAGAATTAGGTGATGAATTAAGAAATAGTTTAAATGATTTATTAAAAAAAGATAATTTGATTAACAAAGAAGACAAAGTTTTGCTTTACAGACTTTACAAAAAATTAAAATCTGAATTTAAAGACATAGAATAGCTAATTTCTGAGCTTAATGAATGACTAAAAAAAAACAAAAAATTTTACTTTTTTTGTTATTTATCTTTTCAGCCTATTGCGCATTAACCATAGGGAGATCTTGGGATGAGTTTCTTCATTTACATCTAGGAAAATCCACATATGATTATTTATTTTCTTTTGGAAGTTTGGATAAAGAAGTTTTTTATAGAGAGTTTTATTCGTCAATATATTGGTTCCTACAATATTTTGTAACCAAAATATCAACTTCAAACTATCAAATTGAAACCATGCATTTTGTGAATTTGACATTTTCATTTGCAGCTATTTTTGGTTTTGGAAAAGTTTGTAGAGAGTTATTTAATAAGAAAATTGGTCAAATTGCATTTTTAATTTTATTTTTTTATCCAATATTTTTTGGACACATGGGTTTTAATCCGAAAGATACTATTCTTGCCTTTTGTCATGTTTGGATTTTTTATTTAATTTTAAGATATATAAAAAAGCAAAATATTAATTTTAAATCGACAAAGTACATCGTCCTGATGTCGCTTTTGGCTGCTACATCTACCGGCATACAACTTGTTTTTCTAGGTTCAATGATTTCTATTTTATTATTTATACTGGCAGATATTTTCATTTTCAAAAAAATTTCCAATAAAAGATTTAAAAAGAAAAAATTTTTATTTGATTTAATAAAAGGATTTTTAATTTTCTATTTCGTTTTAACTTTGTTCTGGATTGATACACATCCTAATATTTTTGAAAATCAAAAAAATATTTTTTTAGAAAATTTATCTGAAGATCATTTTAGAGGTTGGCCATTTAACTTATTAAATGGAGAATATTTTTACTCAAAAGAAATTCCAAAACTATATTTTCTTAAAAATTTACTGTTTAAATCTCCAGAATTTTTCTTATTTTTGTATATTATTTTTCCTTTGTCTGTTTTAACATTTGATAAATTCTTTACTAAAAATTTTAAATTCTTTTATTATAAGTTAACATTAATATTTTTAATATTACTATTACCTAATCTAATTTTATTTTTTATTCCCTTTCCAGTTTATGATGGTGCAAGATTATTTCTTTGGGCAATACCATACTATTGTATTATTCCAGCTTTAGCTTTTTATTATTTAATCAAAAATTCTTACAATCTAATAATTATTTTTGTGATGACACTATCTTTATATTTTTTTTATAACTTTGTATCTTTTACTCCTTATCAATATACATATTTAAATTCACTAAATGGAAATTTTTCTAGTGCTCACAAAAGATTTGAAAATGATTATTGGGGAGGTTCGTTAAAGGAACTTATAAAAAAATCTGATTTTTTAAAAGAAAGAAAAAAAATAGCATACTGTGGTGTTAATAAAGTTGTAATTGAATTTTATTTATCCAAATATTATTCCAAAAAAATAGAGTTAGTGGATGAAAAGCAAGATTACGATGTTATAATAATGACTAATAGAACATTGCTTGATAAAGAAAATTCCAATAACTATAAATTAAAAACATGTTTTGATAAATATCACGGTAAAGATTTGTCAACTGTAAAAAGAAATGGTCTTGTGCTATCTACTATAAGAGAAAAATAATTTTCTAATGAATTCTATTAAAGCAATTGAAAATAAAAACTCCAGGGTTGCCTCTTACAATTTGACATATTCATCTAACAGAAAAATATTTTATCCAAAAAACTATACTGAATTAAAAAATATCTTTAAATATTTAAGAAAAATTAAAAAAAAAGTTCTTATAAAGTCTGGTAAATGTGGTCATGGAGATAAGACAAATTTAGATATTTCTGATTTAACTATTTCTTTAGAAAATATTAATAAAATTATATCTATAAATAAAACTAAATTAGTTTTAACAGCTCAAACGGGAGTAAATCTTTATACTTTATTTAAAGTTTTAAAAAAAGATAGTTTGTCTATTTATAATATTCCTGGTGGAAAAAATGTTAGTTTAGGTGGAGCAATATCTGGCAATGTGCATGGTCGACCTCAAAATAAAAAATTCTCAGTTTTTGGAGATAATGTCATAAGTTTAAAAGTCATGTTGGAAAATGGAAAAATTATTAATTTAAAAAAAAATAGTAAGCTTTT
>CACIZC010000008.1 GCA_902591045.1 uncultured Pelagibacteraceae bacterium | reverse complement strand
AAATGCGCAAAAGATAAATCAAATATAATTTTTTTATCTAGCTCAAGAGTTTATGCAATAGAAGATTTATTGAAACTAAAAAAAAATCAAACTGTGAACGAAAAATTTAATGTTGAAAAAGCAAAATCTATTTATGGCTTTACAAAGATTAGCTCTGAACTTTTAATTAAAGAATATTCGTATCTCTACAAAATTAAGTATCTTATTAATAGAGTTGCTTTAGTCACAGGACCTTGGCAGTTTGGAAAACAAGAACAAGGTTTTGTTAGTCTTTGGGTTTGGCATCATATAAATAAAAAAAAATTAAATTACATAGGCTTTGGTGGGAAAGGTAGACAAGTAAGAGATCTTCTTCATATAGATGATCTGTGTGAATTAATTTTATTACAAATTAAAAATATTAAAAAAATAAATAATAAGATAATTAATATAGGGGGAGGTAAAAAAAATTCTGTAAGCCTTTCTCAACTTACAAATTATTGTTCAACTTTAACCAGACATAAGATTAAAATTGGCTCTGTCAAAAAAACCTCTCCATATGATGTTCCCTACTATGTTTCAAATAATGCTCATGTAAAAAAAATTTATAAATGGACTCCAAAACGAAATTTAAAAAAAATTTTATTAGATCTTTTTTTATGGATGGAAAAAAACGCGTTAATTTTGAAACAATATTTTTAGGAATCTATTATTCTTTTTAATTCACCAGCTATTATATTCAGGTTGTTTTTTTGTGATAAGCTGTGATCACCATTTTTAATAATAACTAATTTTTTTTTAGCCCCAGAAAAGGTTGCTAGGACTTTTCTGGAAAACGAAACTGGAACCACCTCATCTTTTTTGCCATGAAACATAGTTACATTTATTTTAGATTTTATTTTTTTTGATAAAACCTTATTTTTTCTTCCATCTTTTATTAATTGATATGTTATAGGATATTCATATTGTTTTTGCTTAATTATACTTACGCCTTTTTCTTTAATTTCTTTCTTTATTTTTTTTGGAAATTTTTTCCACATTAATCTTTCTAGGAATTCGGGCGCAGAACCAATGCCAATAAATCCTTTAATTTGTTTTTTAAAATATTTAAATTGATTCAAAGAAATCCATGCTCCCATGCTTGAACCAATTAAAATAAAATTATTTTTTTTAACAATTTTTTTTATTGATTTTTTAACATCATTGGACCATTCACTTATATTTCCTTTGGTAAACTTTCCCGATGATTTACCGTGGCCGGAATATTCTACCGTCAAAAAACCTAATTTATTTTTAACAGCATATTTTTTAAATGCTTGAGGCTTTTCCCCTTCAATATCAGACATAAATCCTGGAAGAAAAATTACATATAGTTTTTTTTTGTAATAATTGTCTATATATCTAAGTTTTTTAGTACTGGATATTTTTAAATATTTAAATTTTTTCATGTAAAATTTGTGCAAGTAATCTGATATTGTATTACTTTATCATATGTCTTCTAATTTTAAAGTATTGCAAGTTATTCCCAAATTAGGTTATGGCGGAGCCGAAACAGGCTGCTATGACATTGCACATTATTTGGCAGAAAAAAATTGTAAATCTTATATCATTACTAGCGGAGGCCCACTCTTAAAATTTATTAGAAAAGATAAAGTAAAAGTTTTTAGATTGCCTGTTCATTCAAAAAATCCACTTTTAATTTTAATAAACACTATTTTAATTTCTTTGATAATACTTTTTCTGAGAATTGACATTGTTCACGCAAGGAGCAGAGCTCCGGCATGGTCATGCTTTTTATCTTGTAAAATTACAAATAGAAAATTTGTAACAACTTTTCATGGAACATATAACTTTTCAAATAGTTTGAAAAAGTTTTATAACTCCATAATGTTGCGATCGGAACTTATTATAGCCGGATCAAATTTTATTTTTGATCATATTCATAAAAATTACTCAGATTTAATAAATAACAAAAAACTAATGGTTATCTTCAGAGGTGTTAATACTGAGTATTATGATAATTCCAAAATATCTAATGAGAAAATAGAAAAAATTTATTCAGCCCTCAGGCTAGATACTGAAACATTTAAAATACTTTTACCTGGTAGGCTGACTAAGTGGAAGGGTCAGGAAATGTTTATTGATTCTCTTAAAATATTAAAAGAAAAATATAATCATGAAAATTTTAAGGCTATTATCCTTGGCTCTCACCAAGGAAGGAAAGTTTATTATAAAAAACTCCTTACGCAGGTTGAAAAAAATCAACTGAAATCCAATATTGTTTTTTTGTCAAATTTTGAAGAAATGCCAGTTTTTTATTATGCTACAGATGTTGTGGTTTCATCTTCAATAGAACCAGAGGCCTTTGGAAGAGTAGCAGTTGAGGCTCAAGCAATGCAAAAACCAATTTTAGCAAGTGATCTAGGAGGTTCAAAAGAGACAGTAATAGATGGTAAAACTGGTTTTTTATTTAAAAACAACAATCCTGACTCGCTTGCAGAGCACTTAAATAATATAATCAATATGGACAAAGACAAGTTGCAATCAATTGGAAATGAAGGTAGGAAAAACGTATTGAAGAAATTTGATGTCGAAAAAATGTGTCACTCAACATTCTTAGAATACCAAAAATTAGTAAAAAGAAAAAAATAAATGCCGAATATAACTTTACCTGATGGAAAAAAGTTAAGTTTTAAAAATAAGGTAACCGGTTTAGAAGTTGCTGAAAAGATAAGCAAATCACTTTCAAAACAAGCACTTATTATGAGCGTGAACGGTGAATTGAAAGATCTAAGTTTTTCTATTCAAAAAGACTCTTCAGTTAAAATAATTACCAATAAAGATAAAGAAGGTTTAGATGTAATAAGACACGATGCTGCCCACATAATGGCAATGGCAGTTCAAGAATTATTTCCAGGAACCCAAGTAACAATTGGCCCTGTAATTGAAAATGGCTTTTATTATGATTTTGTTAGAAAAGAACCATTTACAAGTGATGATTTAAAAAAAATTGAAAAAAAAATGTCAGAAATAATTGATAGAGATGTAAAAACGAAACGAGAAGTATGGGAAAGAAACAAAGCTATCGCGCATTTCAAAAAGATAGGAGAAAAGTACAAAGCAGAAATCATTGAGAGCATACCTGAAAACGAGGAACTCTCAGTTTATCATCATGGAGATACTTGGCATGATTTGTGTAGAGGGCCCCATCTAGACTCATCGAAGAAAATTGGGAAAGCTTTCAAATTAACAAAAGTCTCTGGTGCATATTGGAGAGGTGATTCCAATAATGAAATGTTACAAAGGATTTATGGAACATGCTGGAGCTCTAAAAAGGAACTAGATGATTATTTACACAGATTAGAAGAAGCCGAAAAAAGAGATCATAGGAAACTCGGAAAAGAAATGGATCTTTTTCATTTTAGAGAAGAAAGTCCAGGATCAGTATTCTGGCATGAAAAAGGTTGGAATTTATTTCAAAGGCTTATCGAATACATGAGATTAAAACAAAGACTCGCAGGCTATCGAGAAATCAATACCCCTGAACTTTTAGATAAAAGTCTTTGGGAAAAATCTGGTCATTGGGAAAAATTTGGAGAACTTATGTTTACATCAGAAACACCAGATGAAAAAACTTTTGCAATTAAACCAATGAATTGTCCTGGGTGCGTACAAGTTTTTAACCAAGGATTAAAAAGTTATAGAGATTTACCACTTAAATTATCTGAGTTTGGAAAGGTTCATAGGTATGAACCATCAGGAGCTTTACATGGATTGCTAAGAGTTAGAGCTTTTACACAGGATGATGCACATATATTTTGTACCGAAGAACAAATAACAGAAGAATGTATTACTGTAACAAATTTAATCTTGGATATTTATAAAGATTTAGGTTTTAAAAAAGTTTTTTTAAAATACTCAGATAGACCTGAAAAAAGAGTAGGTAATGACTCGATTTGGGACAAATCCGAAAAAGCTTTGCTTGCTGCAATTAAAAAAACAAAATTAGATTATACAACAAACAAAGGAGAAGGAGCTTTTTATGGACCTAAAATTGAGTTTGTATTAAGAGATGCAATCGGAAGAGATTGGCAATGCGGAACACTTCAGGTAGATTTAAACTTGCCCGAAAGACTTGGCGCAAAATTTGTAGATAAAGATGGAACAAAAAAAACTCCAGTTATGCTACACAGAGCTCTATTCGGATCACTTGAAAGATTTATAGGCATTTTAATAGAAAATTATGCAGGCAAACTTCCTTTTTGGCTATCACCCGTACAAGCTGTTGTATTGCCCATAGCAGAAGAACACAATCAATATGCAAAAAAAATATTTGAAGAACTTTTCAAAGAAGGTATAAAGTGCGAAGTGGATTTGAGGAACCAAAAAATAAATTATAAAATAAGAGAACATTCTTTGGCAAAAGTGCCTTTGCTGTTAATTTGTGGAAAAAAAGAAATCTCAGATAAAAGCATTACTTTGAGGAGACTTGGATCTGAAAAACAAGAAACAGTTAAGTTTGCTAAGTTGACTAAAGATTTAAAAATTTTAAACAACCTTCCAGTAAAATAAGTGCAAAAGACTAAACAACATTATTTTCATAGAAAACCCAGGTTCCAAGGACCCCGAACTAACTACAGAATAAAAAGTTTAGACGTTCAAGTTATTAATAGCAGCGGAGAAAATCTTGGAGTGTTACCAATTAAAGAAGCTATAGATGCAGCAAAAAGCGAAGGTTTAGATTTAATAGAAATATCTCCCAATGCAAATCCTCCTGTGTGCAAAATTATGGACATGGGAAAATATAAATATGATATGCAAAAAAAAGCAAACAAAGCAAAAAAAAATCAAAAAATTGCATCCTTAAAAGAATTGAAGTTAAGACCCGTTACAGAAATACACGATTATAATTTTAAAATAAAAAATGCTAAAAAATTTTTAACAAAAGGGGACAAGGTAAAATTTACAGTTAGATTCAAAGGGAGAGAAATGCAACACATCCAATTAGGAAAAGATTTAATGAACAGAATAATAGAGGACACCAAAGAACTAGGTACAGTCGAATTAAAGCCAAAGCTTGAGGGTAGACAAATGATTATGATAGTTCAGCCTGTCTAATTTTAAGTAAAATAATCTTGTAAACCAAAATTAATAACTATATAACTCCGATACTTATGCCAAAATTAAAAACAAAAAGCTCAGCAAAGAAAAGATTTAGATTTACAAAATCAGGCAAAATAAAAATGCCACAAGCTAACAAACGACACGGTATGATCAAAAGGACAAATTCTCAAATAAGAAAACAGAGGGGTACGACAATAATGTCAAAACAAGATTCAAAAATTGTGAAATCTTATATGCCGTATAATTTAAGAGGATAAGATGGCTAGAACAAAAAGAGGTGTAGTAAGCAGAGCTAGACATAAAAAAGTTCTTAAAACTGTCAAAGGCCAGTTTGGAAGAAGAAAAAATACAATCCGTATTGCACGTCAAGCAATGGAAAAAGCATTACAGTATGCTTACAGAGATAGACGAGCAAAGAAAAGAGAATTCAGATCTCTTTGGATACAGAGAATTAATGCAGGTGTAAGATTAGAGGGTTTGACTTATTCTAAGTTTATAAATGGTCTAAATAAGTCAAAAATTAAATTAGACCGAAAAGTTTTAGCTGATTTGGCGTATAATAATCCAGAAGCTTTCAAATCACTTGTTAAAAAAGTTCAGTTATCAATAAAATAAACTTGTTTTTTCTTTTACAAAGTTAGAGTAAAAACTAACTAATGGTAGATTTACGAGAATTAATTCAAAAAGTATTGCAAGCTAAGAATAAATTAGAACTGCAAAATTTAAAAACTCAGTTTTTAGGAAAAAATAGCCAAATCAATCAAGAGTTCAAAAAACTTGGCTCTCTGGCTGAGGACGAAAGAAAAACGAGAGCAGCATCTCTTAATAATGAAAAACAAAAAATTACCGAAGCTATTAATAGCAGGTTTAAAGAATTAGAAAAATCAGAAATAAATCAAAAACTTCAAAAAGATAAAGTCGATGTAACATTACCAGCTCGAGAAAGACCAAATGGAAAAATACATCCTGTCTCACAGGTTATTGATGAGATTTCTTCCATATTTTCTGAAATAGGTTTTTCAGTTGCAGAAGGTCCAGATGTAGAGACAGAATATAATAATTTTACAGCTTTAAATACTCCCGAAGATCATCCAGCTAGAGATATGCATGATACTTTTTATTTGGATGGTAATAAAAAAATTTTGTTAAGAACTCACACTTCGCCGGTTCAAATTAGAGCAATGCTAAGTGGGAAGCCACCATTTAAAATTATTGTTCCCGGAAGAACTTATCGTTGTGATAGTGACCAAACTCATGCGCCTATGTTCCACCAACTTGAGGGATTGCATATTGATAAAGATATAACTATGGGTCACTTAAAAGGATGTTTAGACTATTTTGTTAAAGAATTCTTTGAAGTTAAAAAACTTCAAATGAGATTTAGGCCTAGCCATTTTCCATTTACAGAACCGTCAGCTGAAGTTGATATTGGTTATAGATTGGAAAACGGAAGAATTATTGTTGGTGAGGGTGACAAGTGGCTTGAGATATTAGGTTGCGGAATGGTTCATCCAAATGTTTTAAAAAACGCTAAAGTTGATCCAAAAAAATTTCAAGGTTTTGCATTTGGAATGGGTATAGACAGACTTGCAATGCTAAAATATGGAATAAATGATCTTAGATCTTTTTTTGAGGCTGACTATAGGTGGTTAAATTATTTTGGTTTTGACCCCCTAGATGTTCCAACAAACTATAGAGGACTAAGCAGATGATAATAACATTGTCTTGGTTAAAAAATCATCTAAGTACCAGCGCAAATTTATCAAAAATAATTGATAAACTTACAGGAATAGGTCTTGAAGTAGAAGGAATAAAAGGGAGTCAGGGTGAATTATCTGACTTCAAAGTTGTAAAAGTTCTAAAAGTAGAAAAACATCCTAACGCAGACAAACTAAAACTTTGTGATGTTAGTCTTGGGAAAAATAAAACAATAAAAGTTGTATGTGGAGCTGCTAACGCAAGAAATGGATTAATTACTATATACGCTCCTCCAGGATCGGTAATTCCAAAAACAAAAATGAAACTGAAAGTAGCAAAGATTAGAGGTGTAGAGTCACATGGCATGCTTTGCTCTGAAAGCGAACTTAATATTTCAGATGAAAGCGATGGAATAATTGAGTTAAAAAATAGAGAAAAGGATATTGGAAAAAACTATTTTAAAAACAAAGGAGAAAAATCTATTGATATATCGGTTACTCCAAATAGACCTGATTGTTTGGGTGTTCGAGGCATTGCCAGAGATTTATCATCTTCTGGTTTGGGACAGTTAAAAAAGCAACCTCAAATCAAAATAAATCAAAAATTTAAAAATCCCATCAAAGTTTCAATAAAAAAAGAAAAGAATCAAGGCTGTGGTATTTTTGGAAGCGTATATATTAAAAATGTTCAAAATAAAGAAAGTCCAGATTGGTTAAAAAAAAGAATTATATCTTTGGGCTTGAAACCTATTTCAGCAATTGTAGATGCTACTAATTATGTAATGTATGATTTGAACAGACCTCTACATGCTTATGATGCGGATAAAATTGATCAGGAAATTATTGTTAGAAATTCAAAAATAGGTGAGTCCTTTGAAGCATTAGACAACAAGACATATAAACTTCAAAACAATATGTGTTCAGTAAGTGATAAATCAGGAGTCCTAGGTCTTGGAGGAATTATCGGAGGAAACAGGTCTGCCACAGAGCTTTCTACTAAAAATGTTTTATTGGAGTCTGCATACTTTTTTCCTTCATCAATTAGAAAAACCTCTAAGATCTTAAGTATTGATACAGATGCAAAATATAGATTTGAAAGAGGTATCGATCCAGATTCTGTAAAATTAGGACTAGAACTTGGAATGTGCATGATATTGGACATGTGTGGTGGCGAGGCCAGCAAACTTTCAATTGTAGGAAAAATACAGGATAAAAGGCCAACGATTAATTTGGAACCGGAAAAATTTTTAAAGGTTATCGGTTTTTCAATGACAATTGCAGAAATTAAAAAGATTTTAATTTCACTTGGATGTTCATTAAAAATTATTGGTAAAAAGATTAAGGTTTTACCACCCAGCTGGAGACCTGATATTAAGGAAGACATAGATCTCATAGAAGAACTTATAAGAATAAAAGGTTTTGATAAAATTTCACTGGTTCATCCAGAAAGAACTAGGTCTAAAGAAACTCTCAGTTTTAAACAGAAATTATTTCATTTATCCCAAAGAGCTACGGCAACCAAAGGTTATCTAGAAGCAGTGACTTGGTCATTTACTGACTCCCGTATTGACAAGCATTTTTCACAAGGAAAAAAAGCAATAGAAATTGCAAATCCTATCTCAAGCGATCTGAATGTATTAAGAAGGTCAATATTTTCAAACTTAATTATTTATTTAAAAAAAAACCAAGACAGGGGTTATCCCGATCTTTCATTATTTGAAATTGGACCAACTTTTTTTGGAAACAAACCAGGTGAACAACAAATTATTCTAGGCGGATTAAAGTCTGGTGTTGCAAATAGAAAAAGTTGGGATTCCCAAGCAAGAAACATAGATGTTTTTGATGTTAAAGCAGATTCAGTTAAAACATTAACAGAGCTTGGTATCGAAGAAGATGATTTACATATTAGTAACAAAACTCAGGATTATTATAATCCAGGAAGATCTGGTTCTATAAATCTAAAATCGGCAAATGGTCCCCAATTAGCTTTTTTTGGCGAAATACATCCTGCTATAGTTTCTAACGTAGACTTAAAAGAGCAAAATGTTTGTGGGTTTGAAATTTTTCTAAAAAATATTCCAGAGCCTAAAAAGAAACATAGGCTTGCCAAAAAGAATTATTCCGTATCTGAGTTCCAAAAATCTGAAAGAGATTTTGCTTTTGTAATCGATAAAAGCTATAAAGCTGGCGAGGTAGAAAAACTAATCAACGAAGTTGATAAAGATTTAATTAAAAAAGTTTTAATATTTGATGTTTTTGAGGGTGGAAATATGCCAGAAGGAAAGAAATCTATCGCTATTAATGTAACAATTCAATCAATGGATAAAACACTTTCGGAAAAAGATATACATGAAGTAAGCCAAAAAATAATAAATATTGTTAAAGCCAAGACTGGCGGAACAATAAGATCCTAATGTCAGATATCAATAGAGTAAGAAATTTTGCGATTATCGCACATATTGACCATGGAAAGTCCACAATCGCTGACAGAATGATCCAAATTTGCGGAGGTCTTTCAGCAAGAGAGATGAAAGAACAAGTTTTGGATTCGATGGACATAGAAAGGGAAAGAGGGATTACTATTAAAGCGCAGACAGTAAAGCTAAATTACAAATCAAAAGATGGAAATAAATATATATTAAATATTATTGATACTCCCGGTCATGTAGATTTTAGTTATGAGGTGAGCCGTTCTCTACTTGCTTGCGAAGGATCTGTATTAATTGTTGATAGTTCTCAAGGTGTCGAAGCTCAAACTCTAGCAAATGTATATCAGGCTCTTGATTCAAATCACCATATTATTCCAGTTTTAAACAAGATTGACCTTCCTGCTTCTGATACAGAAAAAGTAAAAAAACAAATAGAAGATGTAATTGGTATAGATACTTCAAAAGCTATCTCTTGTTCAGGAAAAACAGGAGAAGGCATTGAGGAAATTCTAGAATCAATCGTAAAAGATCTTCCTTCACCTAAGGGAGACCAATCATCTAAACTAAAATCTTTATTAGTTGATAGTTGGTATGATAGTTACTTGGGCGTTGTCATTCTCGTTAGAATTCTTGATGGAAAGATTAAAAAAGGAATGAAAGTAAAACTAATGTCGACTAATCAGGACTATCAAATAGAAAAAGTTGGTATTTTTACACCTAAGGCAAAAGATGTTGAAGAATTAAATGCAGGCGAAATTGGATTTATAATTACAGGAATTAAAAGTTTATCAGAAACCAAAGTTGGAGATACAATATGTGATCCAACCGATCCCTTAGAAAAGCCTTTGTCAGGATTTAAACCCAGTAAGCCAGTTGTATTTTGCGGACTATTTCCAGTTGATAGTTCAGAATATCAAAAACTTAAAGATGGTTTGGCAAAACTAAAATTAAATGATTCAAGTTTCTCTTTTGAGCCCGAATCTTCAAGCGCTCTGGGTCTAGGGTTTAGATGTGGATTTTTGGGTTTACTCCATTTAGAGATTATAACCCAAAGACTTGAAAGGGAATTTGATATTAATTTAATAACTACAACTCCGGGAGTTGTTTATAAACTTAACAAAATTAATGGTGATACAGAAGATCTTCAAAATCCAACTACAATGCCCGATCCTTCACAAATTAAATTTATAGAGGAACCGTGGATTAAAGCAACGATTATTACACCTGATGAATATTTAGGATCAATTATTAAAATATGCCAAGATAAAAGAGGTATTCAAAAAGATTTATCTTATTCAGGAAACAGAGCCGTTCTAGTTTATGAACTTCCTCTTAACGAAGTTGTTTTTGATTTTATGATAGGCTGAAATCCATTACGAGCGGGTATGCCAGTTTTGATTATGAGATTACTGGTTATAAAGAGGGCAATCTAGTTAAACTTGGTATTTTAGTTAACAATGAACCAGTGGATGCTTTGTCAATGATCATTCATAAAGAATTTGCACAAAATCAAGGAAGATTAGTTTGTGAAAAATTAAAAGATTTAATCCCAAGACATAATTTTATGATTCCCATACAAGCAGCTATCGGTGGAAAAATTATTGCAAGGGAAAGCATAAAAGGTTTTAAAAAGGATGTTTTAACAAAAATTCATGGTGGAGGTGCACGAGATCGTAAAAGAAAGTTATTAGAAAAGCAGAAAAAAGGAAAAGCTCGAGCTAAACAATTTGGAAGAGTTGAGATACCACAGGAAGCTTTTATAGGAGTTTTAAAAATTAACAAAGAGACTTAAGGAGAGATGGCTGAGCGGTTTAAAGCGCACGCTTGGAAAGTGTGTATACCTTCGGGTATCGTGGGTTCGAATCCCACTCTCTCCGCCAGATTGTACTTATACCCATTTCGGGGCAAAAAATCATTGGTAGGACTCACTAATAGAGTATAGTCAATTTAATAGAGCACAGATTCAATTAGTGATAAAATATAAGCTACAGAACGAATCAGTTCGTTTTGTTTTTTGTTTAACAAAAAAGAGGGAAGTTATGAAAATGTTAGCAGGACTATCATCAACTATATCTTCTTTGACTAAAGTAGTTATATCACTACTTGGGTTAGGAATCGTTGTTTCGCTACTTGGTGGAAACGTTCCATTCGTTGGCGGTATAGCAGATAATATAGTTGGACTGGTACAGTCTTTAGGTGATGCAGGCATAGTTGGCTTAGTAGCCGCTATAATCATCCTAGGATTTTACAAGTAGATAAAACAATAAGCAGCTTAAAACCTCCAGGAGTTAGCTGCAATGTTACCCCGGTCTTTCCCCTTTATATTGATTATAAAAGCTAGGTTGGGGTAATAAAACGGAAGGATGAAATTATGAAAAATTGGATATCAAAGGTTAAGTACTATTTAAATAGTTTTATAGAAGTTGGCGTTCTTTTACTGGCTGTATCAGTTATTGCAGAAGTAATATTCGGACCCAATGTTGCTTTTTTTGGCTCTCAAGTTACTAAAAATTTAGTCGGACTACTAAATAATTTAGGAAGCCAAGGTATCGCAGCATTAATAATTGTGTTTGCTGTAATATTTGCATACAGAAAATTATTAAAATAGCTATTGTCTAAATTAATAGAAAGGAGAACAAATGAGCGGTTGGGAAATTTTAGCAGTTGTTGCTGTTATCTACTGGATAGCAAATAAATAAAGATTTATAACAAGTTCAGAATTAAAATAGGTATTTATCTCCCAGATAAAATATCAGACCTATTGCTATTCCGAGTAATATCCAATGCATTTTAAAACCTCCTAATACTTGTTACTTTTAAGTTAGCAGTTTTATAAATTCTTTCTATTGTTTTTTTAGTATTCATTATAACCACTTTTTTTACTGGGCCATAAGCATGAATCAATTTATTTCCAGATAAAGCTACGGCCACATGACCTTTCCAAAAAATCATATCATTTTTTCTTATATTTTTTAGTTTTACTTTTTTATTAAAATACTTTTCCTGATCTTTAGAATCCCTTGGGCAATATTTATTATTATGATTAAAAAAAATTTGTACTAATGCGGAGCAGTCAATGCCTTTATAGCTTTTTCCGCCCCATAGATATCTTGTATTTTTGAACAGTTTTATGTCTTTGAAAATATCTTTATATTTAAAATTAATTTTTTTTAGATCAGAAATTTTTATCCAGTACTTTTCAAATTTACCAAATTTCCCATTTTTTTTAATTATTCTTACTCTAGATTCGTATGGAAGAAATTGTTTTAATTTTTTTTTTAAACTAGGTTTACTAAATAAACTTGCTTTTAAAACAGAAACTTTAAAATTTGGCTTAATAGGTTTTGAAAATTTCTTATTTTTAATATATCCAATATAACCATCTTTTGTTATTTTAATTTTCTTCCAACCACTATTTTTTTTAATTACTTTAAAATTATCACCATAAAGCAATTGAGTATCTATTTTAGATTTTAAACTCTTTTTTTTATAGAGATTAATAACAGGAAAATTGTTTTTAAAACTATTTTTCACTTAACCGAATATCATTTTTTATTATATAGAGAACAATCAACGAAGGTATTACCATGACTGCTGTAATTACAAAGAATATACCCCAATCACCATTCAACCAATCGACCATTGCACCAGAGGAAGCTGCGAGGGTAGTTCTCCCTGCTGTTCCAATAGAAGCAAGAAGTGCGTACTGAGTTGCGGTATAGGTTCTATCTACTAGCATTGAAATAAAAGCAACAAAAGCAACAGTGGCAAATGCAGCAGCCATATCATCAAAAATTACCGCTATAGCAAAAAGCCATTCAGATTTCCCTGACCAAGCAAGCAAAGAAAACAAAAGATTTGTTGATGCCATCAATATTCCCGAAACAAACATTGCTTTAATTACACCTGATCGGATAGCAAACAGTCCACCTAAAAGGGTGAAAACAACTGTGGTGATCCAACCTAAACCTTTAGAATAAATTGCTATATCTCCTTTTGAGAAACCTATTTCTTTATAAAATACTATGGACATTCGTCCAAGAAAAGCTTCTCCAATTTTAAAAAGAAATACAAATCCTAAAATTCCTAAAGCAATTTTGAATCCATTTTTTTTGAAAAAACTTATTATAGGACCAGCAACTGTTCCACTAATCCATGCAGCTGATTTTGTAGCAAAATTAGAAGCTCCCAGTTTGCTTTGAATCATTTCGTCAGTTTTTCTTTGTGCTTCTTGTCTTTGCATAGGCTGTTCTTCATGGACAAACATCAAGGCAATGTTGCAAGCAATAATAACTATTCCAAGAATTAAAAAAGTAAGCTGCCAGTAATTTTCGAATCCTGCATTTTCAAAATACTCTGCAGTATTTAACGCAATTACTCCACCAAGTTTATATCCAGTCCACCAACCAACGACAGCCATAGCAGCCCCAGCCTGCATTGATTTTCCTTCATCTTTTCCAATTTGCTCAATTCTTAAAGCGTCTACAGTGATATCCTGAGTCGCTGAAGCAATTGCAATAATTAAACCAACCGTAATTACTAATGCAAGATTAGCTGTGGGATCTACTAGATTCCAACAGATCAAACTTAATAAAATAACGAGCTGCATGATTATGATCCAGCCACGACGATGCCCAACTTTATTAGTCAGCCAAGGAATACGAATCCTATCAATTAGTGGAGCCCATAAATAATTGAAAGCATAAACTGCAAATATTAATCCAGCCCAACCTATTGTGCTTCGACTCAGACCTTCTTCTTTTAGCCAAAGACTTAAACTACTTCCAATAAGAACCCATGGAAATCCACTTATGATTCCAAGCAACAATATTCGAAGCATTCTTACGTCAAAGTAAATTTTGAAAGATTCTTTAAAACTTTCTTTTTGATAGATTTCCATAATTAATAAAGACTATAAATTAAATTACGATCTCCAGAAAGAGGGTAAAAAAAGAACCAATACAGCAAATATCTCTAATCTTCCTAACAACATGGCAAAAGATAATATCCATTTTGAGACGTTTGAGACTTCACTAAAATTACCATTAGGCCCTATCATCTCACCAAGACCAGGACCAACGTTTGATATTGAAGTTGCCGAGCCAGAAATAGCTGACAAGAAATCAAGACCAGTTATTGATAACAACATGGCTATAATTAAAAATAAAAACAGGTAAGAGAATATGAAAACCACAACTGAATTAACAAAGCTGTCTTGAATTCTTTGTTTATTATAACTAAGTATATAAACACTATTGGGATAAATTAATTTCTTAATTTGACTTGTTATAAAAAGAAAAAGCACTTGAAGTCTAAAAATTTTAATTCCACATGTGGTAGATCCAGCACATCCACCAACAAACATTAAAAAAAGAAAAAAAATTAAAGGAAATTTTCCCCAAAGTCCGAAATCATCTGTTACGTAACCGGTACCCGATAAGATGGATACTACATTGAAGGAAGAAATTCTTAAATTGTCGACGATAGCATACTCCTTGTTGCCTATTAATAGATACAAAAACATTATTAAAATAGAAAACACTAATAAGTAAACAAAACCTTTTATCTGTATGTCCTGAAAAAATATTTTTTTATTACCTTTAATAAATTTAAGATAGGCTATGAATGGTATACTTCCTAAAATAATAAATATTGTAGCAGTAAATTCAATTCCTGGACTTTTAAAGTAACCAATAGATTCGTTATGAGTGGAAAATCCCCCGGTCGCTAGTGTAGTCATAGAATGAGCTATGCTATCAAAAATATTCATCCCTTGAATCCAGTAGAAAAAACTACACGCAAATGTAAGCGTGACATAAATTGAAATAATTGTAGCTGCAACCTCAATTGTTTTGGGTAATATTTTTTCCGTTCCAGAAGAGTCAGTTTTAAATAATTGCATCCCCCCAACTTTTAATAATGGCATAACTGTTGTGGCCATAACGATTATACCAATACCCCCAAGCCACTGCATTATAGATCTCCAAAGTAAAATACTTTTTGGAGCATTGTCCAAATCAGAAATTACCGTAGAACCAGTCGTTGTTATTCCCGACATACTCTCAAAAAAAGCTTCGCTAAAGGATAATTTCATACTTGATAACATAAAAGGTAAACTTCCAAAAAGAGCTATGCTAACCCATGCTAGAGTTGAAAAAAGAAAAGCCTGCTGCAGATTTAATTGATTATCCTTTTTCAAACTTGAAAGAATTGTTAGCAATCCTATAAATATTGTTATGATTGAAGAAGAAAAAAAACTATTACTATTCTCACCATAAGTTAATTGAACCGCATAAGGTATCGTCATAAAGATACCTAGAATTACCAACAAGATACCAACAATAAAAAAAACAGTTTTATTTGAAGTCATAGAATTTGCACAATATTTAAATAGCAATAAAATTCAACTTATTATAAACCTTAATAATGCTTGAGTCCGATCTAATTCAATCAACATCTTCTTGGCCATTTGTCGAGATTCGTAAACTTCTTAAAGACAGAAAGGATCTTATTAACAAGAAAAATAAAATTACTTTTCAAACAGGATATGGCCCAAGTGGTTTACCGCACATAGGTACTTTTGGAGAAGTTTCAAGGACATCTATTATGATTAATGCGTTAAATCATATAAAAAAAATAGAATCTGAATTAATAACATTTTCAGATGATATGGATGGACTAAGAAAAGTTCCTGAGAATATTCCTGATTCAAAAATTCTTCATGACAATTTGGGTAAACCTCTTACAAATATTCCTGATCCATTTAAAAAATATAAAAGTTTTGGAGAACATAACAACAAGATGTTGATAGAATTTTTAAATAAATTTAATTTTAAATTTAATTTTAAAAGCTCTACAGAAAATTACAAAAAGGGATTTTTTAATAACTCTATCGTGAGAACCTTAGAAAAATATGATGAGATAATGAATATAATTTTACCCACATTGCGAAGCGAAAGAAGAAAAACTTATAGTCCCTTTCTACCCATCTGCCCTAACACAGGAAAGGTTTTAGAAATTCCTGTTTTAGAGATAGATAAAAAAAATAATAAAATAATTTTTGACAATAATGGAAAAAAAATTGAAACAAGTATTTTAGACGGACATTGTAAATTACAATGGAAAGTTGATTGGGCAATGAGGTGGTTTGCATTTGATGTTGATTTTGAAATGTATGGTAAAGATTTAATCGAAAGCGCAATAATATCTGGAAAAATATGTAAAGTTTTGGGGAAAAGACCGCCGAATGGTTTTGCATACGAATTATTTTTAGATGAAAAAGGAGAGAAAATATCTAAATCTAAGGGAAATGGCATTACTATAGAAGAGTGGTTAAGATATGCCTCTCCCGAAAGTTTATCTTTATACATGTATCAGAATCCTAAAAGAGCAAAAAAACTTTACCCAGAAGTGGTCCCCAAAGCGGTTGATGAATATTTGTCCTTAATTGAAAAATATTTTAATCAAAAACCTAATGAAAAACTTTTAAATCCGGTTTGGCACGTACATAACGGGTCTCCACCAAAGGAAAAAATCGTTATGCCTTTTTCGATGTTATTGAATATAGTTGGTTCTAGTAATGCAAAAAATAAAGATGTTTTATGGAAATTTATTAAAAAATTTCATAAGGAATTAGATCCAAAGAGTCACAGAATTTTAGATAGCCTAACTGATTATGCAATAAATTATTTTGTGGATCGAGTTGAACCAAATAAAAAATTTAAAAAACCAAATGAAAATGAAAAAAAAGCATTACTCAATCTTATTAAAGTTTTAAAAACAGTACCTCAAAGTACCGAAGCAGAAAAAATCCAGACTATGGTTTATACTGCGGGAAAAGAAAACGGTTATAGCAATGATTTAAGAAGTTGGTTTAAATTAATATACGAAGTTACTTTTGGAGAAGAAAATGGTCCAAGAATGGGCTTTTTTATAAGCTTTTTTGGAGTAAAAGAGACAATTGATTTAATGGAAAAAAAGTTGAGAATGTAATTTTAATGTTTTCTTTTCTAAGACCTTTTATATTTAACTTAGATCCCGAAAAGGCACATGATTTAGCGATCAAATCTTTAAAGTATAATTTTCTTCCTGAAAGCCTATTTAAAGTCGAAAATGAAGAAATGTTATCAATGAAACTATTTGGCAAAGAACTTAGAAACCCTATTGGTTTAGCAGCAGGATTTGACAAAAGTGCTGAGGTTTACAATCAGATATTAAAACTTGGTTTTGGTTTTGTCGAAGTAGGAACAGTTACTCCGCGAAAGCAGTTTGGAAACGAAAAACCTAGAATTTTTAGACTCGAAGAAGACAAGGCAATGATTAATAGACTGGGATTTAATAATGATGGTTCGAATATTATTAAAAAAAGAATTGAGAACAATATTCCAGATGGATTGCTTGGTATTAATATTGGACCAAACAAAGATACTAAAAATATGACAGATGACTTTATTAGTTGTGCAGAAACTTTTTTTCCATTAGGAGACTATATTACAATTAATATTTCCTCCCCAAACACAGAGGGTTTAAGAGATTTCCACAAAAGCGAGATGCTTAAAGTATTATTAAAAAAAATTAATGATATAAGAGAAAAAAGTGAATTTAACAAATCATTCTTGTTAAAAATTTCTCCTGATCTTCAGGATGAGCATATAGGTGATATTATAAGTTTAATAACAGAATATAAAATTAATGGAGTTATTTTAACTAACACAACCGAAGCAAACAGAGACTCCTTGTTAAGCTCTAAAAAAAATGAAATAGGTGGACTCTCAGGAGCCCCTTTAAAAAATATTTCAAATGAGATTATTAAAAAATTTTATAAAGAACTAAAAGGAAAGATCCCGATTATTGGTGTAGGAGGAATTGATTCTGGAGAGTCAGCATATGAAAAAATTTCAGCTGGCGCTTCTGCGATTCAGCTATATACCGGAATGATATATAAAGGACCATCAATAGTTAAAGATATAAAAAAAGAGTTGATTGATATATTGAAAGAAAAAAATTATAGAAATATTTCAGATGCAGTTGGTTCTGCATACAGTTGACTTATTTAAATAGACTTTGTTTTTTTTTGTCCATATTATACCTAAAATAATGAACAAACTCTCTTAAATAAGAAAAAGAAGCACCAAAGAAAATTACTAGTAGAATTGATAAAAAACTATATGCTATCGGATGTGACGTTGATAACATAAAGACCATTTCTGATAATTTATTATTGATCTCACCCGTTGATCCATTGATAAAAAGACTTTCTCCTTTTTCAAGAACAAATTGTTCAATTCCCATTATTAAGCCCACACCAATAAGCAATACAGCTAATAAAGTTTTATATTCGGAGGCGTTTAGTTTTTGAGATACTTTATGACCAATATGCAATCCAATTATTGATCCAAAAACTAATATAGCAACTAATATAAAATCTATAGTTTGAAATTTTAAAGCATGACCAATTACTACTAATGCAGTTATAAAGATTGTAACAAATAAAGCAGTGCCAGGAACCAATCTAGTTGGCATACCAATTATGTAAATCATAGCAGGGACCATCAAAAACGCTCCACCAACACCCATAATTGATGCAAATATACCTACAATAAAACCAAGAATTATTGGCGCCAGTGCACTTTCATATAAATTTGATTTATGAAATCTAACTCTAAAAGGGAGACCATGTATCCAATAATGTGTATGAAGTTTCCTTCTAACAACTACTTTTTTTCTTATATCAATCATTTCTTTAGCACCTTTGGCGAACATAAGAGTTCCAATAATTACCAGCATATAAATATAGGCTAGTGAAATAATGATATTAATTATACCCATTTCTTTAAGTGCATCAAAAATAATAATTCCGACTATGGTTCCACCTATTCCACCAATAACAATAGTAATACCCATTTTATAATCTAGCGTTTTCCTAAACCAATGAGTTAATGCTCCAGAAACAGATGAGCCCAATATATTGTTAGCTTCATTTGCTACCGCAAATGCAGGAGGTATTCCCAAAAATATTAGAACTGGCGTCATCAAAAAACCCCCTCCAATTCCAAACAAACCAGAAATGAAACCAACACAAAAACTTAACAATAGTATAGTTATAATATTTACTTGAACTTGTGCTACAGGAAGGAAAAAATCCATTCAGTTTAGTATGCTTTGGTGTAAAAATTGTCAATAGCCATATATTTACTTGATTATATGTTAAGCAAGAATTATATAGCTATTGGATATTTTATGAGCAAAAAATGCGAACTTACTGCTAAAAGACCTTTAAAAGGACATAACGTTAGTCACGCGAATAACAAAACTAAGAGAAGATTTTTACCAAATATAAAACAAGTGACTTTTAAAAGCGATATTTTAAAGAAAAATGTAAAATTGAATGTCTCAAATGCTGCCTTAAAAACCGTAGATTACAAGGGTGGTATAGATGAATTTTTAAGATCTGCAAAAGCTTTTAAGCTGTCTAAGAAAGCTCAAAAATTAAAAAGTAAAATAATTTTAAAATCCGCTTAATATGCTAAGCGATAATCCTAAACTTTTTTTTATTTTAGGATTTTCAATGGCAACAATGGTTGCCATCTCAAATTTTTTAGTTCAATTTCCAGTAAGTTATTTCGGATTGAGTAATTTGTTAACCTATGGAGCATTTAGCTATCCCATAACATTTCTTATAACAGATTTGGCAAACCGTAGGTTTGGAAAAGAAACTGCTAGAAAAGTAGTTTATGTAGGTTTTATTTCAGGAGTGTTCCTTACGTTGTTTTTTTCAACAAACTTTTCAGACTTAATATCAATGAGAATAGCCCTAGGATCTGGGACAGCTTTTTTAATCGCTCAATTATTGGATGTTCAGATATTTGATAAGTTAAGAAAAAAAATTTGGTTTATTGCCCCTTTAGCTTCTTCATCACTTGCGTCATTAATTGATACTACACTATTTTTTTTCATATCTTTTTACGGAACAGAAGTTCCTTGGGTTACGCTTGCTGTTGGAGATTTTTTAGTTAAAATTTTTATAACTATCTTGATGCTAATACCTTTTAGGTTGCTTTTAAAGAAAGTTGTTGACGGACAGAAATATTCGTCAAATGCACCTTTAGTTTAATCTTAATGTAGAGTTTTGCTTTCTGAAAAAAGATTTGTAAGTTGATTAATCATCACATCACCGAGATCCTGAACATCTGTGATCTTAACTGCTCTTTTGTAATATCTTTTTACATCATGACCAATACCAATAGCTAAAAGTTCTATTGATGAGAATTGTTCAATTGCATTTACTGTATTTTTTAAATCATTTTCCAGATAGTCACTAACATTTGCAGATAATGTAGAGTCATCTACTGGCGCTCCATCAGATATTATCATTAATATTTTTCTCTCTTCTTTTCTTTTAATCATTTTATTAAATGCCCATCTTAATGCTTCTCCGTCAATATTTTCTTTTAACAAACCTTCTTTAAGCATAAGGCCCATATTATTTTTAGCTTGCCGCCATGGAGTGTCTGCTGATTTATAAATTATATGTCTTAAATCATTAAGTCTTCCTGGAAATTTAGGTTTATGATTGCTTGTCCATTTCTCCCTACACAATCCGCCCTTCCAATGTTTTGTAGTAAAACCTAAGATCTCAACTTTGACTGAGCATCTTTCCAAAGTTCTAGATAAAATATCTCCACATATTGCTGCTACCGAAATAGGCTTTCCTCTCATTGAACCTGAATTATCTATAAGTATTGTAACCAGCGTATCTTTGAAATCTGTTTCTTTTTCTTTTTTAAAAGACAAAGAATTAAATGGATCAACTATAATTCTTGTTAGTTTTGATGTATCTAAAGTTCCTTCTTCTAAATCAAAATCCCAAGATCTATTTTGTTTTGCTAGAAGTTTTCTTTGTAACTTATTTGCCAACTTTGAAATAAAACTCTTAAGTTGTAAAAGCTGTTGATCTAATGATGATCTTAATCTTATGAGCTCTTCGTCTGTTTCTAGATTTTCTGCCTTAATGATTTCATCAAATTCTTCAGAATAAATTTTGTATTTTCTATTTTCGTTTGAAAATATTGTTTTAGATCTTTGATTAGATTCCGATTCCAGATCATCTGACTGTTCAATCTCAACTGCAGTATCGTTTTCTTCTGACATTATTTCATTTTGTGATATACCGGCATCTACAATTGTTTCCTGATCTTTATTTTTATCTTTCGATGCGTCATCTTTTTTCTCGCTATTTTCTTGATCAGCTAAATTTTGGTTTTGATTCTCTTCTGATTTTTCATCACTTTCTTTTTCTTCAATATTTAGATGAGATATTATTTTCGCAATTTGACTATTAAACTTTTCTTGGTTTCGCAGATTAGTTTTTAAAAAATCTATGTTTTTTTTTAAAATAGTATCTAAGTTTTTTTTAATTTTTTTTAAACCAGGATAATTTTCTTTACCTTTTTTATTTTTAAAAAAAATATTTCTTAAATAAGAGTCGAAAGATTCCTGAAGATAAACTGATGGTGATTTAGTGTCTATTTTTCTTTCATTATATGCGCTAAATAAATTTTGTTTTATTCCTTTAAATTCCTCACTTCCAATTTTCTCATATCTTACTTTCTCAGCTATTTTGTATAAATTTAGGGAATTTTTTCCATTGGGAGTATACTTATTGAAAATATCTTCATTACTATATTTTAGTCTCAAGGCCTCAGAGTCTGCTTTTGCTCTTATATGTATATAATCTTTTAAGCTATCGAGCTCTTTGATTTCTGGTAGATTTATATTTTTTTTATTATTGGATACTGTTTTACCAAAGTGTATCTCAAAATCTTTTTTTTTCGATATTGACTTTATCGTTGAAGTTATTGCGCTCTTAAACTTTTCTAAATGTGCATCTTTTTTTTCCATTTTAGGAAATTTTAACATTCACAGATGATTCTGGGAGGTCCACTCCAAAACATCTCTGATAATACTCGGCAATTATTTTTCTTTCCAATTCATCACACTTATTCAAAAACGTAACTCTAAAAGCATACCCCACATCTTTAAAAATATTTGAATTTTCAGCCCAATGTATTACTGTTCTGGGACTCATAACAGTCGATATATCTCCATTAATAAAACCGTTTCTAGTTAAATCTGCAACCTTAATCATGTTTGAAACTTTTTCTTTTCCTTCCTTATTGTTTAAAGATTTGTTTTTTGCCAGAACTATTTCTAATTCTTTTTCAAATTTTAAATAATTTAAAGTTGTAACTATATTCCATCTATCCATTTGTCCTTGGTTAATTTGTTGGGTTCCATGATATAATCCTGTTGTATCACCTAAACCAACAGTATTTGTGGTAGCAAACATTCTAAAGAATTTATTTTGACTTAATACTTTATTTTTATCTAACAAGGTGAATCTGCCATCACTCTCCAAGACTCTTTGTATAACAAACATAACATCAGGTCTTCCTGCATCATATTCATCAAAAACAAGAGCAATAGGATTTTGAATTGACCATGGAAGAATACCTTCCTTAAACTCTGTTATTTGTTTTCCATCTTTTATGACTATCGAATCTTTTCCAATTAAATCAATACGACTAATATGGCTATCTAGATTAACTCTCACACAAGGCCAATTTAATCTAGCTGCTACTTGTTCAATATGCGTTGATTTTCCTGTTCCATGGTATCCTTGTATTAAAACTCTTTTGTTAAAAGCAAATCCCGATAGGATTGCTAAAGTTGTATCTCTATCGAATTTATAATCATTATCTATTTTTGGCACATATTGATTTTTTTCAGCAAAGCAATTAATTTCCATATCAGTATCCAAACCGAAAGTTTGTCTAACGGAAATTTTTAATTCTGGTTTTTGATTCTCTAAATTCATAGTTATTTAATTTTTGTTTAAACTTAACTTAAGTTGACTATAGGCCAAAGTAACTTTTTTAAGTATATTTTCATACTTTGTACTACCCTGGTTTTTATCAGGATGGTATTTCTTTACAAGAGTTTTAAACTTTTTTTGAATATCTGACCATTTGGACTCTTGTTTTAAACCCAAAATTTCCAGTGCATCTCGATCTTTTTGATTAAGCTTAGACCTTTCAAAGCCCTTGAAGTTTGAACTACCAAATATCCTAAGCTTATCGTCTAGGGCATTTCCCCATAATATTTTAAAGAAATTCTCTGAAGAGGTAAAACTTTTTGTCGGCTTGTGCCAAGTAAGGTCAGATTTAATAAAAAATTCAATTTGGTCTTCATTCATATCTGAAAAATAATTCCAATTTTTATTAAAGATTTTAATATGCTCAAGACATAGCAATCTGAAATTTCTACTATTATCTTTCTCTAAGGGAGCTTTATAAACCCCAACTTTATTACATTTATCCCAATCACAAATATTTTTCATAAATTTTTCCAATTATATAGTAAAATAATTAATTAATGAAAAGTTTTAAATATAATATTGAAAGAAAAATAAGAGCAAGTATTCAACTTAGCAAGATTAATATATTAGATAACACACATAAGCATTTAAAGCATAAATCACATGTAAAAAATAAACTTCATTTAAAATTAATAATAGAATCTGAGTATTTAAAGAATCTAGGAAGAATAAAATCTCACAAAAAAATTATGAATATTTTGAGCAAAGAAATGAAAAACGATATTCACTCTTTAGAAATTAAAATTAATTAATTTTTTTTAAAATACTTCCCATATTTTTTTTTGGAATCTTAAATTTTCCTGGTTGACATGTCTTTCCAATTTTTTTTAAGAGTATAAAGTTAATCCTTTCGTCGTTATTTTTTTTATCTTTTCCCATGAAATTAATTATTTGTTTAAAGTTATTTTTTTTTAATTTTTTCTGTATTTTCATGGGCAAATTATTTTTCTTATAAAAATCTTCAATTTTATCTAAAGTAGAAAAAGAACAGGTCTTTTTCTTGAAAGACAATCTTGTTGCCAAGATCATTCCAATTAATACCGCTTCACCATGATTAATTTTTCTTGAGAATCCGTTTGCAGCTTCAATTGCATGAGCAAATGTATGTCCAAAATTTAATATCATTCTTATATTTTTTTCTTTTTCATCTTTAGAAACAAAATAAAATTTTATTTTACAACTTTTTAATATCGCTTCTCTCATAATTGAAAGATTTAAATTTTCTAAAATATTTTTTGAATTTTTTTTAATCCAAATAAAAAAATTACTATCATGAATTAAAGCATGTTTTAAAATTTCTGCAAAACCACAAATAATATTTCTTTTAGATAGCGACTTTAAAAAATTTAATTCGGTAAGAACTAATTTAGGTTGATAAAATGATCCTATAAGATTTTTTCCCATATTAGAATTAATTCCAGTCTTACCTCCAATAGAAGAATCTACTTGCGCTAATAGGGTGGTCGGTAAATTTATAAAATTAATTCCTCTTTTTGTTATACTGGCAACAAATCCAGAAAAATCACCGATTATACCTCCACCAACAGCTATCAAAGTATCATTTCTATTAAAATTTCTCTTTAAAAGTTTTTCAACTAAATTATTAGTTTTTGTAAATGATTTTAAGTTTTCATTTACCGAATATTCAAACGTATAAATTTCAAAAGAACTAAGTCTTTGTTTGATTTCCTTTTTGTATTTAAACGGAATATTTTTATCAATTACCAAAGCAATTTTTTTAGTTTCAGGACAATACTCTCGTATCCTCTTTTTGATTGAATTGAGTATTCCCGATCCAATAAAAATTGGATAATTCATATTTTTATTACCTATAGTTAATTTAGATACCTTCATAAATTTTTTTTATTATTTTTGTTATTTCATATTTATTTTTGTAATTACAATTTATTCTGTGGTTTGCCAAAGAATAAATTGACTTTCTTTTTTTTAGAATTTCTTCTAGATTTTTCTCTGATTGCGAATTATTTAGCAAGGGCCTTTTTTTATTTTTTTTTATCCTTTGAAATATAAATTTAGAATTTAAATCCAACCATATGGAAACAGATAGTTTTTTCACTTTTTTTCTAATATTGCTATTTACAAATGCACCACCCCCCAAAGCAATAATTAGCCCGTCTTTTTCTAGTAACCGCAAGCTTTCTTTTTCTTCTATTTCTCTAAAAAAGTCCTCGCCCTTTTTTAAAAATATTTCATTAATAGTTAAAGAGGTTTTATTTTCAATAACCTTATCCACATCTTTAAATTGCATATTTAGTTTTTTTGACAGCAGTTTTCCGATTGTAGATTTTCCTACACCCATCATTCCAGTCAATACTAGGTTTTTTTTCAAAATATAGCTCAAATTTTAATTTGATTTTTCATAAATTTGTCTTAATTTTCGAGTTTAAATACATTTTATCGACTATGCAACCAAGATTAAATCTTAGATCAAAAACAGGCTCGTCTATAACAAACGTGACTTTAAAAATTATTTTGCTAATAGGCGCTCTTGGATTGATTTTTTATTTTATTGAAAAGATAACTTTCCCATCTCCTCAGAATGAAATTAAAAAAGATGTCACCGATAAAATTATTAAACTTAAGTAAAAATTTTTTTATAAGTTTATTTTTAATCACTTTTATTTTTAATTCCTCATATTCATATGCAGAGGAATCCATAGATATTTGGAGTCAAAAAAGAGATAATAAAAAAGAAAATTTGTCCAAAGAAAAAAAATTATCTGAGTCCTCAAAAATAAATGTTTCAACATTAAAAACTAAAGAAACTGAAATAAAGATATCCGAGAACACAGATAATGAGGAAGAGATAAAATTAGTCGGTCTTTATGAACCAGAAAAAAATGATTTAAATCTGGACATGTGGTCAGGTACTAACGGGGAATTAATCAAAGAAACTTTTAAAAGAATAGAAAAAATTAATCTATCTAAATTTTCTGAAGAAGTTTTTGTTAATACTATATTTACCTATTCTTATCCGCCAAAGAATAATTTTTCTGAGAAAGATTTCTTAAAATTTAGAATTAATTGGTTAATTAAAAATAATAAACCAAAATTAATTGAAAATTTTTTAAATAACAATTCTGAATTTGATGGAAAGTCAAAATTAATAAAGTATTTGGTGGACCATTATATAGCTTCTGCAGATATTTACGAAGGATGTAAAAAAGCAAATTTTATCAATAAAGAGATAAAAGAAAATTATTTAGAAAAATTTAGAATTTACTGTTTAGTCCTGAACAACAAAAAAGAAGAAGCACAATTAAATTTTGATCTTCTTAGAGAGCAAGATGGATCTGATAAATTTTTTGATGATAAAATTTTATTTTTGCTTGATATAAAAGATAAACCAGAAAATAAAATTTTAGACGACAACTTATTGAATTTTTATTTGTCCTCAGTAACTATTGAAAATTTTAAATACGAGCCTACAGAAAAAACTGATAAGAATATTTGGAAATATCTTAATGCCGCAAATATGATTTCATTAAATTATGAAGAAGATAAGGAAAAGTTAATTAAGTATGAGTCAGCAGCTAACAAAGGAACTTTCGATAAAAATAAAATTTTTGAAATATACAAAACAGTTCCATTCAACATTAATCAGCTAGTTAATTCAGACACTGTTTATAAAACTTTGAACGGATATGAAGCTAGAGCTTTGATTTATCAAAAAATTTTAATATCTG
Organism: uncultured Pelagibacteraceae bacterium; assembly: GCA_902591045.1. Taxonomy (GTDB): domain Bacteria; phylum Pseudomonadota; class Alphaproteobacteria; order Pelagibacterales; family Pelagibacteraceae; genus Anoxypelagibacter. Next base: position 24,380 of record CACIZC010000008.1, on the reverse strand, counting down.
ATAATATTGAAAATAAATTACAAAATCTTTTTTTATTAAAAGATTTGTTCAAAAAAGACAAACTTGACAATGTTTACAAACAATATTTAAGTGACACTCTTAAAGATATAGATCCCAAAGAAATACCAAGTAATTATACCAGTGTAGTAGAAATAAATATATTATTAGAAAAGGATAAAAAACTGGGAAAAATCAAGTATGACGATAAAGTATTACACAGATCCAAAGTGATAAAAATATTTACAGAAGAAAATCCAAATCAAAAAAAAATTAAAAAAGATTTAGCTAGCGTACATAAAAAAATAAGAAAAAATAAGAAATACTTTTATTCTATAAAGGATGTTATTGTGTTAGAGACATTAGTTTCAGATGGAATAGATATTCCCAAAGAATTTGATCTAAAAGAATTATCAAAAAATTTAACTGTACCTGAAAATATTAGTTTACTTGTTAAAAATAAAGAACTTGGATTGCTAATGCTTAAAATAGTCGAAATAATAGGTAGTGATGAAATTAAAAATCTAGATCCAGAGACGATTTATTTTATTACAAATGTTTTAAATAAGGCAAAAATTAAAAAATTACGAAATCAAATTCTGAACCTAACTCTACCGCTTAGAGCCTAATTCATATATAAGTCTCATATGGCTTTAAAAAAAATACTAACCGAACCTGATCCTATACTTCGGCAAATTTCAAAACCAGTGGAAATTGTTGACGACACAATTAGAAAATTAATGGATGATATGCTTGAGACTATGTATGCAGCTCCAGGTATAGGTCTTGCAGCAATACAAATAGGGGTGCCAAAAAGGATTATAGTTCTGGATATTTCAAAGGATCCAGAAAAAAAAGAACCAATGTATTTTATTAATCCTGAAAAAATATATGCATCAAAAGATCAGGCAACTTATGAAGAAGGTTGTTTATCTGTTCCAGGACAATTCGCTGAAATTGATAGGCCAGATAAATGTCATATTAAATATTTGGATTACAACGGCAATCCCAAAGAACTTAAGGCAGAAGGTTTGTTAGCAACTTGCATTCAACACGAAATGGACCATCTAGAAGGAATATTATTTATTGACTATTTGTCAAAACTCAAAAAATCTATGATAACAAAAAAACTTTCAAAACAAAAAAAAGAATTAGAAAGAATAGTAGTTTAACTTCAATAATTTAATGTCACAAAAAATTGTTTTTATGGGAACACCTGAGTTCGCAGTTCCAACTTTGGAGCTACTATTCAAATCAAACCATAAAATTTTGACAGTATATTCCCAACCGCCAAGCAAGGCTAACCGAGGTCAAAAAATAAAACCTTCAGATGTTGAATTGTTTTCAAAAAAAAACTCTATTAATGTTAGAACTCCACTTAAGCTAGATTCAGATGAAGAATATAACTTTATTAAAAATTTGAATCCAGACATTGTGGTTGTAATAGCTTATGGAAAAATTATACCAAAAAAATTTTTAAATTTAGCTAAACAAGGATTTATCAATGTTCATGCTTCATTATTACCTAAGTGGAGAGGAGCTGCTCCAATTCAAAGATCTATTATGAATTTGGATAACGAGACGGGAGTAAGTATCATGAAAATCACAGAAGATTTAGATACCGGTCCTGTTATGCATCAAGCGAAGATTTCAATCAATCAAAATACAGATGCAAAAATATTAGCCAAAGTCTTGTCCCAGCTAGGAGCAAAGACTTTACTGGATTCTATAAATAAAATAGCGGATGGCACTGCAAAATTTAAACAGCAAGATCATAGCGTAGCAACTTATGCAAAAAAAATTAGCAAAGCAGAAGGTAAAATTCAGTGGAACATTAGTGCAAAAAAAATATTGGCAAAAATTAATGGTCTTAATCCTAATCCTGGAGCCTGGTTTCAATACAAGGAAGAAAGATTCAAAATTTGGAAAGCTAAAATAACAAATGGAAATGGAGAGCCAGGAAAAACACTGGATGATAAACTCACAATTGCTTGTAAGGAAGGTTCAATAAAAATTCTTGAGATCCAAAAAGAAGGAAAAAGCAGACAGGAAGTTGATCAGTTTTTACTTGGGAACAAGATAAAACAAGGTGAAAACATAGTCTAATGTTCACATACCAAATTAATGTTGAATACTTAGGAACAAATTTTGTTGGATGGCAAATTCAAAAGAATGGTATTTCAGTTCAAGAGGTTTTGGAAAAAACTTTATCTAAGTTTTTAAAAGATAAAATTAGAGTTATAGGATCAGGTCGCACAGATGCGGGTGTTCATGCGAGTGAGCAATCGGCTCATTTTAAAACAAAATACAAAATACTTGATAAAAACATCTTCATAAACTCTATTAATTTTTTTTTAAGAAAATATCCCATATCTGTTCTTAGTATAAAAAAAAGGCCAAACAAATTTCATGCAAGGCACAGTGCAAATGAAAGAATCTATAAATATTTTATTATTAATAGACGCTCATCTTTAGTTTTAGAAAAAAATAAAGCCTGGCATATTAAAAAAAAACTTGATGTAAAAATTATGAGGAAAGGCGCTGAAATTTTAAAAGGTACTCATAATTTTTCAACATTTAGATCTTCATCTTGTCAAGCGAAGTCTCCAATAAAAACTATAAAAAAAGCTACAGTAAAAAAAAATAAAAATAAAATTATTTTCACTTTTCAATCCAAATCTTTTTTACAACAACAAGTTAGATCAATGGTAGGTTCTTTAAAATACTTAGGGGAAGGGAAGTGGAACTTAGATGATTTTAAAAAGGCATTTTTATCAAAGAAAAGAACAATGTGTGCTTCTCCTGCTCCAGCACATGGGCTTTATTTAGATAAAGTAAAATACTGAATTAATTTTCTATTAAAGCATTCAAATGCATTTCCGTACTTTCTTTTAATGCATTCAGATCGTAACCGCCCTCTAAAATTGAAACTACTCTATTATTGCTACTTTTATTTGCAATTTCTAATGTTCTTTTTGTAATGTCGTAAAAGTCTTTTGACTTTAATTTGAACTGCGCAAGGGGATCATCCTCATGAGCATCAAAGCCTGCTGAGAACAGTACAAACTCTGGCTTAAATTCTTTAAGTTTTTTTAAAACATGTTCATAAGCATTTAAATATTCCTCAGAATTTGTTCCAGCTGGCAAAGGTATATTCAGAACATTATTATGTTTACCTTTCTCATTATTTGAACCACTGCCAGGATAAAAAGGATATTGATGGGTTGATATGTATAAAACTTTTTCATTTTCATAAAAAATATCCTGAGTTCCGTTTCCATGATGTACATCAAAATCAATGATTGCAATTTTATTTAGTTTATATTTTTCAATAAGATAGTAGGCACCTACAGCTACATTATTATAAATACAAAACCCCATTGCTTTATCTTTTTCAGCGTGGTGTCCAGGTGGGCGTACAGCACAAAAAACATTTTTGAATTCTTTATTTTGTACACTATCGATAGCAGTAATAATTGATCCAACCGCATCTGAGGCAGCTTTTTTACTTCCAGGAGATACAATAGTGTCACCATCTAAAAAGAACAAACCTTTTTTAGGAAAAGATTTTTCTACTTCGTTTATATAATTTGAATTATGAGTAATTTTTAAATATTTAGAATCAAACTTACCTGGTTTTTTCCAAGCTAGTTTTTTATTTTTTTTAAGATTTTCAATTACAACAGAAACTCGGTCAGCTCTTTCAGGATGACCCTGTCCTGTTTCGTGACTTAAATAAGAGTCTGTGGTTATAATTCCTGTTTTCACTTAAAATAATTTATCAAAATATTTTGATAAATTTTAGTTAATTTTTTTAAGTCAGAAACCGATACACTTTCATCTACTTTATGCATGGTTTTCCCTACTAAACCGAATTCTAAGCAAGGTGCAATATTTCTTATAAATCTGGCATCAGATGTTCCACCAGAAGTAGATAGTTTAGGTTTAATACCTGTAATTTTTTTTATGGTATTTTGAATCATAAAAGTAGTTTTATTTGGTTTTGTTAAAAAGGCTTCGCCTGAAACGTCATATTGTATTTTAAACCTGCATTTGTTTTTTTTAGTCATAGATCTGAATATAGCATTTAATTTTCTTTTTAATGAATTAGCAGAGTGTTTATCGTTAAATCGTATATTAAATACTGCATCAGCAAATCCTGGAATTACATTATCAGCATGGTTATCTATACTAATTTTTGTTACCTCCAGATTTGAAGGTTGAAAATTTTTTGTTCCTCTGTCTAATTTCAATTCTTTTATTCTTTTTAGAATTTTAATTATTGTATTTGAAGGATTATTGGCTCTATGAGGGTAAGCCACATGACCTTGAGACCCAATCACTGTAAGTCTTCCAGTTATGCTTCCTCGTCTTCCAATTTTAATCATTTCTCCAAGTTTATTTGGATTTGTAGGTTCACCTACTAGACAGAAATTAATTCTCTCTCTTTTTCTTTTTAAATATTTTACAACTCTTTTTGTTCCGTTTATTGCTATTCCTTCTTCATCTCCAGTAATTAATAAACTTATTGAGCCTTTAAATTTTTTATTTTGAGTTTTAAATTTGCTTACTGCTGCAACAAAACAGGCAATTGAAGCCTTCATGTCGTTAGCGCCTCGTCCGATTAATTTGTTGTTTTTTACGACTGGTTTAAATGGATTAACACTCCAATCACTTATATTTCCCGGAGGCACAACATCTGTATGTCCAGCATAGCAAAAATTAGGTGAAGATTTTCCAAGTTTTGCGTACAAATTTTTAATATTTTTAAAATTTATTATTTTACAGTTAAAGCCAAGAGAGCGTAAATTTTTTGCCAAAAGATTTATCACCCCAGCATCTTTTGGTGTAATACTTGGTTTACGAATCAATTCCTTAGCTAGTTTTAATTCACTTATTGACATGAGTTTATTAGTCTCTTAATAAATCGTTTATAGAAGTTTTACTTCTTGTTTTTTCGTCTACTTTTTTAACAATCACTACGCAATATAATGACGGTCCATCTGGATTATTTTTGCTTGGCATAGATCCAGGTACAACAACTGAGTATGTGGGAACCTTTCCGTAATGAATCTCACCAGTAGCTCTATCAACGATTCTAGTTGAGGCACCTATGTAAACTCCCATTGATAATACTGAACCTTTTTCAACAATAACACCTTCAGCTATTTCTGCTCGAGCTCCAATAAAACAATCGTCTTCGATTATGGTTGGGTTTGCCTGCATAGGTTCTAATACTCCGCCAATTCCAGCTCCGCCTGATATATGACAATTTTTTCCAACTTGCGCGCAAGATCCTACCGAAGCCCAAGTGTCGATCATGCTTCCCTCATCAACATAAGCTCCAACATTTACAAATGAAGGCATCAAGACAACATTTTTTGCAATGAATGCTCCTTTTCTTACTACACCATTTGGAACATATCTGAATCCAGCTTTCTTAATTTCCTTTTCACTCCATCCTTGAGTTTTTCCCTCAATTTTATCATACCAGGTTGAGTAAGGACCTTTAGAGGCTTTCATTTTATTAACTCTAAAACTTAACAAGATTGCTTTTTTGATCCACTGATTAACCTGCCATATATTACCTTTTTTTTCAGCAACTCTTATTTTCCCTTCATCTAACAGATCAATTGTTTCTTTAACCAATTTATTCAGAGTTTTATCCGACTGGTTAATTTTATCTTTGTTAGCAAAAGCTTCGTTTATTGATTTTTCAATTTTTTCTAAATTCATTAATTTCCTTTAAAAAATTCGTTAAATTTTCAACTCTATAATCTATAAAACTTTCGTTAGAAAATTCAGCTGCCCAAGGTTCTTTGTTTTTAATCCAAACAGTTTTCATGCCTAGTTCATGTGCCGGTTTTAAATTTCTAGCGATATCCTCTACTAATATACAATATTGTGGCTCAATTTTGTATTTATCAATTAATCTTTTATAGCTTTCGATTGCTGGTTTGGGCACAAAATCCGAATCTACAATGTCAAAAATTCCATCAAATAGGTTATTAATACCTATTTTTTTGGTAACATTTTTGGCATGAGCTCTAGATCCATTGGTAAAAATTATTTTTTTATCTGTTATTTTGCTTAGCTCCTGTTCCAAATCTTTGTCATTTTTTAAAAAGTTCAAATCAACATCATGAACAAAATCCAAGAATTCTTGTGCATCAATCTTGTGATTTTTAATCATTCCATTTAAAGTTGTGTTATATTTGTGAAAATAATTTTTCTGAATTTTTTTGGCTTCCTCAATGCTTACGTCAAGCTTATCAGAAATATATTTGGACATCTTTTTATCCACCTGATCAAAAACTTTTGTATCTCCCGAATAAAGAGTGTTGTCTAGATCGAATATCCAGTATTTGATATTTATAAGCTCTTTCATTTTCTTATTAGAGTTCCAGCACCTTTGTCTGAGAAAATCTCTTTCAAGATAGAGTGAGGTTTTCTTCCGTCAAGTATAACAACACCTCTTACTCCATTTTCAACAGCATCAATACAATTTTTTATTTTTGGTATCATGCCGCCTTGAACAATTTTCAAATTTACCAAGTTCTCCATATCATAAGGTTTTATTTCTGATATTAAATTTTTTCTATCATCGTAAACTCCCTCAACATTAGTCATCAATAAAAGTCTTCTAGATTTTAGTTTTTTTGCTATAGCACTAGCAGCAGTATCTCCATTTATATTGTATGTTTGATTATTTTTGTCCAAACCCAATGGTGCCACTATAGGTATTTGATTTTGATTTATCATATTCTTAATAATATCCGTGCTAATTTTATCTGGTACACCGACAAAACCTAACTCCTGTTTATCTGGAATTACATTAATTACATTATTGATTTTAGAATTTATTGAGATTGCTTTTAAGCCTTTTTTCTTTAAAGAGTTTACAATATCATTATTAAAATCAATCAATACCTCTTCAACAATCTTAATTACTTTTTCATCTGTTACTCTTAAGCCATTTATAAATTTTGTTTGAATATTTTCTTTTTTTAACTCTCTCTCTATTCTTGGACCTCCTCCATGTACAACTATAATTGAAAGACCTAGTTTATTTAATATGCTTATATCCTCTATAAAATTATTAAATATATTTCTGTCTATTAAAACGTTACCACCATATTTAATAACTATTAAGTCTTCTTTATATTTTTTGATATACTTTGGTACATTCTTAATATCTGACAATTCCTTAGGCCAAAATTTTTTTATTTCATCTAAATTTTTTTCCTCAGACATTTATTTTGTTTTTACTGTTGTGGTTCTCATAATTACCCACTGTTGGGCAATAGTTAAAATGTTATTGATTGTCCAATAGACAACTAAACCAGAAGGAAATGGAGCTAAAATTATTGTTAAGAAAAATGGAAAGAACATGAATATTTTTGCCTGTATAGGATCAGGCGGTGTTGGATTTAATTTTTGTTGTAAAAACATAGTTGCGCCCATCATTATTGGCCAAGCACCAATAATTAAAAACGATGGAGGATCCCAAGGAATTAGACCAAAGATATTAAAAATAGAAGTTGGGTCTTGCGCAGACAAGTCTTTTATCCAACCAAAAAATGGTTGGTGTCTCATTTCAAGAGAAATTAAGAGCATTTTGTAGATTGCAAAAAAGAAAGGTATTTGTATCAAAATTGGTAAGCAACCAGACAATGGATTAACTTTTTCTCTTTTGTAGAGAGACATCATTTCTTGCTGAAGTTTTGTTTTGTCACCTTTATGTAATTCTTTTAACCTTAATAATTCTGGTTGCAAAATTTTCATTTTTGCCATGGATCTAAATGAGTAGTTTGCAAGTGGAAAGAACAATAATCTTACAGCTGCTGTAACTAAAATTATAGCTATTCCAAAGTTTTTAGTAAGTTCAAATAGATAGTTTATTATAAAAAATAATGGCTTTGTTAAAAAATAGAGCCAGCCCCAATCAATAGTTAAATCAAATTTATTAATAGATTCCGATTCTGCATATCCGTCAATGACTTTTACTTCTTTGGCAGCAACAAAAATCTTTGTTTCAGATATCCCTGATCCTGATGGCTGAATAACTACAGGTTTATTTTGGATATAATTTGCTTTAAAGCTATTTTTGTAAACAAACTCTCCTTTAAAGGGTTGATTTTTTTCAGGTACTAATGCCGTTAACCAATATTTGTCTGTTATTCCTAGCCAACCTTCCCCAGCGTTGTATTCCTTTTTTTTATCCTCAATATCTTTGTAGCCTTCTTCTTGAAGTTCTTCATCAAAAACTCCGATAAAACCTTCATGTAAAATATAAAAATCTGCAACATCAGGTTTTTTATTTCTAGTTATTTGAGCATAAGGATACAACTCAACTCTTTTTCCAGACTTATTTTGGATTTCTTGGGTTATTCTAAATAAAAATTTACTATCTAATTCAATTTTTTTTCTGAATACTAATCCTGATTTATTATTCCACTCTACTACTACAGGATTGCCTTCCGATAGTTTATTGTTTCCTTTAACACTCCAAATTGTTTTTGCATTAGGAAGAGCTGTCTTTTCAAGATTGCTAGCGGCCCATCCAGTTTCTACAAAGTAACCTTCATCTGTTTCTGAAGGGTTTAAATATGTTACTTTTTTATCAGCTTTAAGGGTCTCATTATATTTTTTGAAGGTAATATCATCTATCAAAGCTCCTTGAAGCGCAATTGAACCCTCAACATTTTCATTTTCAAACTTTATTCTACTTGTAGATTTAATAGCATCTTCCCTCGAAATGTTAGGAACCTTTGTTTTTTCTAGATTAACGCTAGGAGAATCTAAGTTTTGATCTTTACTTTCTGTTTGCTGTGATTTTCTTTGTTCCTCAATTTGCGGAGTTTCAAAAATTACTGACCAGCCAAATAAAACTGCAAATGATAAAGCTATAGCAAAAATTACGTTTCTAAGATCCATCTAATTTTTTTTTCTAGTTATTTCTTTTTTAGGCACAAGATCTAATCCTGAGTTCCCTCCCAAAATCTTTATTGGATGGCATTTTCCCATTCTTTTTATTCCCAAGTACAAACCTTTTGTTGTTCCATGCACCTTCAAGCATTCAATAAAATATTCAGAACAGGTTGGTAAAAACCTACAATTTTGCCCAAATATAGGAGAGATAAAATATTTATAAAATTTTATTAAATTTATAAGCAGATAGTTGACTATCTTCATAATTTTTAGCTCCTCATTCCTTTGAAACTATTTTTCATTTTTTCAAATAATTCCTTGCTACCTTCTTTATAAACTTTTGTTTTACCAAAAATTATATATGTGTAATTTGAATTAATTGCACTATTTATTTTCAATAATTTTTGAATAATAGATTTTAATTTTCTCTTTATTCTATTTCTTTTAACAGCATTTCCGACTTTCTTTCTCATTACAAAACTAATATATAATTTTTTACTATTACTATTGTTTTTAATGAAATTTTTTACACGATAAATTGAAAATAAATCGTTATTAACAACTCTATTCTTTAACACAGTTTCAAAATGTGAATTTTTTTTTAAACTCTCAAGCTTTGTCATTATTTAGTTAGGTCGAAAGTCTTTTACGACCCTTTGATCTTCTTCTTGCTAGAAGTTTTCGGCCACCTCTTGTTGACATTCTAGATCTAAAGCCATGCCTTCTTTTTCTGACTAGTTTGCTAGGTTGATACGTTCTTTTCATAGATTTATTTGGTTCCTATTAAATTTTTTGATATTTATAGGGAATAAGCCTGTATAAGTACAGTTAAAAGTTAATTTATGAATATAACTTCTGGAAAGTTAAAACTAACAATTGGTGCAGTTTATTTATCTTTGCTTTCTATAGGTCTTTATTTTTTATTTTCTGCAATTGATCTTAAAGATTTAACTAGTTACGATTTTATAAAATTGAACAAAGACATAATTTTACAATATAAAGAGGAAAATTTTTTATTTTTAACAATAGCTTTTTTTATTTTTAGTATTATCTGGGTACTTTTTCTCGGTTTTGCAATGCCACTACTTGTATTTAGCGGATTTGTTTTCGGTAAGTGGTGGGGTATATCAATAATTATTATTTCCACAAGCGTCGGAGCAACACTTTTATATGTTTTAGCGGGTGCATTTTTTAGAGATTTCATAGAAGAAAAACTAGCTCCAAGATTTTCTAAGCTAAGAGAGCTTTTTAATAAAAATAATCTTATTTATTTTATGTGTTTTCGTTTTATTGGTGGGGGTGGAGCACCTTACGCCGTACAGAATGTTTTACCAATTTTATTTAACATGCCAATAAAAAATTATTTTATAGCAACAGCATTTGGTAGTTTACCTTCTATGTTTATTACAGTGGCTATTGGTTCTGGTATCGAAAAAGTTATAGACGAGAATACAGAACTTACTTTCATGAAAGTAGCAACTTCTCCGGACATTTATTTACCTATAGCTGGATTTTTAATTATTTTAATATTAGCTTTTGTTTTAAAAAAAACTTTCTTTAAAAAAAATTAAACATGAAAAATATTACAATAACTTTTTGGTTTATTTGGTTTTTTTTAGTGGTTTTGTGGAATTACGGCTATCCTGCTGCCAGCCCATTATTAGATGTTTTAGCTGCCGTTATATTATCTCTATTTAACATTTTGCTTCTAAAATTTATTAAAAAATAATGGTAATCGAAAAAGATTTTAAAAACGCAGTTATTCATCACAAAAGAAAAAATTATTCTAAGGCACAAGATATCTATGAAAACTTATTGAGAGATAATCCGTACAATATTTCTATTCTTCTTAATTATGCAACTTTACTTTCAGAGACAAGGCAATATAAAAAGGCAGAGGATATATTTCAGAAGTGTTTAAAAATAAAACCAGAAGACTCTTTGCTCCTTTATAACTATGCAAAATTTTTTCATGATCAAAAAAATTTTGATCAAGCCATCATATTTTATAAAAAATCTCTTACAGTTAATAAAAAAAATGACGTAAGCGCATATAATTTAGGAAATATATTTTCCGCTCTTAAAAAGTTTGATAAAGCGATCAAATATTTCAATATAGCAATAAATGCTAATCCTTCTAATTTTTTAGCTTATAACAATATTGGTTTCTCCTACAAATATTTAGGAAATTTTGAAGAAGCTGAAAAATATTACGAACAGGCAATTGATAAAAAACCTGATTATGTAGAAGCACACTTAAATTATTCCACAATACTTTTATCTTTAAAAAAATTTGAAAGAGGATTCAAAGAATATGAATGGAGGAAAAAAAGCAAAATTTTTTCTGATTATGTGAACTATATAAATTTGAAAATAAATACTCCAATTTGGAATGGTGAAAATTTAAAAAATAAAACTATACTGATTTTTTCAGAACAAGGAATCGGGGACTTGTTTCAATTTTCAAGATATCTTTATTTGTTAAAAGAAAAATTCGGAGGCAAAATAATCTTAAGACTTAAGTACAATCTTTCTCATTTTTTTAATCCTAAAGAAATTCAAACGATTTCAGAAAAAGATAAAATACCATCACATGATTTTCATAATCATTTAATGAGTCTTCCTGGAATTTTTTATGAAAAAAATAAGTCTTTTCCATCCAATAAAAATTTTGCTCAGCTTGACAAACAAAAACTAGAAAAGTGGAAAATTTTTTTTAGTTCTTTTACTGGTCTAAAAATTGGTATAAATGCCGACTCAACAAAAAGATCTGGTGCAACCGGATCGTTACTAAGAATGATTCCCATTGAGCAATTTAAGACTCTAACAGATTTAAAAAGTGTTAACTTTTTCATTCTCCAGCAAGATTTTAATACAAACAAGCTAAAAATTCTTAACGAAAATTCCAATGTAAATTATTTTGATAAACTAGATAAGGATACCAAGCCATTCGAAGACACAATGAGTATAATTAAAAATTTAGATTTAATAATTACTGCAGATACTTCAATTGCACACTTATCGGCAATGTTGGAAAAAAAAACATGGATTGTTCTTCCTTTTGTTAGTGATTGGCGATGGTTTCGTAATGAAAAAAAATCTACTTGGTATGAAAATGTTACCCTATATAGACAAAAAGAAGATGGAGATTGGGACGGAGTTTTTGAGAATATTAAAGAAGATCTTAAAAAAAATTTAAAAATAAAAAAAAATTAAATTTTTAAATTTTTAGGAAAAAAAATATAATTATCGTTAATTTGTTTAAATAACTTATATTTTTTACTAATAATAAAATTTATAACATCCTTTTTTTTTGTATTCATATTCTCTAACTTTCTTTTTTTATCTCCCCAAATTTCTATAATCAAAATTGGCATGCATTCAGAAATTTTTTGAATACCTCCCTTAATAGTTTCATATTCCCTTCCTTCAACGTCTAATAACATAATGTCAAATTTATTTATCGATAAATCATCTATTTTTTTCATATCTACACAGTATTTTTTTGTATACAAGCTTGACGATAAAGAGTTTTTTTTTATATCTTTAATAGTGACCGCATGCATCCCACCAGAATTATTTTTAATTCTTTCATGCTTTGTGTCTAAAAAGTATACCTTGTCAAATCTATCCCCAGTGGCAACATTAAGAGTTTTTATATTTTTAATATTATTTAAACTTATATTTTCTAAAAGATGTTTGTAAGTAGGGGGGAATGGCTCAATGGCACTTACTTCTTTAATATAATTTGATATAGGCAAAGCTACCGTTCCAATATGACAACCAATATTAACAAAATGTTTTAGTTTATATTTTTTTATCCAGTACCCAATTAATAATACAATGTCATTATTCCACTGTACGCCCTTTAATAAAGTTTTCTCTATGATGTCATTTTTATTTTTTATTAAATATTTTATATTATTTATTTTATCAGTGTTTAATTTATTCATAATTAAAGTTATATAATCACATTTATAAAACTACTACTTTCATGGTGCCCACAGCAAGAATTGAACTTGCGACCTCTTCCTTACCATGGAAGTGCTCTACCAACTGAGCTATGTGGGCTTCTAGTTTGGATAGAATTAATGAATTCTATATTTTCTAAATAGTTAATTTACAAGGTTTTTAATAGACACTTGCATATTTACATTCTTCAAAGTAAAACATAATAAAACTATGGTGAAAAAATGGGTATCCACTACGATTACAAATCTACAAGGGGCGAAAAAGCTATGCGTAAAGAAGCTAAGAGAAAAGCGCGCTTAGAGCAAAAAAGAGCCAAAAGAGTTTCCCAAAGTAAAACTGGAGAAACAAAAGAGGAGATGCATGATATTCATAAACCAATCACTCTAGAGGATTTAACAAATCCAGATAAAAATTAACTTTAATGAAAATTGTTGAAAAAAAAGAGAAATCTCTTTTGAGTAAGGAATTAGCTTTGAAAATTAACTTAAAAAAAAGAAAAAAATTTAAACAAAAATATTTTAAGACAAAAAAAAAATGAGCGTACTTTCTGATAAATGGATAAGAAAAATGGCAAAAAGTCATAAAATGATTTCTCCATTTATTCCAAAACAAACTAGAAAAGGAAAAATATCTTATGGGCTTTCATCCTACGGTTATGATGCGCGAGTTTCAGATGATTTTAAAATTTTTACCAATGTTAACTCCACAATAGTAGATCCAAAAAATTTTAAAAAAGAAGGTTTTATTTCAAAAAAATCAAAAATTTGTGTCATACCACCCAATTCTTTTGCTTTAGCTAGAACTGTAGAATATTTTAAAATACCGGATAATGTAATTGTAATCTGCCTAGGTAAATCTACTTATGCAAGATGTGGAATAATCGTTAATGTTACACCCCTTGAACCTGGATGGGAAGGACATGTAACACTGGAGTTTTCAAATACTACTCCTTTGCCAGCTAAAATTTATGCAAACGAGGGAGCTGCACAATTTGTATTTATCAAAGGCAATGAAAAGCCAGAGACTACATACTCAAAAAGAAAAGGTAAATATATGAAACAGAAGGGTGTTACACTTCCCAAAATATAATTAATGCAAAAACTAATAATTAAAGGAAAAAGAAATTTATCTGGAAATATAAAAATATCTGGATCTAAAAATGCAACACTTCCAATTTTAGCAGCTTCTATTTTAAATAATCAAAAAATTGAAATTAGCAACACTCCACTTGTAAAAGATGTGATCACAATGGTAGAACTTTTAAAATATATTGGTTCAAATATTAAAATTAACTATAAAAGAAAAAAAATCGTAATAAATAATAAAAAAAAAAAATTTAGAACTTTAGCTCCTTATAAGTTGTTAAAAACTATGAGGGCAGGCGTAATAGTTCTGGGACCATTATTATCAAAATTCAAAAAAGCAAAAGTTTCTTTACCAGGTGGTTGCGCTATTGGAACGAGACCAGTAAATTTGCATCTTTTGGCTTTAAAAAAACTAGGGGCCAATATTAAAATTAAGAATGGATATATATTAGCCAAAGCTAAAAATGGTCTTAGAGGAGCAAAAATTAAATTTCCATCCATATCAGTTGGAGCTACTGAAAATGCCATTATAGCAGCGAGTTATGCTGACGGAGTATCTTACATAAGTAATTGTGCTACGGAACCTGAAATACAAGACCTAATTAATTTTTTAAAAAAAATGAATGTGAATATTAACTGGGTTGGAAAGAGAAAAATAAAAATTGAAGGAACCAAAAAATTAAAATCTGCAAATTATAAAATAATGTTTGACAGAATTGAAACAGGCACCTTCATAATTGCAGGTGCTCTTATCGGAACAAAAATAGTAATATCTGGAATAGAAACTAAAGTTTTAAAAAAGGAGTTACAAGTTTTAAAAAAAATGGGTGTAAAGTTAGAAATTAAAAGTAAAGAAATTAAAATATTAAAATCTAGAAAAATAAAACCTATTTCTATAACAACAGCACCTTACCCTGGTTTTCCAACAGATTTACAAGCACAGATTATGGTTTTAATGACAAAAGCAAATGGGATATCAACAATTAAAGAAAATATTTTTGAAAATAGATTCATGCATGTTCCTGAATTAATTAGAATGGGTGCAAAAATTAATATTTTAGACAATGTTGCAAAAATAACAGGTTCATCAAATCTTAATGGAGCAGAAGTAATGGCAACAGACCTTAGAGCTTCGGTTAGTTTAGTATTGGCAGGCTTAGTCGCAAAAAATAAAACTACTGTAAATAGAGTTTATCACTTGGACAGAGGATATGAGTTTCTTGAAAAAAAATTAAAAAATTGCAAAGCGGCTATTTCTAGACTCCATTAAATAATGATAAGAAAAAATCTTAAATTAAGAGCAACCTCTTTTGAGGATTTAAAAGTCATATCAGCTCATCTACAAGATGGAATAACTCAGGTGGGCAATATTGTTCATTTGAAAAAGAATAAAATTTTTTTAATCGAATTTAACAGATTCATGTGGGAAGATGTTGAAAGAGGAGTATTTAGAAAAAATCGAAGAGTTCAATCAATTTTTAAGCTTGAGAATATAATAAGCGTTTCATCAAAAAACTTGAATCAAAAAAAAAAAGATAGATTTTTAGAGTTTTTAGTAATTGAAACTAACAATTTGTCTGATAAAAGTTACGAAATAATATTACATTTTGCAGGAAATATATTGATAAAAATAAATGTTGAGGCAATAGATTGTTTGTTAGATGATCAAGGCGAGTCTTGGGAGACTAAAAGTAAACCAAAACATACTTTATTAAATGATTAAAATTTTAAGAACAAACTCAAAAAATTTTGAAAGAGAACTAAATATTCTTTTGAGCCAAAGAAATAATATTTCAGAAGCCAAAATATCTTTTGTAAGAAAAATTATAAATAATATAAGAAAAAATGGTGATAAATCTTTAATTAAATATGAAAAAACATTCAATAATATAAAAAAATTAAAAAATAAAAATTTAACTTTTTCTAAAAGCGAAATAAAATATTTTACAAAACAACTTAATCCAAAAATAAAAAAAGCAATTGATATTGCATATCAAAGAATTTCAAATTTTCATAAAAACCAAAAAATAAAAACTTTTCAAATAACAGACAAATTCAAAAATAAATTATTCTATAGATCAAGGCCTATAGATAAAATTGGAATTTATGTACCCGGTGGTAAAGCTAGCTATCCAAGTTCAGTATTAATGAACTGTATTCCAGCAATAATTGCGGGTGTAAATGAAATTTATATGACCGTACCTTCTTTAAACAATAAAATTAATGCTGGAGTTTTATATGCCGCCACAAAGTGCAAAGTTAAAAAAATATATAAGATAGGAGGAGCTCAAGCTATAGCAGCATTTGCTTATGGGACAAAAACAATTAAAAAAGTTGACAAAATTATTGGTCCTGGAAATGAGTATGTCTCATTAGCAAAAAAAGAAGTTTTCGGTCAGGTTGGGATTGATATATTTGCAGGTCCATCTGAAATTACAATAATTGCAGATAAATATTCTAATCCTGAATGGATATCAGCTGATCTGATAGCACAAGCAGAACATGATGAAATGGCTCAATCAATATTAGTTACTAACAATGATAAGCTAGTTATAAAAGTTAAAAAACTTATTTTTAAACAATTAAAAAGCTTACCAAAAAAGAAAATTGTTCAAAAAAGTTTTAATAAAAATGGAATTTTGATTTTAGCAAAAAACAATCGAGAAATAGTTAATATTGTAAATCAAATATCCCCTGAACACCTTGAAATATACACAAAAAAACCTAATATCTTTTTAAACTCAATAAATAATGCTGGCTCTATTTTTTTAGGCGGGTATTCCCCAGAAGCAATGGGAGATTACTTGGCAGGTCCTAATCACGTTTTACCCACCTCTGGAACAGCTAAGTTTTCCTCAGGTTTATCGGTTTATGACTTTATAAAAAGACAGTCTATAATAAAAATTAGTAAATCAGGTATTGAAAGACTCGGCTCATCGGTTATAAATTTATCAAAATATGAAAATTTACATGGTCACGCTAATTCAGTAAAAATAAGAATGAAAAAAGGTTAACAAATTGGCAAAACAGGAAAAAATCGAATTCAAGGGAAAAGTCACCGAATTATTACCTAACGCGATGTTTAGAGTTAAGCTTGAGAACGACCACGAAATTTTAGCCCATACTGCTGGAAAACTAAGAAAGAATAGAATAAGAGTTTTAGCGGGCGATCAAGTTTTAGTTGAAATGACACCATATGATTTGACTAAAGGCAGAATTACTTTTAGATTTTAGCCGATTTTGGCCTTGTAGCTCAGTAGTAGAGCAGTACCCTGAAAAGGTATGTGTCGTTTGTGCGATTCAAACCAAGGCCACCACAAACGCAATAATTCTGGACATCATATGGGTTTCGCTGGTATATCCCGAGAATTATGCATTTTTCCTTAGAGATAACAATGAAAACAGATCTTTCCGTATTACCCAAAGTGAAAGATGTTTATATAACTATGTTGCCTGGGAATGATTTTAGAGATGTGGCTAATAAAGCAAAAGAACTAGTCCAGTCCGGGTTTAATCCAGTACCTCACTTTCCTGCACGATCAATTAAAAACTTAAACGACCTGAGGGATTACGTATCTATGTGCAAAGATTTTGGCGTAAAACAAGCTCTTGTTATCGGGGGGAGCTCCCAACCTATCGGGGACTACCACTGTTCGTTGCAGTTGTTAGAGACAGGATTATTCAAGGGGTTCAAGATAGGAATTGCTGGACATCCGGAGGGGTCCCCTGATATATCGAATTCAGATTTACAAAAAGCCATGACCGATAAGAAACCTTTTGCCGATTACATTGTTACTCAGTGGCTTTTAAATTCCGACTCTATAGCTAAATTTATATCTAAACAAAGTTTGCCTGTTCACGTAGGAATAACAGGTCCTCTAAAAATAAGTAGTTTGATAAAATTTGCAAATATTGTAGGAGCAAAAAATTCAATTAATTTTCTTAAATCAAATGCAAGCAAAGCATTCGATTTGTTAAAACCGTCAGATCCAAATGATTTAATTAGCAAACTTAAAGGGTCTACTGAAAATTTTCACATATATACATTTGGTGGATTAAAAGAAACAAACAAGTGGTTAGTAAAAAATAATTATGTCTAAAAAAGTTCCTAACTCGTACAAAGTTGAAAAAGTAAATTACGACAAAGTAAGACACGAAACGTCAGTAAATCAATCCGACAGACAAGTTCCTTACAATTTAAGACAAAGTGGGCCAACAAAAGTAGAAATGTTAATTTCGACAAGAGTAAGAAAATCACCGTACTGGCATTTATCGATGAAAGCAGGATGCTGGAGAGCTACAGTTTATAACCGTATTTATCATCCAAGAGGTTACGTTAGACCTGAAAAAGGTGGTGCAATGGTAGAATATCAAGCTATTAAAAAACACGTAACTATGTGGAATGTAGCAGTAGAAAGACAAATTCGTGTTAAAGGGCCCGATGCAGAAAAATTTACAGATTATGTAATAACAAGAGATGCTACAAAAATTTCAACAATGAGAGGCCGTTACGTTATTCTTTGCAATTACAAAGGTGGAGTTCTTAATGATCCAGTTTTAATGAGAATAGCTGATGATGAGTTTTGGTTCAGTTTATCAGACTCTGATATAGGTAAATATTTACAAGGCGTTAACTCTGATAAAAGATTTAAAGTTGAAATAGACGAGATAGATTCATGTCCAGTTCAAATTCAGGGTCCTAAGTCAAAAGCATTAATGAAAGATTTAATTGGAGATCAGGTTGATTTAGATAACATGCCTTTTTATGGTTTAGCAGAAGCAAAAGTAGGTGGTAGAAGCTGTGTTATTTCTCAATCAGGATTTTCCGGAGAAGCTGGTTATGAAATTTATCTTCGAAACGCAACTTTGTATGCAGAAGACATGTGGAATGCTGTATTAAAAGCAGGGAAGAAACATAAATTAATGGTCATAGCACCTGCTCACCACAGAAGAATTCAAGCTGGAATATTATCTTGGGGACAAGATATGGATCATGAGAGCAATCCGTTTCAGTGCAATTTAGGTTACCAAGTCTCTCTATCTGGAAAAGGAGAATGGAATAAGCAAACAAATTATGTAGGAAAAGAAGCTTTAGAAAGAATGAAAAAACAACTCAAAAATGGTGAAAAACCATACAAACTTCAACTTGTTGGTTTGGAGTTGTCAGGAGGAAAACCAATAGAAGATTATGCAAATGATTTTTGGTTAATTTCAAATATAAGCGGTGGAGAACCAGTCGGCTATATAACTTCACCATGGTACCACCCTGAAAAAGGCAAAAATATTGCAATGGGCTATGTTCCATTTGAAGGAGATTTAAATAAAAATGGTTTTCCCACAGGCAAATTTGGAAAAAAATACAAAGTTCATTTACCAAAGAAGTATTCTACAAAGCCAGTTGAAGCAGTAGTTGTGCCAGTACCATTTACTGAGTCGTTTAATGCAAATACAAGGGAAGTTGGTTAAAATTACCTAATACGATTCTTTTTAATTATTTTTAGAAGAGTTTCAAATTTTTTTTTATTAGCTAAAGAAAATCTTACAAAACCTTTTAAACAAGCATGTTTTTCAATTTTAAAATAAGCCTTTTTTTCAAGAGATTTTAGGATTTTATTTTGTTTTTTTTTAAAGTTAACATGTAGAAAATTTCCACCTTGTTTTTGAAGAACCTCAAATCCATATTCTTCTAACTTTTTTTTAAAATAATTTTTTCCTTCTAGGAGTCTTTTGACCGACCCGTTAACAAATTTTTTATTTTGTATTAAGTTATTCAAAATATTTGCAGCTATATTATTAATTTCATACATTGGCTTTATTTTATGCATTTCTGCTATATTTTTTTTAGAAGACACCACAAAACCTATTCTTCCACCTGCTAATCCCCAAGCTTTTGACATTGTTCTAATAATTATAAGATTTTTATATTTATCGATTAAACTTATAAAGGTATCCGGATGAAATGGATAATAGGCTTCATCAATTAAAACCAATGTATTCGTTTTTTTTGCTAAATTTAAAATATATTTTATTTGTGATTTTGATAAAAAATGTCCAGTTGGCACATCAGGATTGGGCAAGCAAAGCATTTTAACTTTATATTTTTTTAAATAATTTATTATTGTATCAAAATTGATTTTTGGTCCTAGTTTGGTTTTTTTGTATTTTAAAATTTTTTCCCTTGCTTTAAAAGCTTTTGTATAAGTTGAATACATAATAAATGTAGGTTGCGTTCTTAACACGATGTCTTTTTCTTTTATGAAAGTTTCAAAAACTGCTTTAATACCCAAATCCGATCCAGCAGTAAGTAAAAGATTCCTAGGGTTAAGACCCAAATGTTTGCCTAATTTTTTATATGTGATGGACAAATCAGGATAAGCAAAAAAAGCGTTTAAATCTAATTTGTTTAAAATTGAAGATATTTTTTTTGTTAAAAATTCATCTGAATTTTCATTTTTATCTAACCACAATTTTTTGTTATCTCTAAATTTCCCCTTTGTCCAATCTGGTCGTAAAATATTTCCAAATTTTGATTTAAGCAACATTTCTTCCACAGCAATATTTATACTTTTTCCCAGAACCACATGTACAAGGTGAATTTCTAGAAACTTTCTTTCTATTTTTCACAGGAATTTGTGATTCCTCTTTTTCTTTCTCTACAACAACATTTAGATTAGTTAAAAATTTTATTGTTTCAGTTTTTACCTTAAATAGCAAGTTTTCAAAAAGTTCAAAAGATTCTTTTCTAAATTCTGCCAAGGGATCTTTCTGGCCATAGCTTCTTAAACCTATTACTTGTCTAAGATGTTCTAAATATTGCAGATGAGATCTCCACAAAAAGTCTAAAATTTGCAAAAAGATCCTTTTTTCTATTTCATTATTTTCTTTTTCTCCTACAATTTTTATTCTTTCTTTTCTTTTATTACTAAAAATTTCTGATATTTTTTGATTAAAAATATTTTTTTCCATTTTTGAAAAATCTGAAATTTGATTTTCAGTAAAAATATTTCCAAAATTAATTTTAATTTCGTTAGAAAAAGCTTTCAAATCATTGGTATTTTTATAATTTTCAAGTGCTTTTTCAGAATTTTTTTTAGTTTCTTCAAGAAAAGAATCTATCATGTCAGAGTTATCTTCATTTTTTATTACTTTAAGTCTTTGGCCAAAAATTACCTGCCTTTGATCATTCATAACATCATCAAATTTCAGTAGAGTTTTTCTTATTTCAAAATTTCTAGCCTCAACTTTTTGCTGAGCTCTCTCCATTGCTTTATTAATCCACGGATGGTCGATGGATTCATTTTCTTTTAATCCAAGTTTTTTTAGCATTCCGTCTATAGACTTCGCTCCAAAAATTCTCATTAAATCGTCTTCTAAACTTATATAAAATATTGAAGACCCAGGATCTCCCTGTCTTCCAGATCTTCCTCTAAGTTGATTATCTATTCTTCTACTTTCATGTCTTTCAGTCCCTACTATGCACAGACCTTCCAATTTTTTGACTTTTTGTTTGTCTTCTTCAATTTTTTTAACATCTTCTGGATTAAAGTTTTTGTTACCACCTAATTGAATGTCCGTTCCTCTTCCAGCCATGTTTGTTGCTATGGTTATTATTCCAATTTTTCCTGCCTCGGAAATTATTTTTGCTTCTTTTTCATGATGCTTTGCATTTAGCACATTATGATTCAGTCCGTTGTTTTTCAATAATTTTGAAATATTTTCTGATTTCTCAATACTAGTTGTACCAACTAGAACTGGTTGACCTTTCTGGTTACATTCTTTTACTTTATTTAGTATTGCGTAATTTTTTTCCTTTTCTGTTCTAAAAATTTGATCATTATAATCTTTTCTAATCATATTTTTATTTGTCGGTATACTCACAACTTTTAATTTATATATGTCATAAAACTCTTCTGACTCAGTAAGGGCAGTACCTGTCATTCCCGATAGTTTGTTATATAATCTGAAATAGTTTTGGTATGTTATAGAGGCTAAAGTCTGATTTTCTTTTTGAATATCTACATTTTCTTTTGCTTCAATTGCTTGATGAAGTCCGTCCGAAAATCTTCTTCCTCCCAAAACTCTTCCCGTAAATTCATCAATAATCTGTACACTTCCATCTTTAACTATGTAATCTTTATCTTTATGGAACAAGAGATTAGCTTTAAGTGCTTGGTTGATATGATGAACTAAATTAAGGTTTTTAGGATCATAAAAATTATTATTTTTTAAAACACCAGACTTCTCTGACATTTTTTCAATTTTGTCTATACCAATATCTGTTAAAATAGCATTTTTATTTTTTTCATCTAATTCAAAATCTTTTTTTTCTAAAATATTAACAAATTTATTTGCAAGAAAATATTGATCTGATTTATCTTCAACACCGCCTGAAATAATTAAAGGGGTTCTAGACTCATCAATCAGTATACTGTCTACTTCATCGACTATACAATAATCTCTATTTTTTTGGACCATCTCTTCAAAACTGTACTTCATGTTGTCTCTTAGATAGTCGAATCCAAGCTCATTATTAGTTGCGTATGTAATATCTGTTTTGTAATTTTTTATTCTTTGCTCATCATCTAATTCGTTTGTTATACATCCTGTGTTTAAACCTAAATGATTATAAATTTTTCCCATCCATTCAGAGTCTCTTTTTGCAAGATAATCATTTACGGTAACTATATGAACTCCTTTTCCTTTTAAAGCATTAAGGTAAGCAGGTAGAGTAGACACAAGAGTTTTCCCTTCTCCCGTTTTCATTTCAGCTATTGAACCTTTGTGCAAAATAATTCCACCTATTAATTGAACATCAAAATGTCTTTCCCCAAGAACTTGTTTAGCCGCCTCCCTGACCAAAGCAAAGCTTTCAGGCAGCAATTCTTCAAGACTTCTTCCATCCGCTACATTTTTTTTTAATTCAGCAGTTTTACGAGAAAAATCTTCTTTTGAAAAATTTAAAAAATCACTCTCTAGATCATTTATTCTAACAACTAGCGGCTTAATTTTGTTTAATTCTTGTTGATTACTGTTTTTGAATAATCTATTTAAAGTCTTGGTTATAAAGCTCATAAATACAATTTATATATTTAGTAATTTCATATATATATAGTGATAAATTAGAATTTTTACATGACTATAAACCTTAAAAATTTTTTAAAAGATAAAGCAAAACTCTCAAAAATGGGGGAATTCCAAGCACTTGAGGAAATTGAGGGGTTAGAGATTTCCTCAGTTTCAGCAGATTTGTATGGAAATGGTAGAGATGATTTGTGTTTGTTCTATTTCAAAGATGGAGCCAACTATGCAGCCGTGTACACAAGTAACACTATATGTTCGGAGTCCATAACTTGGAACAAAAATATTAGAAAAACCAAAGTTAAAGCTTTAATGGTTAATACAAAAAATGCCAATACATTTACAGGAACACAAGGGGCTGAAGGATTAGAAAGTCTTTCGAAAGCATTATCTAAAACGTTAACTTTAAGGGAGTCCCAAAAAGAGAGCGGGACGACCAATGTAGTTAAGGCGAACGAAATATTATTTGCTTCCACAGGTGTTATCGGAGAAAAATTTCCTACCCAACAAATCAAAGGAAACATTATTAATTTGGTTGATAAACTTAGAGATAGACAAAATAAGTTTGTATGGTTTAAAGCAGCTTCATCAATAATGACAACAGACACTAGACCTAAATTAGCATTTGAAACATGTAGAGTGTGGAATAAAGATATTAAAATTTGTGCAATAGCAAAAGGCTCAGGTATGATCGCACCAAATATGGCTACAATGTTAGCATTTGTTTTTACTGATGCGGATATACCATCAACATATTTAAAAAGTTTATTAAAAAAATCAGTATCAAATACTTTTAATTCCATAACTGTAGACAGCGATACTTCGACAAATGATATGGTTGGAATTTTTTCAACAGGAAAAATCAAAACTGGAAAAATTTATAATGCTTTAGATCCAAAACTAAAAGATTTTGAGCTTGCTCTTCAAAAAGCACTTCTAAACTTAAGCAAACAAATTGTTAGCGACGGAGAGGGTGCAAAAAAATTTGTAACTATCAAAGTGATTAATGCTAGATCGCAGCACATGGCAAAAAATATTGCTTTCTCAATTGCAAATTCTCCTCTATTTAAAACAGCTATGGCCGCAGGAGATCCTAATTGGGGAAGAATAATTATGGGCATAGGGAAATCTGGTGAAAAAATAATCCCAAATAAATTAGAAGTAAAAATTGGTGAATTCAAAGTTGCTGAAAAAGGAAAAATTTCCGATGAATATAATGAGAAAAAATTAAAAGAATATATGGAATGGGACTCTATAGACGTAACCGTAAATCTTAAGCTTGGTTCAGCATCTTTCGACTGCCATACATGTGATTTT
>CACIZC010000007.1 GCA_902591045.1 uncultured Pelagibacteraceae bacterium | reverse complement strand
AACAAGAACAAGAATTTCTTTTGATTTAGCGATCAAACAGTTGGGTGGATCATCTATTATTTTAAACGAAGACGAAATTCACTATGGCAAAGGGGACGAAACAATAAAAGATACAGCTAAAGTTTTATCTCAATATGCAGATATTCTTATGATCAGAACAGACTCACATAAAGATATTAATGAATTTAAAAAATATTTAGAAATTCCAATTATTAATGGACTTACTAATTTAAGTCATCCATGTCAGATCATGTCTGACATTTTAACCTTTGAAGAGTTAAAGGGAGAAATCGAGGGAAAAACTATTGCCTGGCTTGGAGATGGAAATAACGTTGCAAATTCCTTTATTGAAGCAGCCACTAAATTTGAATTTGAATTAAAAATTGCGTGTCCTAAAAAATATCAACCTGACAAAAAAATAATAGAAATGGCTAAAAAAAATAATTGTAAACTTTTAATCACAGAAGATCCTTACAAAGCAGCAAGTGATGCGGATTGCGTTATGACTGACAAGTGGATTTCTATGGGAGACAAGGGAGATAAAAAGAAAAAAAAGAAAGTTCTTAAAAAATATCAGGTAAATAGAAAAATTATGAAGTCTGCAAAATCAGATGCAATTTTTATGCACTGTCTTCCCGCAAGTAGAGAGGAAGAGGTAACTAACGAAGTTATGGATGGAAAACAATCCGTTGTTTGGTTACAGGCCTTTAATAGAATTCATGCCCAGAAAAGTATTATTGAATGGTGTATAAAATAAATTATGGATTAGGAAGCGGGTTATCGCTTTTAGTATTCATATAAAGAATTACTGAGGCTCTATCTTTTTCTTTTTTTAATCCGGCAAAAGCCATTTTAGTACCTTTAATATGAGCCTGAGGTTTTAACAAATATAAATTCATTTCTTCATATGACCAAACTTTTCCGTGAGCTATAAGGGCCTTTGAATATTTGTAATCTGATATGGCACCGGACTTTCTTCCTAAAACACCATACAGAACCGGTCCTATTTTATTTTTACCACCTTTTGCAACTACATGACATGCTGTACACTTTTTAAAAACTTTTTCTCCGTGCTCTACTGTGCCAAGAGCAAGAAGAGCCTTTATGTCTACACTTCCAGAACCTGACGATTCCGCGCTTGCTGTTTTTACAGTTACAGCCTCGACTTTGTAAGCGGCCTCACTAGGTTTTTCTACGTAAAATATTAAATCTGTGATTTTTCCAATGCCAAAAACAATCAAAACAGTAAAAATAACCGCAGCTATTATTTTATTTATTTCAAAACCGTTCATAAATTTGGTAATTAATAATTAATATATCACGAGTTAATTGAAAAAACTTGAATTAAAATTGAACATTATTGCGTCTTTGAGCCGCATAATTAATTTATGAGTCACACTGTAATTATAATTCCATCGAGATTAGAAGCTAAAAGACTTCCAAACAAACCATTAAAGATTATTCAAAATAAAGAGATGATATTGCATGTTTACGATATTGCAAAAAAATCTGGTGTAGGAGATGTGCTGGTTACCACTCCTGATAAAGCTATATTAGATTTAATAACTAATAATGGAGGTAATGCTTATATTTCTAAAAAAGATCATAAAACCGGAACAGACAGAGTTTTCGAAGCCTATCAAAATTATTATTTAGAAAAACCAAAATTAATTATTAATTTACAAGGTGATATGCCCAATTTAAATTCAGACGCCATTGTAAAACTGAATAACTATTTAAAGAAAGAACAATGTGATATGGTCACACTATCTTCATTTTTTAAAAATAATGATGAAATTAAAGATCCAAATATTGTAAAAGTAGTTACAAAAGACGATATTAAAAGAAATGAATTTTCTGAGGCCATAGACTTCATGCGAATTTTAAATAATGAAAAAAGCAAATTCATTTCTCATCACATTGGTATTTATGGCTTTACTTCCGAAGCTTTAATGCGGTATGTAAAGTTAGATCGTAGCAAGTTAGAAATTGAAAGAAAATTAGAACAAATGAGAGCTTTAGAAAATAAAATGAAAATACATGTTGGTTATATAAATTCAAATCCTTTAAGCGTTGATACAGAAAAAGATTTGTCTGAAATTAAAAAACTTATGGAGAAATAATGTCCTCACTTAAGATTGCTTTTCAAGGAGAGCTAGGAGCTTATTCACATATAGCTACCGAAGAAATTTTTAAGGGTGCCTCTATAAAAGCATGCCCAACTTTTGAAGAAACTTTCAGAACTGCTTATGAAGATGATAGCTATAAAATAATTATTCCCATAGAAAATTCATTAGCCGGAAGAGTTGCAGATATTCATTATTTACTTCCTAAGTATAAACTTCAAATTTATGCTGAGCATTTTCAAGTTGTTGAACACAATCTTTTGGTTAAAGAAAATACAGAACTTAAAGATATCAAATATGTGAGAAGCCATGCACAAGCTATAGACCAATGCCAAAAAATTATACAAAAAATATAAATTTAAAACTATCATATCGGCAGATACAGCAGGGTCTGCAAAAGAACTTTCAAAAAATAATGATACTTCTATTGCGGCCATAGCCTCAAAACTTTCGGCCAAAATTTACGGACTAAAAATATTATTTAAGAATGTCGAAGATGAAAATAATAACGTAACAAGATTCCTAATAATGGGAAAAAATATAAATCAACCTGAGTTTAAAAAAGGAAAAAAATATATAACCACTTGTATTTTCAGGTTAAAAAGTATACCAGCAGCTCTTTACAAATGTCTTGGTGGATTTGCAACCAATCAAGTTAACCTAACTAAGCTGGAAAGTTTCTCTGTAAAGAACACTTTTGATCAAACAAATTTTTATTTAGACTTGGAAGGTCATATTGAGGAAACACAAGTACAAAAAGCTTTAGAGGAATTGGGTTTTCATACTGAAAGCTTAAATATCCTTGGTGTTTATGAGTCTTCTACTTTTAGAGAAAAAAAATAGTCCACAACAACAGAATCAAGACTTGTAGAATTCAATTTTATATTGATATAATAATTTGGAGGCCATTCAGGCGGTTTCGATATGTTTAATGTGTCAGGGTGTAACAACAGCAGCACGAACTTTTGAAAGCGGGTTGTTTGGTCTCCTAGTAGTATGAGATTTAATAATTCAAAAATTTTAGCTTTAAAATATAGACCAAGGTCTTTTAAACAACTCATAGGACAGGAGGTGGTAGCTGAGACAATTTCAAATGCTATCAGCATCAACAAAATTCCCAATGCTTATCTTTTAACTGGAATCAGAGGGGTAGGCAAAACTACCTCAGCCAGACTTATTGCAAAAAATCTTAATTGTGAAAATAATAATAAAAAAGTTTGTGACGACAAAGACTTCTGCCAGCATTGTGTAGAAATTGAGAATTCCAATCATATTGATGTATTAGAAATGGATGCGGCTTCTAAAACAGGAATAGATGATGTTAGAGAATTAATCGAAAATGCAAAATACAATCCCACAAGTGCAAAATATAAAATTTTCATAATAGACGAAGTACACATGCTATCTAAACAGGCATTTAACGGACTGTTAAAAACTTTAGAAGAACCACCTGAAAAACTTAAATTTATTTTAGCAACAACCGAACCACGAAAAATTCCAGTAACAATTTTATCTAGATGTCAAAGGTTTGATTTAAAAAGAGTTGAATTATCAAAGATGTTTGAACACTTAAAAAAAATCTCAAGTTTAGAAAAAGGAAAAATCTCGGATAATGCTTTAAAATTATTAGCAAGAGCTTCCGAAGGATCTGTTAGAGACGGTATATCTCTTCTTGATAGAGCTTTAGTTTTTCAAAGTTTGAATAGTGAAACAATTATTGACGAAAAAGATATAAGAAAAATGCTTGGCCTTGCAGACAAATCTAAATTAATAAATTTGTTAAAATCTGTTCTAGATGGTTCAGAAAAACAAGCTTTAAAAGAATTAAAAGAACTTTTAGACCAGGGGCTAGATGCAAAAAATTTTCTGAATGATATTTTAGAACTGATTTACTTATTTGGAAGAACTGTAAATTTAGGAACTATTGAAAAAGACATGTTTCTTTCGGAGGGAGAATTAGACTTAATTGAAAAAAGCAGCAAAAATCTCAACATGCAAGATCTAGGATTATTTTGGCAACTAACGCTAAAAACTATAGATGATATAAAAGTCGTGTCTAATGAAAATATTGCTCTAGAAATGTATTTGATGCAGTTAATTCATTTAAAAAATATCGATGAGAATGACTCAATACCAGGTTTTTCAAATATTGTTTCTGGCAAATCACTCAAAAGCACAAATAAGATCGAAGAAAACAAAAATGATTTAAATTATAAAACTCTTAAAGATCAGCTTAAAAATACAGATCAGATAAAAAGCTTAACAAAGAAAAATTTAGACAGCGCTGTTGAAATCAAAACATTTGATGAACTAGTAAGTCTTGCCGAGCAAAAGAAAGAGTTAGAATTAAAATTTGATCTTGAAAGAAATGTTAGAGTTATAAATTTTCAAAATGGAAAAATAGATATAAATTTTAATGAAAAACTTAACGAAAGTTTTATAAAAAAACTTTCACAAAGCCTTTTTGAATGGACAAAGAAGAGGTGGATTATAACTCTTAGCAAAGATGAAAGCTCAAAAACTTTATATCAGCAAAAAATAGACGACAAAAATCAAATTCTAGATAAAGAAAAAGAAAGTCAGACCGTATTAGAATTTTCAAAGATATTTTCTGACGCAGATTTAACTGAGGTTGAAGAGAAAAATGACTAACTTTTCTGACATGCTATCCCAAGCAAAAAAAATGCAAGAGAAAATGAAAGAAGTTCAGGAAAACTTAAAAAACATCGAAGTAGAAGGCAGTTCTGGCGGTAACCTAGTAAAAGTAATTTTGAAAGGTGATTATGAAATGAAATCAATTTATATAAGCGAAGATACAAAAAAGGAAAAGAACGAAATCGTTAGTGATCTAATTTTAGCCGCCTATAATGACGCCAAAGATAAGCTAAAAAAAAAAACTTCCGAAGAACTTTTAAAGGCTACAGGCGGAGTCAGTCTTCCTTTTGACTTAAAAACTCCTTTTTAAATGAAATGGACAATAGAATAAAAGAAATTGAAGATTTAATAAAATTAATCTCTAAGTTTCCTGGGTTAGGACCCAAGTCAGCAAGAAGAGCTGTGCTGCATTTACTTAAAAATAAAGACACCATCTTAAAACCTCTCTCACATTCTTTAACAGATGTTTATAAGAAAATAACTAGATGTCTAAATTGTGGGAATTTAAAAATTCTGGATAAAATTTGCATTTGTGAGTCAAAAGACAAATTTGATAAGATTTGCGTAGTTGAAAATTTAGCTGATATGTGGGTTATAGAGTCCTCAGATATCTTCAAAGGTCATTTTCATATTCTAGGAGGGACTATAAGTTCAGGAGAAAAGTTTGATCAAAAAAATTTATTAATCGACTCTCTCGTAAAAAGAGTAAAAAATAATAGTCTGAAAGAAGTTATCATTGCAACGAGCGCAACTGTTGAAGGACAGACTACTGCACACTTTATAGAAGATGCAATAAAAAATAATAAAATCAAAATTACAAAACTTGGACAAGGGTTGCCTGTAGGTGGGGAGATTGAACAATTAGATGATGGCACCTTATTCTCTGCTTTTGAAAACAGAGTTCCTGTTTCTGATAACGAAAATTAACTTTGGCTTGACAATTTTTTCTGCTGCCTTCTTTGATGAAGCAGAGGTTCTGTGTATCCAGAGGGTTGCTCTCTTCCTTTAAATACTAAGTCACAAGCCGTCGCAAAAGCTATAGATTTCTCAAAATTTGCTCCCATAGGCTGGTAATTTTTATCTTTAATATTTTGTTTATCTACAATTAAAGCCATTTTTTTCATAATATCCATAACTTGATCTTTAGTACATATGTTGTGGTGTAACCAGTTTGCCATGTGTTGAGACGATATTCTTAATGTTGCTCTATCTTCCATTAAACCCACGTTGTTTATATCAGGAACTTTTGAACATCCAACTCCTTGATCAATCCATCTGACAACATAACCTAAAATTCCTTGGGCATTATTTTCTAATTCTTTATTGATATCATCAATTGACCAATTAGGTCTGTCTGCTTTCGGTATTTTTAATATGTTTTCAAGCTGAGCTTTTTTTCTAGACTTAAGTTCAGATTGTTTTTTAAAAACATCTAATTTGTGATAATGGGTTGCATGAAGAGTTGCCGCTGTTGGAGAAGGTACCCACGCACAGTTAGCACCTGATTTAGGATGATTTATTTTTTGTTCCATCATATCAGCCATTCTGTCAGGCATAGCCCACATTCCTTTTCCTATTTGTGCTTTACCAGAAAATCCACATGATAAACCAATATCAACATTCCAATCTTCATAAGTATTTAGCCAAGTAGATTTTTTCATTTCACCTTTAAAAATCATTGGTCCAGCTTCAAATGAGGTATGCATTTCATCTCCAGTTCTATCTAAAAAGCCAGTGTTAATGAAAACAACTCTTTCTTTAACTTTTCTAATACATTCTTTTAAGTTTACAGTTGTTCTTCTTTCTTCGTCCATTATTCCAACTTTAATAGAGTATTTTTTTAATCCCAAAACTTCTTCAACTTTTTCAAAAAGATCATTAGTAAATCCTACTTCATCTGGACCATGCATTTTGGGTTTAACTATATAGAAAGAGCCTGTTCTTGAATTTTTTTTGTTTTTAAAATCATGTATTGCACAAAGTGTTGAAATAAATGCGTCCATTATCCCTTCAGGAATCTCTGAGTCATCGCTCAAAAGTATTGCTGGATTTGTCATAAGGTGACCTACATTTCTATTAAGCAACAAAGACCTGCCATGTAACACGATTTTTGATCCATCCACTCCCGTATAATTCCTGTCAGGGTTTAATTTTCGAGTAAATTTTTTTCCATTTTTTTCGATTTCTGCCTGTAAAGTGCCCTTCATTAGACCAAGCCAATTTCTGTAGCATTTGATTTTATCTTCAGCATCTACCGCAGCGACGGAGTCTTCATTATCTACAATTGTTGATATGGCTGATTCAATAATTATATCACTTATATTTGCTACATCATTTTTTCCAATTGAACTGCTCGGATCAATTATAATATCTATATGGAGGTTATTATTTTTTAATAAAATTGATTTTGGATTATTTTTGTCTCCATTAAATCCAACAAATTGTTTTTTATTTTTTAAGTGTCTATTTTTATTATTAATAATTATTGTTAGATTTTTTTCTTCTATTTTAAGCTTAGAAATATCTCTCCAGCTTCCTTGATCAATTGGAGATATTTTGTCTAAAAAATCTCTAACATAATCTACAACTTTTTTTGCTTTTTCTTGATTAAAGTCTCTGCTTTTATTTTTTGATATAGCATCTGTTCCATAAAGCGAATCATATAAACTTCCCCAACGTGCATTAGCAGCATTCAATGCATATCTAGCGTTATCTACCGGCACGACCAATTGTGGACCAGCAATTGTTGTTATCTCCTCGTCCACATTAGATGTTGTAATTTTAAAATCTTCTTTTTCTTCAACAACATAATTTATTGATTTTAAAAAATTAAAATACTCATTTTTATCAAAAATAGAACCTTTCTTTGACAGATGCCACTTGTCTATTTTTTTTTGAATTTCTTCTCTAACTTTTATTAATTTTTTATTTACAGGAGCTAATTCCTGGACGGCTTCATCAAATTTAACCCAAAAACTATCTGGGTTGATTTCTGTATCTGGAATTACTTCATTGTTTAAAAAATCTAGGAGTCGACGATCTACTTTTAGACTTCCTTTGCTAATTTTTTTCATTTAGAGCTTAATAAATCAAAAAAAATGTAGATAGACAACATTTTATTGACATAATTGAAATCTATTAAAAATCTTATTATTATATAAACTTGAATTTATGCGAAATTATCTAGATTTTGAAAAAGAAATTAAAACACTAGAAGAAGATCTTGAGGCTGCAAAAAACCCATTCGACAAAGATGGAATTTCAGAGGTAGATACAGGGAAGATATCTAAAATCGAAAGTGAAATTAATGAAAAATTGCAACACACCTATTCACAATTAAATAGTTGGGAAAAAACTTTAGTCGCAAGACATGAGGATAGACCTAGGGCAAATTATTATATAAAAAAAATATTTTCTGACTTTACAATGCTTTCTGGCGATAGACTTTTTGGTGATGACAAATCAATAATTGCTGGATTCGCATTCATCGAAGGCAAGTCAGCCCTTGTTCTTGGACAAGAGAAAGGTGAAGACCTTAACACTAGATTAGAAAGAAATTTTGGAATGATGAGACCAGAAGGTTATAGAAAATGTGTTCGCCTTATGAAACTTGCCAATCGTTTTCGTATTCCAGTAATATCTTTTATTGATACACCAGGAGCTTATCCTGGGATTGGTGCGGAGCAAAGGGGGCAAGCATCTGCAATAGCAAATTCTATAGAATGTTGTATGTCATTAAAAGTACCAAACATCTCAATCATAATAGGTGAAGGCGGTTCAGGTGGCGCTATAGCTTTAGCTTCTTCTAACAAGGTAATAATGTTAGAACATTCCATATACTCAGTAATATCTCCTGAAGGCTGCGCATCTATTCTTTGGAGAGATCCGAGCAAATCACTAGAGGCTGCAGAGGCTATGAAGCTTACAGCAAAAGATCTTCTTAAAATAGGAATCATAGACGAGGTTGTAGCAGAACCAACGGGAGGAGCTCATCGTGATAGCGAAAATATTGCAGCAGCGATAAAAAGATCAATACTCAACAATTTGCAAAAATTTGAAAATATGACAGGAGAAGAAATTTTTGAGCAGAGAAAGACAAAATTTCTTAAAATTGGCAGAGATCAAGGTTTTAGAAAATCTACATTTATTCATGAAAAAGGTATCGACTATATAAGCTCTACTACATCTAAACTCATTAACCTGCTTAAGAACAAAAAATTTATATTATTTGCTGCCTCAATATTTGTGTCTATAGCTATAATTTTGAATGTTTTAATGTAACAAACCGCTATTTTTTTATTTAAAACCCAATCATTCGCTTGACATTTAATCTATAAATCTATTTAAGGGCAATATTAGTAATTTTTACTAATATTACGTTAATAACTAAGCAAGGAAGAAAAAATGAGTCTAAAAGGCAAAGTTAAGTGGTTCAATGGAACTAAAGGATATGGTTTTATTGAAAGAGAAGATAAGGAAAAGGACGTTTTCGTTCATTCTTCAGCAGTAAGAGCAGCCGGTTTAAAATATTTAAACGAAGGTGATGAGCTTACTTTTGATGTAGAGAACGGAGAAAAAGGACCTGCCGCGGTAAATCTACAGAAAACATCTTAAATCTTATTACCAGCACATTCGATAATTGGGGCAAAGGTTACCTAAGATTTAGGCTTTGTCCCAATAATCTAGGGTTGAAATTAATTTTTAATTTGTTAAAAGAATTACAAATGTTAACGAGAATAAACATCGCTATATCTCACACACACTCTCACAGAGTGCATGCTAGGCTATTGCTTAGCTAAATCACTACATATTTAAAATACAAATTTATAAACAATTAATATAAAAAGGAGTTATGCAGCAGTAGCTCAGTTGGTTAGAGCACTAGTTTGTGGAACTAGGGGTCGGTGGTTCGAATCCACCCTGCTGTACCAAAAAATGGTAAAAGAAAAAAAACTAAAACCTTCAAAGGAATTACCTTTAGGTTTTGTAGACAGGCAAGAAAAAGAACTATTAATCCGTGACTTTGTAATTTCTAATATTAAAGAAGTTATGATTAAGTACGGCTTTCAATATCTTGAAACACCAAGTTTCGAGTATACGGACAGCATTGGAAAATTTTTGCCTGACAAAGAAAGACCAGACGAAGGAGTATTTTCTTTTAAAGATGAAAAAAACTGGTTATCACTTCGATACGATCTTACAGCTCCACTGGCAAGATAT
The DNA here is from genome assembly GCA_902591045.1 of uncultured Pelagibacteraceae bacterium. Taxonomy (GTDB): domain Bacteria; phylum Pseudomonadota; class Alphaproteobacteria; order Pelagibacterales; family Pelagibacteraceae; genus Anoxypelagibacter. The sequence goes on along the minus strand of CACIZC010000007.1, from coordinate 49,162 downwards.
GTTGCAAAAAATTACCTTGAACTTCCAAAACCTTTTAAGCGTTATCAGCTAGGATCGGTTTGGAGAAATGAAAAACCAGGACCTGGAAGATTTAGAGAATTTTTACAATTCGATGCAGATTATGTAGGGACAAAAAATTTACAAGCAGATGCTGAACTTTGCGTATTAATATCTGAGATATTAGAAAAGTGCGGTTTAGAGAAAGTAGACTACACTGTAAAAATTTCTTCTAGAAAATTCACTGATAAATTGTTTGAGCAGCTAAATATTAAATCAAAAGACCAAATGTCAACCACACTACGTGCCCTTGACAAAATCGATAGACTTGGTTGGCGAGAAGCAAAGAAACTTCTTGGAGAGGGCAGAAAAGATAAGTCAGGAGATTATACAAAGGGAGCAAATCTCAAAAACAATCAGATTACAATAATCGAAAATGCTTTGAAGAGCAAAACACCTGATAGTAAAGATGTATTAGAAATTATTAAAATATTTCAGGCTTATGATTTTAAAAATTATAAATTCGATCCATCAGTTGTAAGAGGCTTGGAATATTATACTGGACCTGTTTTTGAAGTTAATTTAAATTTTGAGGTAACAAATTCAAAAGGACAAGCTATTCAATTTGGATCAATAGGTGGAGGAGGAAGATATGATAATCTAGTAAGCAATTTTGGAAATCTTGATTGTCCCGCAACTGGAATATCAATTGGTCTTGACAGATTGGTATTTGCTTTGATGCAAAAAAAAGATTTCAAAATAAAACCTACACGACCAGTAATCATATGTGTTTTTGATAAAAATAAAATTAAAGAATATATTAAAATATTAAATAAACTTAGAATCTCAAATATTAGTTCTGAGATTTATCCAGGAGAAGGTAAGTTAAAAAAACAAATGGAGTATGCAAACAAAATAGGTTCTCCAGCTGTTATTTTGTACGGAGATGATGAAATAAAATCAGGAAAAGTAACTTTAAAAAATCTTGAGACCGGCAATGAGAGTTCTGTTAAAATTGAAGATCTATCAAATGAAATCAAAAAACTACTCTGAAAATATAATAAAAGTTTTTAAAAAAGATGGTTTTGTTTTGTCAGAACCAGATATTCTTCTGGATTCAGATTATATTATTCAAAGATCAGGCGAGAACTTTAGAAAGCTAATGCTTACTTTTGAGGATGATAACGGGAAAAATATGTGTTTAAGACCAGATTTGACAGTTGCTTCCTGTATAAAATATTTAAAAGATAATTCTAAAGCCAATTCAAAAATTTTTTATTCAGGACAAGCCTACAGAAGATCAAATAGTTCAAAAGATAAAATTATTAATGATCAGCTGGGAATAGAGATTCTGGGTTCTAAAAATAAATCTACTGATGATTTAAAAGTTCTAAAAACAATCAATAATTCAATTGAAAAAATAAAAATAAAAAATACCTCAATCAAAGTGGGTGATGTAAGTTTATTTCAGAAGTTAATAGAGTCTTTAAAAATTCCTGAAAGATGGAAGATGAGACTAAAGAGACACTTTTGGAGACCCCAATATTTTGAAGACCTTCTTGATAGACTCGAAACTAATTCTGATGTTGATCCTGTTACAGTTGATTTAGATAAAAAAAAATTTTCTGAAATGAAAAATTTTGATCAAAATAAAGAAATTGCAAACCGTAAAGTTTCTGAAATTTTATCTAGATTTGATAGAAAAATAAAAGATCCAAGATCATTTTCCGAAAATAAAAAAATTGTGAAGATTATTAGAGAGTTTTTAAAAATTAATTGTTCAATTGACAAACTAGAGAGAACTTTAAAAATTTTTGTTAAAAAAAATAATTTAAGCAATAGTGTTTTTAAAGATTTATCAACTATAAAAAATTTATCAAAAATAAATTCTAAAATGATTTTCTCAACAAATTTTGGTAGGGATATTGAATATTATACAGGGATAGTTTTTGAGATATATAATTCTTCAAGAAAAGAGATAGCAAGAGGTGGAAGATACGATGGATTATTAAAAAGTCTTGGATCTAAAAAAGATATTTCAGCAGTTGGAGCTGCAATTAATTTAAATAATTTAAAAACATGAAGAATTTAATAACTATAGGTTTGCCAAGCAAAGGCAGATTAAAAGAGGGTTCACTGAGCTTTTTTGAAAAAAATAATTTAAAATTAACATCTAATGGAGGAGAAAGAAATTATTTTGCTCAAATTGAAAATTTGCCTAATACAAAAATTATTTATTTGCATGCAAAAGAAATTATACAGAGACTTGGCGATAGCACTATTGATATAGGAATATCTGGACTGGATCTTTTAAACGAATCCCCAATTAACTTGCAGAAAAAAATTGAAGTGAAAAAAAAATTAGATTTTGGTATGGCCAACCTTGTAATTGCCGTTCCCAATGATTGGATAGACGTTCAAACTGTTGCTGATTTAGAAGAGGTATCTTTTGATTTTAGAGATAAAAAAAATACTAGATTACGTGTTGCAACCAAGTATCCTAATTTAACCAATAGTTTTCTTGTTTCGAAAGGAGTCATTCAATACAAACTTGTTACCAGTCTTGGAGCCACAGAAACCTATCCATTTATTGGATCATCAGAGATCATTACAGATATAACTTCGAGTGGAAAAACTTTAAAAGATAATAATCTTAGAATTCTTAAAGATGGATTAATTTTAAAATCACAAGCGTGTGTGTTCTTTTCAAAAAAAAAGGCTGCAAAATTGCAGCCTTTTTTAAATTCATTAACTTGATAGGGATTACATTCCCATACCACCCATTCCTCCCATACCACCCATTCCACCTGGAGGCATAGCAGGACCAGAGTCTTTTTCTTCTGGCTTATCAGCGATCATAGCTTCAGTTGTAATTAATAGACCTGCAATAGAAGCAGCATCTTGTAAAGCTGATCTAACAACTTTCATTGGGTCAATTATGCCCTTAGAAAACATATCGCAGTATTGTTCTTCTTGAGCATCAAATCCTTGCGTTTGTTTTTTTCCTTCTAAAAGTTTTCCAACAACTACTGAACCATCGACACCTGCGTTAGCAGTAATTTGTCTAATAGGTGCCTGTAGAGCTTTTTTGATAATGTCTACACCAGCTTTTTGGTCGTCACCTTTAACTTTTAATTTATCTAAATCTTGAGAAGCATAAAGAAGAGCACAGCCACCTCCAACAACAACACCTTCTTCTACTGCTGCTCTTGTAGCGTTTAAAGCATCTTCTACTCTATCTTTTCTTTCTTTAACTTCTACTTCGGTTGCACCACCAACTTTAATTACCGCAACACCACCAGCTAATTTAGCTAATCTCTCTTGAAGTTTTTCTTTATCGTAATCAGAAGTGGTTTCTTCAATTTGTTTTCTAATTTGATTACATCTTGCTTCTATATCTGCTTTTTTTCCTGAACCAGCAACAATCGTGCTGTTTTCTTTGTCAATTTTTACTTTCTTACAAGAGCCTAAATTATTAATTTTAACACTCTCAAGTTTTGTACCTAAGTCTTCAGATATAACTTGTCCGCCAGTTAGGATCGCAATATCTTCTAGCATTTCTTTTCTTCTATCTCCAAATCCAGGAGCTTTTACAGCAACTACTTTTAAACCACCTCTTAATTTGTTTACCACAAGAGTTGCTAAAGCTTCTCCTTCTACGTCTTCAGAAATTATCATTAGAGGTCTGTTTGCTTGAACAACAGACTCTAGTAATGGAACCATTGGCTGAAGATTAGTTAATTTTTTTTCGTTAAGCAAAACAAGAGGATTCTCCAGTTCTGTTGTCATTTTTTCTGCGTTAGTAACAAAGTATGGAGATAAATATCCTCGATCAAATTGCATACCTTCTACTACATCAAGTTCAGTTTGGATTCCTTTTGCCTCTTCAACGGTAATAACACCTTCGTTACCTACTTTTTGCATTGCTTTTGAAATCATATCTCCAATTTCTTTTTCTCCATTTGCAGATATTGTTCCTACTTGAGCCACTTCTTCATTTGCTTTTACTTTTTTTGATGTTTTTTTAAGATTTTCTATTACATTTTCTACAGCTTTATCTATACCCCTTTTAATATCCATAGGATTCATGCCTGCAGTAACGTATTTAATTCCTTCCCCAACAATTGCCTGAGCTAAAATACTTGCGGTTGTTGTTCCATCACCAGCGTTATCATTTGTTTTGCTAGCGACTTCCTTAACCATTTGTGCACCCATATTTTCGAATTTATCTTCTAACTCAATTTCTTTTGCTACCGTAACACCATCCTTTGTTGTTCTTGGAGCGCCGTAGGATTTATCAATTACTACGTTTCTTCCTTTTGGACCAAGAGTTGTTTTTACTGTATTCGCAAGAGTGTCTACACCTTTTAACATTTTTGCTCTTGCTTCGTTATTGAATTTTATAATTTTTGGCATTTAAATCTCCTTTAAATAATTTATTTACTTTTTTGAAACTCCCATGATGTCTGATTCTTTCATTATACTGTATTCTTTTCCATCTATTTTTACTTCAGTTCCAGACCATTTTCCAAATAAAACTCGATCTCCAATTTTAACATCCATTTTTATGATTTTTCCATCTTCAGTTTTTGCACCAGGACCAACAGCAACAATTTCGCCTTCTTGAGGCTTTTCTTTAGCTGTATCCGGTATGATTATACCGCCCTTTGTTTTTTCTTCGCTATCAAGTACTTTAATTAACACTCTATCGTGTAATGGTCTAAATTTCATGAAAACTCCTATAATTTATAATATTGAGAAATATGGTATGTATTTAGAATATTTCAAGAGTATGATAAAAAAAAATTACCCAAAAAAACCTTGAATTTCCTATGAAAACTAAAAAACTAGATCACTTATCTGAAATATATAATGAATATGATGCCTTTTTAATCGATTTGTGGGGGGTTATGCATAACGGGATTAAATTAAATATGTCTGCGATTGATGTTGTTCAAAAACTTGAAGAGAAGGGTAAAAAAATTATCTTTTTATCAAACGCTCCTCGACCATCGAAAAAAGTTGTAGAATTTTTAAAAAAATTAAAAATGGAGGAAAAATTTCTTAAAAATGTTTTTACTTCTGGCGAGGTAGCTATGAATTCTTTTAAGCAAAACAAGTTTGGTAAAAAGTTTTATCATTTGGGACCTCAAAGAGACGACTCTTTATTTTTTGATATAAAGAAAAATAAAACTACAATTGAAGAATGTGATTTTATTTTGTGTACAGGACTATTTGATGAGCAAGAGGAAAATTTAAAATATTATGAGAATCTTTTAAAAAATTTTATAAAAAAAAAATTAGTATGTACCAATCCAGATTTAACCGTTCATAGAGGAAAAGTGGAAGAATATTGCGCTGGAAAAATTGCAGAAATTTTTGAAAACATGGGAGGAGAAGTAATATATTTTGGAAAGCCTTACAAAGAAGTTTATCTTTCGTGTTTGGACATGAGTCAAAAAACTTTAGTAATTGGCGACAACTTGAAGACAGATATTAAGGGTGCGAACAATATGAATTTAGACTCTATATTTATCGCTAATGGAGTACACAAGTCTAAAATAAATAATGAAGAATTTGTAGATGAATTACTAAAAAAATATAATGTTTCAGCTAATTATTTTCAAAATGAATTAACCTGGTAAATGAAAATTTATAAAAATTTTAATATTGAAAAGAAATTTAAAAATTCAGCAATTGCCATAGGTAATTTTGATGGTTTTCATTTAGGCCATCAAAGAGTGATAAAAAAAGGTAAGGAGATTGCAAAAAAAAATAATGTTAAATTTGGTTTAATGGTATTCCAACCTTTGCCGGTAATGTTTTTTAACAAGAGATTAAAAAATTATAGAATAGACTCTTTGAATCAAAAAATCTTTTCGTTAAAAAAGTATAAAATAGATTTCTTGATAGTTAAAAAATTTGATAAAAAATTTTCAAATATAAGTTCAAAAGATTTTGTAGAAAAAATTCTTTACAAAAAATTAAGAACCAAATTAATTTTTATAAGCAAAAATTTTAGATTTGGAAAAAATAGAACTGGCGATATAAAATTGCTGAAAAATAAAGAGAAATTTTTTAACTACAAAACTAATACTGTTGCTCCTTTAAAGAAAAAGAGCTCAACAATCTCATCTACACTAATAAGAAAAAGTATTGCCAAGGGCAAAATTAATTATGCAAATAAATTACTTGGTAGATTTTGGACAATAGAAGGTTTCGTTAAAAAAGGTGATAGAAGAGGAAGAAAAATTGGTTTCCGCACATGCAATTTAGATTTGAAAAACTACGTAGTACCAAAACTTGGAGTTTATTCTGCCAAAATAATTGTAGATAAAAAAACCAAAAAGAAAGGCATAGTAAATATAGGTTATAGACCAACTTTTGGAAAAAACAAACTTGTATTAGAAGCACATATTTTTGGTTTGAAAAAAAATTTATATGATAAAAGGATAGAAATAATGTTAATTAGATTTATTAGGAGAGAAAAAAAATTTAAAAATGTTGTTCAATTGAAAAAGCAAATTAAAAAAGATATTAGAGACGCAAAGTAAGCTAGATGCCTGAAAATAATTTAAACCTTCCCAAAACAGTTTTTTCTATGAAGGCCAATCTGCCTTCTAAAGAACCAAAAATTTTAGAAACTTGGGACAAAATTAAACTTTACGAGAGGTTGAGAAAAAAATCTGCAGGTAAGAATAAATTTATACTTCATGATGGTCCACCTTATGCTAATGGACATATTCATATGGGTACGGCATTAAATAAAATTTTAAAAGATGTTGTCACTAAATTTCATCAAATGAGCGATAAAGATTCAGTTTATGTTCCAGGTTGGGACTGTCATGGACTTCCCATAGAATGGAAAATTGAGGAAGAATATAAAAAAAAGAAAAAAAACAAAGATGAAGTTCCAACAAAAGAATTTCGAAAAGAATGTAGAGATTTTGCGGAAAAATGGATTGGTATTCACAAAAAAGAATTTAAAAGACTAGGTGTTATAGGTGACTGGGAGAATTATTATTCTACTATGAGCTTTGATGCAGAGGCACAAATTGTAAGAGAGCTAGGTAAATTTCTTTTAGAAGGCAGTCTTTACCGGGGATTCAAACCTGTATTGTGGTCGACAGTAGAAAAAACAGCGCTAGCAGATGCCGAAGTAGAATACAAAGATCATAGGTCAAACACTATATATGCGGTGTTTCAGATAAAAAAATCAGATAAGGATTTTTTACAAGATGCCTCAATTATTATTTGGACAACTACACCTTGGACGATTCCAGCAAATAAGGCTTTGGCTTATAATAAAGATATAAACTATTCTATTTTAGAATTTGACAACAAAAAAATCATTGTTGCTGAAAAATTGGTCAATTCTGTAATAGAAAGCTGTTCAATAGGTAAATTTAAAATTTTAAAATCTTTTAAAGGTGATGAGTTCAAAAACATCGTATGTTCCCATCCTTTTAAAAATCTAGGATATAACTTTGATGTTCCAATGTTTGAGGCAGACTTTGTAACTTTGGAACAAGGTACCGGAATTGTTCATTGTGCCCCTAGTCACGGCCCAGATGATTTTAATTTATGTTTAAAACACGGAATGAAAGCTATTGAAACAGTTAATAACGATGGCAGATACACAAAGAATATACCTGTTTTTGAGGGAACACATGTTTTTAAAGCAGATGAAATTATTATAAAAAATTTACAAGAACAAAAAAATCTATTAGGAAGCGGCACCTTGGTTCATAGCTACCCACATTCTTGGAGGTCCAAAGCACCTCTTGTGCACAGAGCAACGCCTCAATGGTTTATCTCAATGGAAAGCCACAAGCTAAGAAAGAAAGCTTTGGATTCTATTGATCAAACTTCATTTTATCCTGAAAAAGGAAAAGCAAGAATCAGGGCTATGATTGAAACTCGTCCTGACTGGTGTATTTCAAGACAAAGATCCTGGGGCGTACCACTGCCAATTTTTGTAAACAAGAAGACAAACGAACCTTTAAGAGATTCTACCGTTATAGAAAATATAGCTAAGATTTACGAAAAAGAAGGTTCTGATTGCTGGTTCTATGATGATCCACAAAGATTTTTAGGAAAAAAATATAAAAAGGAAGACTATACAAAGTCGAGCGATATAGTCGAAGTTTGGTTTGATAGTGGCTCTACCCATTCTTTTGTTTTGGAAAAAAGGAAAGATTTGAAGTGGCCAGCATCTATGTATCTTGAAGGTTCCGACCAACATCGAGGCTGGTTTCATTCATCACTTTTAGAATCTTGTGGAACTAGAGGTCGAGCACCGTTTGATAGTATTTTATCTCACGGTTTTGTTGTTGATGGAAAAGGAATGAAAATGTCAAAATCTTCAGGAAACATTATTTCGCCAGAAGATATTTTAAAGAAATATGGCGCAGATATACTAAGGTTGTGGGTTGCTTCTTCTGATTATGCTGAAGATTTAAGAATAGATCATTCTATATTAGAACAGCATGCGGAGTCCTACAGAAAAATAAGGAATACTTTTAGATATATACTGGGGAATTTAAAAGATGATTTTAACCCACAGGACTTCAAAAAAGTTAAACTTCAAGATTTTCCTGAGCTTGAAAAATTAATTTTACACAAGCTTTTTATTTTAAATCAAGAAATTAAAAGAAATTTAAAAAGCTATAATTTTCACAAACTGCAAAAGGATCTTTTAAATTTTTGCGCATTAGATCTATCTTCATTTTATTTTGATATAAGAAAAGACATTTTGTATTGCGATGATTTAAAATCAAAAAAAAGAAAATCTTGCGTTGCTTTACTCAATATAATTTTAGAATGCTTGATAAAATGGTATGCCCCAGTTCTTTCATTTACTACAGAAGAAATAAATGAATTAGTTAAAAAAGACAAAAAAACAAGCATTCATGAAGAAAACTTTCCTCAAATTCCTGATAATTGGAAAAATGAAGTTTTATTTAAAAAATGGGAAACATTATCTCGTGTGAGACAGAAAGTTAATATTGCAATAGAAGAAAAGAGATCAAAAAAAATAATTGGATCAAGCCTTGAAGCCGATGTTGAAATCGCTTTGCCAAAAACTGAATTTGACATTTTAAAAGAAATAGACTCAAAAGAATTGTTTATCACATCCAATGTGACTCAAAATATTTCCAAAGAAAAAGATATGTCCGTAATTGTGAAAAAAGCCAAAGGAACAAAATGTTCTAGATGTTGGAAAATTGTAGAAAAAGTTAAGGATAATAAGTGCTCAAGATGCTCAGAGATAAAATAAAATTAGAAAAAATTGACCTGTACAGCTTTATTATAACATTAGTAATTTTTGCAATAGACAGGTTGTCAAAAATATATGTTATAGGGTTAATACAATCTCAAGAAAGGGAAATATTTTTGTACGATTTTCTAAATTTAACGTTAAATTGGAACACTGGAATAGCTTTTGGATTACTAAGTTCTAATGCCAATCTATTCTATCATTTAGTTTCTGCCTTAATTTTGTTAATAATTGTTTATCTAATATATCTTATGGTTGTTTCAGACAATTCATCAAAAATTATATTATCCCTAATTGTGGGCGGTGCAGCGGGAAATTTATATGACAGATTGACCTTCTTTGCTGTTCCAGATTTTATAGATTTTCATATAGAAAATTATCATTGGTTCACCTTCAATGTTGCCGACATTTTCATTTCTATTGGTGTTTTATTTATGATTTTAAAAGAATTTTTATTCAAAAAAGATATACAATGAAATTGATAAAAAAAAATATCTTTATAATTTTTATTTCATTATTTTTAGGCAATTGTCAGACACTGAGCGAGGTTAAAAAAACAATGTCGGGTGAAAAAGATTATTCTACAGATGAATTTTTGATTAAAAAGAAAGATCCGTTAATTTTACCCCCTGAATTTGATGAATTACCTTTACCAAAAAGTAGTCAGAAAACAAAAGAAAATAACAATAAAGTCAAATCAATATTGTCGACCGAAGAAACTTCTTCTTCAGAAGGAAATAAATCTATTTCAAATTTAGAAAAGAAAATTCTTGAAGAAATCAGAAGAAACTAAATGTTATCTGCACAAAAAATAAAAGATCAAATTGTCAGAGAAAAAAATAATTTGTTTAAATCTTTTTTAATCAAAACACCTTATAAATTTGATTACGGAAAAATAAAAAAATTTAAGAAATTTAATTCAGTTATAGTTATTGGAATGGGAGGCTCAATTCTTGGGGCAAAAGCTATTTATTCTTTTTTGAGACATAAAATAAAAAAAAAATTTACTTTTATAGATAATTTAGACCAGGACCTTTTGGTAAAATCATCAAAAGAGAATAAATTGAGCAAAACTCTTTTTTTAATAGTGTCTAAGTCAGGAAATACCAATGAAACAATAATTAATTTAAGTTATTTTAAAAGATTTCTAAAAAGATCAAACGTCATAATTTTATCAGAAAAAAAAGACAATACCCTTTTTAGGTTTGCAAAAGAAAACAACTTTACTTTTGTTGAGCATAATCCATACATTGGCGGCAGATACTCTGTTTTTTCTGAAGCAGGTATGCTGCCAGCTTATTTGATGGGTTTAAAACCAAATAATTTTAAAAAAAACCTTCACAGATTTTTAAATAATAAAAAAGATTTAAACAAATTATTAAAAAACCTTATTAAACTCAAAATTCATAAATCAAGAGTGATGATAATGTTTAATTATGTGCCTGAGTTAAATGACTTTTTATTTTGGAGCCAACAACTTTTCGCTGAAAGTTTAGGTAAAAATAAAAAAGGATTTATTCCCGTAGTATCGTCTGCTCCAAAAGATCATCATAGTTTGTTACAATTATATCTGGATGGGCCAAAGGATAAAATATTTTACGTTTTTAGTACTAAAAAGACAAAAAAATTAAAATTAAAATCAAATATTTTTAAAAAAAATATAAAACATTTAAGAAATAAGAGCTATCAAGACGTTAAGTCTTCCCAAAAAAATGCATTTCTAGCTACTTTAAAAAGCAATAAAACTCCATTCAGAGAAATAATTATTAATAATTTTAACGAAGATAACTTGTCAAAACTATTTTTGCTTTTTATTTTTGAAACAATAGCATTGGGTAAAATAATGGGAGTAAATCCTTACAACCAACCTGCAGTGGAAAAAGTAAAAATTTTAACTAAAAAATTTCTTTCATCAGGATAGTTTTCCAAAAAAAATCTCTGATCTACCATAGATTTTATTTTGAAGAATTTTAAGGTGATCAAATTCAGTTTTTATTGATTTTGCTTCCCTATGAAGAATAATAACATGGTTCTTTTTCAAAATATTTTTTGCTTTAATTTTTGCAATTACATCAAGATATGTAGTATCTAAATATGGAGGGTCAATAAAAATTAAATCAACCTTTCTTTTCAATCTAAAAATTTCTAAAAATTTTAATACATCTTCTTGATATATAATTGATTTCTTTTCTATCTTAAGATTATTTACATTTTTTTTTAGACTTTCTAAGGCTTCACTATCTCTTTCAACGAAATATACTTTAGAAGAATTTCTAGATAAGCATTCTAAACCAAATGATCCAGATCCAGAATACAAGTCGACTATCCAAGAATTATTTATTTCAACATCAATAGTTTTCGAGTGGATTAAAATATTAAATATATTTTCTTTAACGCTATCTTTAAGAGGTCTTGTTTTAAAACTTTTTGGAAAAATAAGTTTTTTATTTTTAAATTTTCCGCTAATTATTCTCATTTTTATCAATTACTCTCCAACCAATATCTTTTCTAAAAAATCCATCTTTCCATTTTATTTTATTTAAGTTAGATAAAGACTCCTCTCTCGCTTTTTTTAAATTTTTAGCTAAGGATGTAATATTTAAAACTCTACCACCATTAGAAAAAATTTTACTATTATTTTTATAGGTTCCGGCATGAAAAATTTGAAAATTTTTATTTAGATTTATTTTATCAAGATTTTCTATCTCACTATTCTTAATATAATTTCCTGGATAGCCTTTGGAACATAAAACTACAGTCATACAACTATCATTACTCCATTTAATTTTCTTGTTGTTCAGATTATTTTTTACTGTAGATTCCATAATATCAAGAAGATCACTTTCTAATCTCATCATTAAAACCTGACATTCGGGGTCGCCCATTCTAATGTTGTATTCTATTAGATATGGTTCTCCTTTTTTTATCATTAAACCGGCATACAAGAATCCTTTATATGGATGACCCAATTTCTTCATTGCCATTAAAGTAGGTTCAATAATTTTTTTTTTTATTTTTTCTTCAAGTTCTTTTGTGAGCATATTTGTCGGCGAGTAAGCTCCCATGCCACCCGTATTTGGTCCAGTGTCTCCTTCCCCAACTCTTTTATGATCTTGTGCTGAACCAAAATAAAGGTAAGATTTATGATCGACAATCGCAAAATAGCTTAGCTCTTCACCTTCAAGAAATTCTTCCAAAACAACTTTTTTTGAAGATTTAAATTTTCCATCTAGAATTTCTTTTGTTTTATTTTTTGCCTTCTCTATAGTTTGACAGACGGTTACACCTTTGCCTGCGGCTAGACCGTCAGCCTTAACTACAATTGGTGTTCCATTCTTTTGAATAAAATCTAAAGCAGCATTAAATTCATTGAATATGCCATAATTAGCTGTTGGAATATTATTCTCTTTGCATAGGTTTTTCATAAAAGCTTTTGACCCTTCTAATTGAGATGCAAATTTGTCTGGCCCTATTACCTTAATTTTTCTTTCGGATAAATAATCTACTATGCCATCAACCAAAGGTTGCTCTGGACCTACGATAACCATATCAATTTTCTTTTCTTTAATTATTTTATAAATACCCTCAAAATTTCCAATATCTTCAGAAATGTTTTCTACCAAAATGCTTGTGCCAGCATTACCAGGTATGCAAAATATTTTTTTGATCCCTTTTGATTGCTTTAACTTAAAGCAAATTGCGTGTTCACGACCACCACTTCCTATAACTGCTAAATTCATATATTATAGACAAACTAGTAATTAAATTAACATGAACGGAAATAAAGCAAAACTGAAATTTCATCATAATAATTTTGAAATTATTGAGCAGGGCGACCATGTTCTTTGTTCAGTGTCAGGAAAAAAAATACTACTTACTAACCTTGTTTATTGGAATGTTGAGCTTCAGGAGGCCTATTATTCTCCAAAAGAGGTAAAAATCAGATATCAACAAATCAATGAAAAAAAATAATTATTTCCACCTATTGTGTGTCCATATCCATTGATTTGGGTTTCTAGTAATCATTTTTTCAATTACATGGTTAATTTTTAATGTAATTTTTTTCTTATCTTCTTCCGTATTTTTAGTTTTGATTATCTCAATCGGATCCAAAACTTCCATTTTGAAATTATTTTCCTGAGTTCTTTCTAAATATATTGGAACAATTTGACAGTTAAATTTTAAAGCTAATTGTGCTGGCAAAGTGGTTGTATGTGCTGGCTTATTAAAAAAAAGACATCTTTCTGACTCACCAAGTCTTTGATCAACCATTAAGGCCACACTATATTTTTTTTTAACAAGGTCAATCACCTGTCTAGTTCCAATTAATCCTTTTTCTATTTGATTTTTACAAATATATTTTTTTCTTAAGAAAACCATGAAGGGATTTAAGAACATATTATTTAAAGGACGATATATAGCTGCTAATTTTATATCGCATTTATTTAATTCCATAGCCATTAACTCAAAATTTGCAAAATGACCGGAAATAAAAATAGTAGGCTTGTTTGACTCTTTAATTTCTTTTAGTTTTTTCTCTCCTAGAATACTCATGTGAGGTTCTGAAAATTTATTGTAACGGAATTTTTTTAAAAAAATATACTCTGCAAAAATTGAACCATAATTTGACCACATAGATTTCAAAATAATTTCAATTTTTTGATCATCAATATTCTCAAATGCTGTTTTAATGTTTTTTTTGATTAACTTTTTAGATCTAAAAAAAATTCCAATTTTTAAAAACAAAAATGTAGATATTTTTCTTCCAATATTTAATCCTAAAATTCTAATTAGAAAAAACAAAGTGTAAATCAGTACCGCTTCGATTAAGTATTTAATTATTTTCATTCAACAAATTTTTAACTTTCTCTTTTAATTTTTCCTCTTCCAAGATGTTTATTTTAATTGGAAGAAACGAAACTCTTTTTCTAAAAAAACTATCGATTCTTAAATAATCTTTTTCTGTAGTTATTAACTTGCCATTATATTTTTTTTCTAAATCTTTTAAATGGTCAAGCTCTTTTTCATTATATTTAAAATGATCAGGATATCTGATTTCTTTAACAACATTTAAATGATATAATTTTAAAAAATCAAAAAAATTTTCAGGGTTTCCTATACCAGCGAAAGCAAGTAATTTCTTATTTTTAAATTGCTCTACATTTTGAGAATAGTAATTAAAGTAAAAAAAAGTTAATTTATTATTATATTTTTTTAATTTATTCTCAAAATCTAAATTTTTTTCACCATTGATCATCACTATATGACAATTTTTTAAGGATTTTAAACTTTCCCTCAGGGGGCCCGCAGGTAATATTAGTCCATTCCCAATTTTTTGATTTAAATTAAAACAAATAATATTTATGTTTTTTTTAACAGTAAAATCTTGGTAACCATCGTCTAATACTGCACAATCAAATTTTTTATCAATTGCCTTACTAATTGCATCTTCCCTTTTTTTTGATATTAAAACTTGCCCATGTTTTTCTATTAATGAAATCTCATCTTTTTGTTCCTCGTAATCTTTTTTTATAACTACTGGATTAAAATTTAGCTTTTTTAGAATTTCACAGATTTTTATTGATACAGGAGTCTTGCCTGTTCCCCCCACATAAATATTTCCTATACAAATAATGGGTAATGAAAATTTTCTCTCCGAAGCAATTGTTTTTTTTAAAAAAAATAGGATTTGATAAATAAAGCTTAACGGTAATAAAAGCAAAGAAAAAAATGAGTAATAACTATAGTCCCAAAATTTTGGTTTAAAGATCTTCATGTAATAAACTTATTATATTCCTTTATAACGTTGTTAAAAATTTGCTCACTATAAATATTTATTTTTTCAATACCTTTATTGTCTTGCATAGGACGCTTTTCAAAATAGTTAACAATTTTTTCTGCAAGAGTACTTTCTGAATCTATTTTTTCTGCAAACTTATTTTCGTCTAAATAATCGTAAATTTCTTTAAAATTATAAACGTATGGACCATGATAAATTTTGCAGCCCATTTTAACTGCATCAATTGGATTTTGACCACCAACACTCTGAAGCTTTTTAAGAAAAGACTTTCCAACAAAAATTTGTTTAAAGTAATTTAGATACTTGAGGGTAGATCCATAGTAATTAACTAACACTACATCAACATCATTCTTAATATGATCGTTTTCATTTTTTATTTGTACTTCAAGACCTTTATCTTTTAATCGAGAAAAAATCCTATCAACTCTATTAACATGTCTCGGTATTATTATGGTTAGAATATCTTTTTTTATTTTTTTTATTTGGCTATGAACATTTGCACAAAATAATTCTTCACCATCATGCGTACTCAATGCACACCAAGAATTTCTATTTTTAATAAAGTCAAATTGGTTTGTATCAATTTTGCTTATATTAAAAGTTTTACAAAATTTTATATTTCCAAAATACTTAACATTTTTTACATTTAAAGCTTCTAAATGTCCCAAAGTTTCTTTGCTAGAAGAAATAGATAGAGAAAATGATCCAAAAATTTCTTGAGAAAATTTTTTAAAATAAAGCCATTTTTTAAAAGTTTTTTTTGTAATACGAGCGTTGAATAAAATAAAAGGCAAGCTCCTTTTTCTTATTGCAAAAATAAAGTTTGGCCAAATTTCTGAGTCAACAAAAGATACAATATCCGGATTCCAATTGTTTAAAAAATTATTTACTAAAAATTTTAAATCATAAGGAAAAAATTGATGAAATACCCTATCATTATTATCAAATTTTTTTTTATATTCATTATAAGAACTTAGGGTAGTAGTAGTAATTAAAAATTTAAATTTATTATCTTTTTTTAAATAAAATTCTATAAATGGAAAAATACTATTCAGTTCCCCCAAGCTTGCAGCATGAAACCAAAAAAGAAAACCTTTAGGTCTTTTTATTTTATTAAAAAATATCTTTTCTTTAAAACGAGTTTCATGTTCTTTATTTTTGTACTTTCTAAAAATAATTACAAGAAGATAGGGAATGTAACTTATTGTTATAATTATATTATAAATAGCTTTAAACATAAAATAGCTAATTAAGAATTTGTTTTTGGTATAGATTTTTGTATTCTGCTGAATTTTTTAGCAATTCGTTGTGAGCGCCTGTTCCAATAACTTTACCACGACTCATCAATATAATGTTGTCAGCCTTGCTTATTGTTGAAAATCTATGCGCAATAACAAGTGTAGTTTTGTTTTTTGTTAGATTAAATATAGCATCTTGAACTTTTGATTCAGACTCAGCGTCCAATGATGAAGTAGCCTCATCTAGCAAAATTATCGGAGAATTTTTTAATATTGCTCTCGCAATCGATATTCTTTGTTTTTGACCTCCTGACAGACGTACCCCGTTTTCTCCCACGATCGTATTATATTTTTCTGGTAATTCTCTAATAAACTCGTCAGCAGCAGCTAACTTACATGCATTTATAACCTCATCATCTGTAGCATCTAATTTAGCGTAACTAACATTATTTTTTATACTGTCATCAAAAAGTATAACGTCTTGGCTGACCAAAGAAATATTTTTTCTAAGAGAGATCAAGGAAACCTGACTAATATCTTGATCATCAATTAGTATTTTTCCACTTTGTGGAGAATAGAATCTTGGTATAAGATTTAAAATTGTACTTTTACCAGCGCCACTATGTCCTACGAGGGCGGTTATTTTGTTACCTTTTATATTTAAATCTATATTTTTAATTGCATTTTCATTTCCAGCATCATATTGGAAACTTATATTCTTAAAATTTATATTTGAATTTGAGATCGCAATATTCGGCAGACTAGGATTATTTTTAATTTTATTCTCCCTGTCCAATAGACCAAAAATTCGTTCTGCCGCAGCCGCAGCCTGATATACCGCCATATTTAATGTAGCTAAGGATCTAACTGGTTGATAAGACAACATCATTGCGGCTAAAAATGAAAAAAAATTGTTTACACCAATCTCTCCTTTGGCAATCAAAAATCCTGAAAAATAAATAAATCCAGCTATCATTAATCCAGTCAAAACCTCCATAACAGGAGTTGCTCTTATGATAATTTTACCAATTTTTATCTCTCTATCTGTAAGAATTTTTAACGATTCTGCAGCTTTATCTTTTTCACTTTCTTCCCTTTGATAAATCTTAATAATCTTTGCTCCTCTTAATATCTCAGACAGCAAAGTTGAAAAGTTTCCTGAAGCAAGAGAACTTTGCGTTGTTGCTTTACCCATTCTTTTACCTAGTGATTTTGCAAAAAAAGCAGCAAGTGGCATCATAATTATTGCAAACAATGCCAACTTCCAGTTTTGGTAAAACATTAGAATTACTAGACCAATCAAAGTAAAACTGTCTTTCATTAAATTTAAAAGCCCAGAGCTTACCAAATTGTAAATAAGTCCTACGTCATATAAAAAATGAGAAACATATTTTCCAGTGTGTTTTGATTCTAAAGTTTGTGTATCTGACAACAAAACATTACCAGCCATTTGCGTTCTGATTTGTTGTTGAATTCTATGACCAATAACTAAAGTAATTGATCTAGCTAAATATAATGATCCACCTTTTAAAGAGAACACAATCACAATTAAAAATGGAATGATCAAAGCATAGGTTTTATCTTGGTCAATAAATATTTTTTTAACTGCTGGATCTAATAACCAGGCCGTTGCCGAGGTTGTACCCGCAACAGTTAAAGATAAAATCAATGATATTATAATTTTATTAAAGTATTGTTTAATATAATTTCTATAAATTCTTTTTATGTAAAAAATAACCTGATCTATTTTCATTGATTATTATAAGTTGTTAAAAAAAAAGCCAAAAAGACAGCAAGACCAGACAGGTTATTTATTTTAAATGCCCTCAAGCAATCCGAGGCTTTGTTGATATTAAAAATTTTTATTTGATAAAACAAACTAAGTACAAATAATATTAGAAAAAATATAAGATAATTTAACTCTAATACAGTCATCACAAAAATTATTAAAATTGAACTCACAAAATAACAACTTCCTACAAATAATTTAAGATTTTTTTTAAATTTTATTCCTGTTGACTTAACTCCTATTACTTCATCGTCTGATAAGTCTTGTAACCCGTATATGGTGTCATAGCCGAGTGTCCAAAATATGGCTCCTATATAAAGGAGTATGGGCAAATAAGTGATATTATTTGTCATAGCTGCCCAAGCCATGATGATTCCCCAGTTGAAGGTAAATCCTAAAAATAATTGAGGCCAGTATGTAAAACGTTTCATGAATGGATAACTAAATGCAAATATCATCGAAAACACGCCTAAATAAATAGTTAATAAATTGAATTGCATCAAAACAAGAAATGCCAAAGAGCAGAGCACCAACACATAAGTCCATGCTAAATTTTTGTTCAAAGATCCCGAGGCTATAGGTCTAGTTTTTGTTCTGCTAACTTTTTTATCTATTTTTTCATCAACAATATCATTTACTATACATCCTGCACTTCTCATTAAAATAGATCCACAAAAGAAAAGGAACATGTAATAAAGAAATATGTTAAAATCCTTATGAAAATAATTTGCGAGAGACAAACCCCAAGCACATGGCCAAAAAAGCAATAGAAAACCAATAGGTTTATTTAATCTTGTGACATTGATGAAGTTTTTAACATGTACTGACATTATTAGGTATTGTAAATATCAAACACTAAATACATAATCAATTTGATTCGATATGAATATAGACTACACAGTAGCAGCATTAATGTTTCCGGCTATAGCTCTTATTATGGGTGTATATAGCAATAGATTTCATACTCTAAGCGCACTAGTAAGAAAGCTACACGATGAATACGTTTTTGAAAAACACATACCACCTGAATGGAAAAAACAACTTAAAAATTTGAGCAGAAGAAGTATAAATTTGAAATATGCTATTGGGCTAGCAGGAATTGGCTTTCTTTTAAACATGACAACAATATTTGGTCTATATTTAGGACAAGTTTTTGCAGCAAGATTACTTTTTGGTCTTTGCTGCCTTTTTATGATTTTTTCTATATTATTTTTTCTTTGGGAGATTGTTGTTTCAACTAAGGCATTATCTCTTCATTTGTCAGATATGAAAATAGATGATGAGAAATAATTTTTATGAAAATTAATGCTATTAGAGCCTTTATAATTGCATCAATTGTTATAATTCTTTTGTATGCTCTGGGTTTATTTTTACCTATTATTATGACCTCGAAGGCAAATTCGGTAGAAGAGGGGAAAAATAAAATTACCACGGAGGATCCTTATTAACTATGTTTAGCAAACCAATTATACTTGTAGTTATATTGGTCTTATTAATTGCTTTTTATTTTGTTATTAGACTGGGGGCTGGAAAAAAAAAAGATATTGAGGATTCAAAAAATCTTACCAGATATCTTTTTGGAGTTCGAATTTTAATAATTATATTGGCTCTTGTAGGATTAATTTTGTGGCTTTTTCTTTAAAATTTTAGCGCGATATGAATCCTTAAAAGTTTTAAGTTGTGATTCGCTCATTCTAAGTTCAATAGAACCTAAATTTTCTTTTTTCCATTCATTACTTGTGTCTGCTTTTTTCCAGATTTTTTTTTCCTCATTTGTTCTAGCACAACCATAACAAAAACCTGTTTCCTCATCATTTTTACAAATGCTTATACAAGGACTTACTATATTATTGGTTTCAGGATTATTCATTTGGTATTAATAAGGCTGGACCAATAATTTTTCTTGCCGCAAGGTCTTCGTGAGCTTTTCTTGAATCCGATAACGCATATTCCTTAAAAATTTTTATTTTTATTTTACCAAATTTTATTTTTTCAAAAAGTAAAGAAGATCCTTCTTCAAGTTCATTTTTTTCTGCTGTATAATGTGTAAGCCCTGGTCTTGTAAAAAATAGACTTTTTGGAGCTATATATTTTTTTACATCTATGGGATTTAATGCTCCAGATGAATTTCCAAAAGAGACCATCATTCCTCTTGGTTTTAAACAGTTAACAGATTTTTCAAAAGTGTCTTTTCCCACACCATCGTAAACAACACCAATTCCTTTATTCTCAGTTATATCAAGAACTTTTTTATCAAAACTTTCTTTGTTATAGTTGATAACAAAATCGCACCCATTTTTTTTTGCGATATCAATTTTACTATCCGATCCAACGGTGCCAATCACCTTGCAACCCAGGCTTTTTGCCCACTGACAAAAAATTTGCCCAACACCACCCGCTGCTGCGTGAAACAAAACTGTTTCACCTGCACTGACTTTATAAGTTTTGTACAAAAGATAATGTACGGTTAAACCTTTTGTCATAATGCTAGCTGCAACTTTGTGAGTTATGCCTTCTGGTATTTTAACAGCAATTCTTTCTGGTATAATTCTTTCATCTGAATACGAACCTAAAGGTGGAGATGCATAAGCTATATTATCACCTCTAGCTAAGTTTTTTACTTCAGGTCCAACCTCCTCAACAACTCCTGCGCCTTCCATTCCTAAACCGCAAGGCAGCTTCAAAGGGTAAAGACCGCTTCTGTGATAAGTGTCAATAAAATTTAATCCAATAGCTATATTTTTAATTCTAATATGTCTTGGGCCAGGAGCACCAACTTTACTATCTACCAGCTCTAAAACTTCTGGGCCACCGTGCTTGTTAATAATAATTGATTTTGCCATTCTAACTTATATAAATTCTTCATGACCTCAAAAGCAAGACTTTTTTATCCTAAAGAATTAAAAAGTGGTCTTATTTCTAAACTTTCAGAAAGCCAATCTCACTATACCAAAACTGTTATAAGACTAAAACCAGGCGACACCATATCTCTCTTTAACTCTTCCAACGGCGAGTGGGATGCAAGTATCCTTGTTCACGGTAAGGATCTAACAGAATTTAAAGTTGAAAAATTATCTAGACCGCAAGAAGAACAAAATAATTTGTGGCTAGCTTTTTCACCAATAAAAAAAATCCCACAAGACATGATGATCCAAAAAACCACAGAACTTGGAATTCAAAAATATATTCCACTTTTGTGTGAAAGAAGTGTGGTTAGGGAAATTAATATTGAAAGAGCAAAAAAAATTGTTACTGAAGCAAGCGAACAATCCAATAGAATTTCAGTTCCTGAAATTTTAAAAATTCAAAATTTAGAGAGTTTTTTAAAAAGCTTCCCAGAAAATGGAAATCTTATTTTTTGTGACATCAATTGCGATTCTAGTAATTTAAAAAATGTTTCATCAAAAAAAAGCCCTGCTTGTATTTTAATTGGACCAGAAGGAGATTTTTCAGAAAATGAAAGACAATTGATACTTAATCATAAAAAAACTGTTTCTATTTCTCTCGCTAAGAATCTTTTACGTGCCGAGACAGCAGCGATTGCTGCAACCACAATTTTAAGTCACAATTTAAATTTTAAGTAATTTACCCTTTAAATTTAAGGAAAATTTGCCCATGCAAAAGTGTCGCAAAAACTTATTAAACATGCATTAGGCGCTTTAATATAGTAAATTCAAAGCATGAGCACTTCTTATGCACTGCTTCTTGGATTAGTCATTTTTTTGATTCTATTCATTTATTTTGTTTTCTTTTCAGTATCTTTGAGACTGGAGAAAAATGAAAATGAAGCTGAAATTGCCGTTAAAAGAAAAGCCGTTCCATTTAGATGGAAAGATTTAGTGGATTCAAAAAATAAGAAGTTAGGCTGGATTGATTTAGGAAATCATATTTTAGTTTTAGGAATTATTTTATTTGCCGTTTTTATTATAAAGAATGCGTAGGATTATATGCCAGTAACAGTAGCAGTAGCTTTTTTATTAATAACAGTTGGATCAGTAGTATTTCACTTTTGGTCGCCCTGGTGGTGGACTGAGGTTGCGTCTAATTGGGGAGGAATGGACGACACGATAATCCTAACTTTTTGGATAACTGGTTTTGTTTTTGTAGTTATATGTTTATTTGTTTCATACTGTGTTTGGAAGTTCGCTTACAGAAAAGATAGAATTGCAGAATACAAACCAGAGGACAATAAGTTAGAGAAGAGACTAACCTGGATAACTACTTTGGGTGTAGCCGCATTACTAGCACCAGGGTTGGTGGTCTGGAATAATTATGTGACGGTTCCCGAAAATGCTTACAAGGTAGAAGTTTTTGCATATCAATGGGGATGGAAATATAGGCTGCCTGGTGATGATGGAGTTTTGGGAAAAACAGACATTAGATATATTAGTGACGAAAATCCTTTTGGTTTAATTTTAGAGGATCCCAATGGAAAAGATGATCGTCTAGTCGATGGAGACGAACTTCATCTTTTATTAGATCGATCAGTTAAGTTTGAGTTGAGAACAATTGATGTTCTACACAATTTTTATGTTCCTCAATTTAGAGGGAAGATGGACATGGTTCCGGGAATAATCACTTATTATTGGATTACCCCAACCAAAACAGGAGATTATGAAGTTCTCTGTGCTGAATACTGTGGTTCCGGACATTATGCAATGCGTGGACGTGTTATAGTGGATAAAGAACAAGATTATAAAAAATGGGAAGCAAAACAAATAACTTTTGAAAAAATGTTGGTACAAAATAAAAAAAATAAGAATTTACAACTAGCAAAAAGTAATAAATGAATTATATAAAGGATAAAAAAAATGTCAGATGAACATGAACATAAATTAGAGGCAAAATCAGATTATACTGCTGATGCATCATCCGTTGGTGCGTCAGATATTGATGCGGTTCCTGAGGCAGAGTTACCAGATCAGGATCTTTATCATTCGCATAGCTGGTGGACAACCTATGTTTTTTCACAAGATGCAAAATATATTGGAATTCAATACGCCTTAACAGCAATAGGAACAGGACTTTTAGGTTTGGTATTATCTTGGCTAATGAGAATTCAGTTGGCCTTTCCGGGTTTAGGTTTGTTAGAACCAGCTGCTTATTATCAATTTGTTACTATGCATGGGATGATCATGGTAATTTATTTATTGACCGCTTTATTTTTAGGTGGCTTTGGAAATTTATTAATTCCTCTGATGTGCGGTTCCAGGGATATGGCTTTTCCATATGTAAATATGCTCAGTTATTGGGCTTTTGTTGTTGCTGTTTTAGTTTTGCTTGCTAGTTTTTTTGTTCCAGGTGGCCCAACCGGTGCTGGCTGGACTTTATATCCACCTCAAGCCATAACCGCAGGTACACCGGGAAGCAATATGGGAATTATATTAATGTTGATATCATTAATTTTATTTGTTGCGGGTTTCACTATGGGCGGTCTTAATTACATAATTACTGTTTTGCAACTTAGAGCAAGAGGAATGACTTTAATGAGAATGCCTCTTACGATTTGGGGGATATTTACAGCAACAGTTCTTGCATTGTTAGCGTTTCCAGCACTTTTAGTTGGTTGCTTAATGATGACACTTGATAGTATGTTGGGAACAAGTTTCTTCATGCCGGCCATGGTTTCTATGGGAGAAAAATTATCTTATGATGGAGGAAGCCCCATACTGTTTCAACATCTTTTCTGGTTCTTTGGACACCCAGAAGTTTACATAGTTGCTCTTCCTGCGTTTGGAATTGTATCCGATTTACTTTCTGTCCATGCTAGAAAAAATATATTTGGTTACAGAATGATGGTTTGGGCAATAGTAGGAATTGGAGCTCTAAGTTTCTTCGTTTGGGCTCACCATATGTACGTTAGTGGAATGAACCCTTGGTTTGGATTCTTTTTTGCAACGACGACTTTGATTATAGCTGTTCCAACAGCACTTAAAGTTTATAACTGGATCATAACTCTTTGGAGAGCAAATATTCAATTAACATTGCCTATGTTATTTTCTTTGGCATTTATAGTTACATTCTTAAATGGGGGTTTAACCGGATTGTTCTTAGGAAATGTAACCGTAGATGTCCCTTTGTCTGACACTTATTTTGTTGTTGCTCACTTTCACATGGTAATGGGTATTGCTCCGATATTAGTAGTTTTTGGAGCCATATATCACTGGTACCCATTGATTACGGGGAGAATGTTAAATGAGACCCTAGGAAAAATTCATTTTTGGGTAACTTTTGTTGGATCTTACGCAATTTATTTTCCTATGCATTACCAAGGTTTTGTAGGCGTTCCTAGAAGATACTTTGAAATTTATGAAAGTCCTTATATTGAAACTTCAACTTTGGTTTTAAATCAATTTATAACAATAGCAGCTTTAATAGTTGGAGCAGCTCAGCTAGTCTTTTTGTACAATATTATTACTAGTGCTCGTTTAGGAAAGAAATCAGAAAAGAACCCATGGAAAGCTAATTCTTTGGAATGGCATACTCCTCAAATGCCACCAGAGCATGGTAACTGGGGTAAAGAAACTCCAAAAGTTTACCGTTGGGCATATGATTATAGCGTTCCTGGAGCTAAAGAGGATTACATCCCTCAAAATGTTCCGCCAAGCGAAGTAATAGGAGCGAAAGTTGAAAAAACGTGAGCAAATCAAAAGGGATTATAGAATCGTTATTTGAAAAACCTTGGGAGAAGGATCAAATTGAAATTGATAACAAACACCAAGGACGAACCTTAAATTTAAGCAAATATAAAGTTGGACTAAGAACCATAATGGTTGTTAGCACAGTTATATTTTCATTATTTATTGTTGCTTATTCCGACAGAATGTTGGTTCATGACTGGAGAACCATGCCAGAACCATGGTTGCTTTGGCTGAATACGGGAGTTATTATTTTAGGTAGTTTAATCTTTCATTTCACTAAATTAGCTTCAGATAAAAATAAAAACGATAAAACAAAAAATGGATTATATCTTGTTGGCTTTCTCGCTTATTCTTTTTTAATTGGTCAGTTATTGGCATGGTACCAGCTTATGAGCTCTGGTTATTATGCAACAACTAATGTGGCAAATGCATTTTTCTATCTTTTTACTACGCTTCATGGTTTACACTTGATAGGAGGCTTATATTTTTGGGGAAGAACAACATCAAAATTTTTAAGCAAAAATTCTAAAGCAGAAGATGTAAAACATAGTATAGAGCTTTGTGCAATTTACTGGCATTTTTTACTGGTCGTTTGGTTAGTATTGTTTGGATTAATGTTATTTACATAAAAAGGATAAAATGGATCAATCATCTATAGAAAAACTTCCCAAAGGCTGGAAAAGTATACCCAACGACCTTGGTTCGGATCAAACAGCTTTTAAAGGTGTTCAATGGGGAAAAGCTATGATGTGGATTTTTCTATTGAGCGATACTTTCATCTTTAGTTGTTTTTTAATTTCTTACATGAAGGGTAGAGCATCCACAGTAGTTGAATGGCCAAATCCAAGCGAAGTATTCGCTCTTGATTTTATGGGAGTCCCTGTACCTCTCTTGTTAATTGCGATCATGACATTTGTATTAATTACAAGCAGTGGGACGATGGCTTTGGCAGTTAAGTATGGATATGAAAAAAATAAGAAAATGTGCGGATGGTTTATTTTGTTAACTGCTATAGGAGGGCTTACTTTTGTTGGAATGCAAGCATTTGAATGGTCCAAGCTTATTCACGAGGGAGTTAGACCTTGGGAGAATCCTTTTGGTGCTCCACAATTCGGTTCATTTTTCTTTATGATAACAGGCTTTCACGGAACCCACGTATCCATAGGAGTAATTTTTCTATTTATTTTTGCAAGAAAAGTTTTTAAGGGGGATTTTGATACAGGTAAACGAGGTTATTTTACAACAATGAAATCAGATTATGTCGCCATTGAAATATTAGGGCTTTATTGGCACTTTGTGGATTTAGTTTGGGTTTTTATTTTTGCTTTCTTCTATCTTTGGTAAGGTAAACTATGTCTGATAATATCGATACAAATAAAGAAAAAAAAACATCAACACATAAGATTGGAATTTATCTTTGGATTTGGGGACTGTTGTTTGTCTTAAGTTTTTTTTCTTACATGGTTGATTGGTATCAATTTCAAGGTTTATTGAGATGGACTTTGATTTTAATTTTTATGTTTTTAAAAGCAGGACTTATCATGGCCTTCTTTATGCATCTTTTTTGGGAGCGTTATGCTCTCGTAAACGTTTTATTATGGCCTATGACAGCAATAGCTTGCTTTGTAGGATTGATGGTTGCTGAAGGAAAGTATACCGTTTTTACTAGATTTATTTATTTTGTTCTAGGAGAATAATGAACAAATGGACAATGGATGTTAATTTTAAACACGACCGTTTAAAGAAAAATCACCCATCGCTTAAACTAAACAACATTGAATATCTAAAAGCTTTATACGATTTAATGAAGCCTAGAGTTATGTCGTTAGCTATTTTTACATGCATAGTAGGATTTTTGATTGCTCCCTTTAAAAGTGTGGATTATTTATACGCCATCCTATCTATTGCAGCAGTCGCTCTTGGATCTGGAGCTGCTGGAGCTTTAAACTGTTGGTATGAGGCTGACGTAGATTCAGTAATGTCAAGAACTTGCTTAAGACCAATTCCAACTGGAAAATTAACCAGAAAACAAGCACTCATTTTTGGGACCTTAGCTTCTTTTATTTCAGTAGGAGCTTTATATTTCTTTTCAAATCTTATGGCAGCTTCTTTACTAGCATTAACTATTTTATTTTATGTTTTTGTTTACACGATATGGCTTAAGAGAAAAACTCCTCAAAACATTGTAATTGGTGGTGCAGCAGGAGCACTACCTCCAGTAATTGGATGGTCAATAGCAACAGGAGGTATTTCCGTAGAGCCAATTATTTTATTTCTCATTATTTTTATTTGGACGCCATCTCACTTCTGGGCCTTAAGTTTGTTCAAGTCTGAAGATTACAGAAAAGCTAATATTCCTATGTTACCAGTGACATCTGGAGTCAAAACCACAAAAAACAACATACTAATCTATTCTATACTCTTGTTTCCCATAGCATTAGCCCCATTTTATTTAAAATTTTTAGGTTTAATTTATTTGTCATTCTCTCTTCCATTAAGTGCATATTATATTTTTATTTGTTTCAAACTTTTTAAAGCGAAAGATGCAAAACCAGAAAAAATTATTGCTAAACAAATATTTGCTTTTTCAATTCTTTATCTGTTTGCAATTTTCATATCAATTTTAGTGGACAAATTTGCTTAAAAAAAAATATCCAAATAAACTAATTTTAGTTTTTTCGTTTCTTTTGTTTGTAATTTTTACGATTTCAATTTTTCTTTCTCAACAAAATGGCGGGAACAGTGAGGCAATTAAGGCTAAATTAATTACAAGCGTTCATAAAGATTTACCATTTAAATTTGAAACAGAAGAAACAAGCGTTCTTATTGTACCGGGTGAAGTAAAGACAATTAATTATACGGTGAAAAATTTGAGCAAAAAAAGCATGAATGGAATGGCTACTTTTCAAGTTTATCCCAGCGAACTAAAAGATTTTATGACAAAATTGAACTGTTTTTGCTATGAAGAACAGACTTTAAAAGGAGGAGAAAAAGAAAGTTATTCTTTGGTTTTGTTAGTTGACCCTAAAGTGACAAAGAATATAAAAGAGGCTATAATCCAATTTGTTTTTTTTAAAAAATGATCATAGATATATTAAATTCTGAAATAGTTAGCATATGTGCCGTCTGCATCTCAGATACATCCGGGGGGCAAATCGCTTTATTCATTATTCTACTTTCACTCGTAGTACTAGGTTTGCTAAATTTAACTTGGAAAAAATATTTCAAAAAAAGGCAAAAGTCGTCTAGCTAGTGGAATATATCAGCACCAGAAATAAAAATTTAAACTTTGGTTTCAAAGATGTTTTTCTAAGAGGGTTAGCCCCAGATGGCGGTTTATTTATACCTAAAAAAATTAAAACTTATAATGAGTCCGAACTTAATGATTTAAGCACAATGTCTTATGTTGAGCTTGCTACAGAAATAATTTCTAATTTTTGTTCGCCAGAAATAGAAAAAAATAAATTAAACAAATTAATAAATAAATCTTATAAAAATTTTACAACCAAAAACGTTATTCAAATAAAAAAAATTGGAGACATTAATTTAGTTGAATTATACCACGGGCCAACTCTTGCTTTTAAAGATGTTGCTATGCAGGTGATAGGGAATATGTACGATGAACTTAAAGTATTTTCAGAAAAGAAAATTAATATTGTTGTGGCTACCTCAGGGGACACTGGGTCAGCTGCTATTTCTGCTCTTAATGACAGAAAAAATATTAACGTTTTTGTTTTACACCCTCATAACAAAATTTCAAATATCCAGAGAAAAATTATGACAACAATAGGTTCAAGTAATATTTATAATATTGCTATTAAAGGAACATTCGATGATTGCCAAAAAATAGTTAAGGATATGTTTTCTGAAAATTCTTTTAGAGAAAAAATTAACATGTCAGCGGTTAATTCCATAAATTGGGCAAGAATAGTTTGTCAGGTTGTTTATTATTTTTACTCTTCTTTTAAATTTCAAAACAAAAAAATAAACTTTTCAGTTCCAACAGGAAATTTTGGTGATATTTATGCAGGCTATGTGGCAAAAAAAATGGGTCTACCTATAAAAAAATTAATAGTAGCCACAAATGAGAATGATATTTTACAAAGAGTTATTAATTCTGGAGAGTACAAACCAAGTAAAGTAAAACCATCTTTGTCTCCAAGTATGGATGTTCAAGTTTCCAGTAATTTTGAAAGACTACTTTTTGATGTTTTAAATAAGGATGATAAAAAAGTATCAAATTTAATGTCAAATCTTTTATCTAAAGGTTCTTTTAAGCTTAGTTCAGAAGAAGTAAATATTATAAAAAAAGATTTTTGTGCTGAAAAAACAAGCGACAAAGAAACCTTAGAGATTATTAAAAATTTTTCTGATAAATACAATTTTATATTAGACCCCCACACAGCTACTGCTGTAGGAGCAGCAAAAAAGATTAAGGATGATTCAGAAACTTTAATTCTTAGTACTGCACATCCGTATAAGTTTTTAGAAACTATAAAGATGGCTACTTTAAAGGAAATTAAAATACCATCACAGCTATCCAATACGTTAGATAAAAAAGAAAAATATGATATCTTAGAAAATAAAATTTCAGATGTTAAAAGTTATATTTTAGAGAGGATAAATGAAAATTAAAATTGGAGACGATCTTCCTTCCGCCTTGGTTTTTTTTCTAGACAACAGCAATCTAGTTCAAAAAAAAGATATTAGAGATTTTACTGTTAGCGGAAAAACAATTATTTTGGGGTTGCCAGGAGCTTTCACTTCTGTTTGTTCCGCAAAACATTTACCTGGATTTTTAAAATTATATGAAAATTTTTTAAAGAAGGAAGTACAAAATATTTTGTGTTTGTCTGTAAACGATCCATTTGTAATGAAAGCATGGGGTGAACAACACGGGGCTGATAATAAAATCATGATGCTGGGCGATCCTTTTTGTGAGTTTACCAAGCTGATGGGTCTAGAGACTGACAAATCAGCAAAAGGTCTGGGGATTAGATCATCTAGATATACTATGCTTGTAGACCAAGGAAAAATTCAGAAGATAAGCATAGAAAAAGATACTGGTCACTGTGAAATCTCAGCTGCAGAAAATTTTTTAAAAGAAATTTAATTATTTGATTGGCAACTGATTGTTTTTCCAACCAATCTTTTCTTCACCGTTTCCTCTAAAACCATCCGAAACATTTGAACAATTGTAACCTTCTTTAGTCAATAGCTCAGCTGCTCTTTGAGACCTATTCCCTGATCCACACATGATTAAAATTTGATAATCTTGGTTTATTTTCAAATTTTTGAATTCCTCCACAAAGTTTTCGTTGATAATCCCCCCTTCATATTGTGAAGATAAAAAATAAGTTTTTAAGCCAATTTTTTCACCATCAGGTTTTCCAATCTGATCCCATTCCTCTTTTGTCCTTACATCAAGCAGGATACTTTTGGGATTATCTTTTATATAATTTTTTATTTCTTTGCTTGGTATTTGTTTGATCATTTATTTTTTTATAGCTTCTTGAGCAATTTCGTCAACAAGATTATTATATTTGTTATGAGCGTGTCCTTTTACCCAAACCCACTTTATAGAATGTTTAGAAGACAGGATCTTTAATTTTTTCCACAGATCTTTATTTTTTACAGGTTTTTTTGAAGTAGTTTTCCAACCATTTTTTTCCCATTGTTTAATCCAAGTTGTAATTCCATCTCTCACGTAAGTAGAGTCAGTAAAAATTGAAATTTCTGATTTTTTTTTAAATTTTTCAATTGCCTTAATCGGAGCCATAAGCTCCATTTGATTGTTTGTTGTGTTTTTTTCATTACCAGACAACATGTCCTGCACTTTGTCATTTACGAGAATTATAGCCGCCCAACCACCAGGACCAGGATTGCCAGAGCATGCTCCATCTGTATATATTTTATATTTCATTTTAAATTAGATAATCCTCAAAACTTTTTGCATTTTTATGGAATTCAAGTCGTTTTAAGTATTCCATAGGGTCCTTAATCTTTACGACCGCACCATCTACAATATTAATATAGTCAAACACTCTAGTTAGAAGAAATCTTAGAGCAGCACCTTGGGATAGAACTTTTATAGATTTCTTCTCTTCTTCAGATATCTTTCTAACTTCGTTGTAACCTTCCATAAACTTTTTAGCTTTAGTTACATTAAAACTTAGGTTCTCTTTTACTCCCTCAAAACATAAAGCATTAAAACATATTGCAATTTCAAAAGCATAAAAGTCATTACAAGAAAAATAAAAGTCAATGAAACCAGAAAATTTATTTTTTTTAAAAAAAATATTGTCATTGAAAAGATCAGCATGAATGATACCGCTGGGTAGATTATTTGGCCAATTATTTTCTACGTCAATCAAATTTCCCTCTATTAATTGAGGAAGATCAGGGTGAATTTTACTACATTTGTTTTTGACTTGATCAAAAATTTTTCTCCAAGATTTTACAGAGAGATCATTTTCTCTTTTAAAATTAAAATTTTTTGTAATTTCATGTAATTTTGCAGATTCTCTCCCTACCATTTTACAATCTAACGGCGATAGGTTTTTTTTAGATTTACCTTCCAAATGACTTACGATCATAAATTTTTTATCCTCAAAATCAGATATGTATTCATCGTTTTTGTTCGATATTGGTTTTGGACAAATAAAACTTTTTTTACTTAACCCCAACATCAATCCAGAAAAAAAGGGAAGATCATTTTTATTAACTCTCTTTTCATAAATCGTTAAAATATATTTACCCTTATCAGTTTCTATTGAATAGTTTGTATTCTCTATTCCCTCCTTAATACCTTCAAATTTTTTCATATTACCCAGTCTATATTCTGAGAGAATAGAATTGATTTTTTCTTTATCTAATTTTGTATATACAGCCATTTAATGCAACTCTTTTGGTAATTTAAAAACCACTTTTTCATTTGCTGTTATAACTTCTTCAATAGAAACATTCATATTCTTTTTTATTTCTGAAATAAAATTTTGAACCAATTCTTCCGGAGCAGACGCGCCAGATGACAAACCAATGGTTTTACAGTTTTTTATTTTTTCTATAGGAACTTTTTTCCCATAAAAAATAAGTTCAGAATTTTTACAACCTGATTTTTTTGCAACCTCAACCAATCTTGCAGAATTTGAAGAATTGCTACTGCCTATTATAAAAAACATTTCGCAATTAGGCGCAATTTTTTTTACTGCAGCTTGCCTGTTTGTTGTTGCATAGCAAATATCTTCTTTAATTGGCCCTTTTGCCTCTGGAAATTTTAACTTTAAAGCATCAATAATTTCTTTTGTATCATCAACTGACAGAGTTGTTTGAGTTACATAAGCCAATGGCTTAGTAGATTTTAAATTTTTAACTTCATCAATAGTTTCTATAAGTTTGATGGAGTCTTTAGGTAATTGCCCCATAGTGCCAATAACTTCGGGATGGTCTCTATGTCCTATTAAAACAATATCATAACCATTTTTATGTAGTTGTTCGGTTTCACGATGTACCTTAGAAACCAACGGACAGGTAGCATCAACATAAAAAATTTTCTTAAGTTTTGCTTCTTCAGGAATTTTTTTCGGAACACCATGGGCTGAAAATATAACAGGTCTTGATAAATCTGAGATCTCTGAAAGTTCTTCTACAAAAATAGCACCTAGTTTTTTAAGAGATTCAACAACATTTTTATTATGAACTATTTCATGTCTTACATATACGGGTGAACCGTATTTGTTTAAAGTTTTTTTTACTATTTCTATAGCTCTATCAACGCCAGCACAAAAACCCCTTGGTGCCGCTAAAAGAATTTTAAGTTCATTTTTCATTTTTTTCTATTAAGTATTCAAGCAATATATGCGGAAATGTTAATGACGCCAAACCAATAAATATTACTTTTATAATTACATTATTTAAACCATATGAATTTGAAAGATAAAGCATTGCCAACAAATATAACAAAGCCGTAACAACTGTTAACGGCAATGCTTTTTTAACAAATATTTTAACCCCATTTGAAAAACTGCTCTTATCCAATTCATAAGATACTGATATTATGTGTCTGATGGAGTGTAAGAAACAAAAATAAATTGTAAAAGCAATTAAAGGGGAAAAGATAAAATTTAAAACAAGAATAGAAATTAAATCTAGAATTAAAATTTCAAAATCTTTGAATTTTTTTTTAAAAATAAAATATAAATATCCCAAAATGCCTAAACCTAAACAAATATTAACTATCCAATGTTGATCTTTAATAAAAAATAAAACTTCATCATTTATTAACAAAACTTGGAAAATTTTTAAAGTTTCATCAATATGAAAAAAGAGTGGTGCAAATATTATCAAAGAGCCTTTTATTAAATAAAACAACTGATCAAAATTTGAATTTCCTATATTTAAGAAAGAAGTATCCTCTCTACCAAAATGATAAGAGGCAACAAGTAAAAAAAATAATAAAGTAAGTGATGCAAAGAAAAACCAAAATATGATTACCAAAAGTGAGATTAGTGTATAAATTAAATAAAATATTATTTTATTATTTATTTTATAAATTTTTAAAATTTTATTTGCCTTATAGTTATCCATTGCTCCATGGGATATTCCTACTGATAAAATCAAAAATAAACACACGAACGGAATTATAAGCTCATTCAAAAATTCTGCACTATTTTCAATTGTCAATGAAACTATTGATAATACAATTGTTAAAACAGAGAAATAAAATATATGTTGACCGTAAATTTTTTTAATCATTTTTAATTAAAATAGACTTAATAAATATCCATTTTGGCATTTTTAAAATTATAGACAAATCTTCTAAAATATTACTTTTGTTTGATAAAAATTTAATAGCAGCGCTGTAAGATGTGCCGAACATATTGGAGAATATATCTGGCATTTTTTCTGGATGTTTTTTTATAACTCTTAAAAATATTTTATCTAAAAACT
This sequence comes from uncultured Pelagibacteraceae bacterium, assembly GCA_902591045.1. Classification (GTDB taxonomy): domain Bacteria; phylum Pseudomonadota; class Alphaproteobacteria; order Pelagibacterales; family Pelagibacteraceae; genus Anoxypelagibacter. Next base: position 15,468 of record CACIZC010000007.1, on the reverse strand, counting down.
GATATTTTTTTCCTATTTCGTATTTTTTTGTATTTTGAATATTTTCAATGTTCATTCTTATATATTTACTATGTTCTTGAATATTAAGAAATGTATAACCGGTACTTAATCTTGTCATGCCACCAGCTGTTCCAATATTTATCTTATTCTTTTCTTTCCCATTAATAGGATGAAAAAGAGGAATGGCTCCTTCTTCTTTAAAATTTATTTTGTAATCTTTTAAACCCAAACGATTAATATAGCTTTTTATTTGAGATTCGTAATCTTTTAGAGAATTGTCTTTTTTAGACAACCAAGTGGTTTCGATCATTGCTTTATTTTTGCTAAAAGGTAAAACATAAAAGAAATGAACATTATTTCTTTGATCACAATCAAAATCCATTAAATTTAAAGTAGTGTCATTAAAAAATTCTTCATTAGTTTCAATTTCAATTCCATGAAAATGTTGCCAGAGATTTGACCCACTATCTTGTAATGAAGACACACTGTTAAAGATAAAAGAATTTTCTGTATTCAAATCTTTAATATTTTTAAAAAATTTAATATTTTTATTTTTTACTAATTTTTTATTAATTTTATTGTAAAAAAGCCCACTATCAATACTTTGATAGGGAAAATTATCACATTTAATAACTTTAGAATCGGAAGGTGTTTTTATAGAAAATTCTTTCCAATTTTTTTTAACACAGTCTTCAAAATTATGAGGACTAACTTTCCAAAAAGACCAGGTTTTGTCTCTCTTGTACTCTGTTCTTGGTTCAACTATTGCAAGTGTTTTTTTATTTAGTTTTTGATAAAGATCTAATTCATAGGCAAGAGATAAACCTGCACATCCGCCACCAATAATTATATAATCAAATTCTTTCATTTAAACTTATATCTTCATTAATTAAATTATACTCATTTTCTTTTTCATGTTTTCTTGGTTTTATAAAAAAAAGCATTATTAAATCTAACAAAGAAAAAATTGTTTGAATTATTTTTCCAAAACTTGATACATAAATTCTTCCGGCCCTCCTATAACTATCAATATCTTTTTTTTGTAAGATTTTTTTTCCTATTTGTCTGTAAACTCTTCTAGCAACAACTATTGAAAAACGACAATTAAGAGGAATGTCCTTTATACCAACAAAAGAGCTATCGTAGAAAGAATCAGCTTTAGAGACAATATTTTTTATATCCAACATTGTATCTTGTGAGTTTTTTATTAAATAAGTTCTATTTTTTTTTTCATCTTCTACAACATCTCTCGAAATATTTGTAAGCTGCATTGCAATTCCTAAATCAATGGCTCTTTGTAGGGATTCTTTTTTCTTAACACCAAATATTTTTGCCATCATTAAACCCACTGTTCCAGCAACTCTGTAAGAATAAACTAATAGTTCTTTTTCTGTTTTTATTCTAACTTCTTGTTTAAGATCAGATTTTATTCCGTCAAATAAATCGTCCACTATTTTTTTTGAAATATTAAACTCATCCATTAAATCCCACATATTTTTTATTACAGAATCTTGTTGGTTTTTTTTTTCAAATTTAATTTTAAATTCTCCAAGCTCTTTTTTTTTAATTTCCAAATCAACATTTTGATCTGCAATATTATCTATCGTTCTACAAAAATCGTATAATTTAGAACATTTAGAATAAATCTTTTTTGGTAAAAAAAATCCAGACCAATTAAAAGATTTTGCATAAATTGATAAATAATTTTTTGTAATCATTATAAAATTTTGTCCAAAATTTTTGCAGACGATAACACGCCTGGAACACCGGCACCTGGATGTGTTCCTGCTCCTACAAAATAAAGATTTTTAAATATCTCTGATTGGTTATGAAATCTAAAATAAGCAGACTGCGTCAATTTAGGTTGTATAGAAAATCCCGAGCCATGAAGCGTTGATAATTCTTTTTCGAAATAGTCTGGAGTCAAATAGAAATCTTCGACAATGTTATCTTTTAAATTAGGCAAAACTGTTTCACTCATTTTTTTAATAACAAGGTTTTTAAATTTTCTCCCCTCGATCTTCCAATCTATTTTGGAAAGATTATTTGGCACAGGAACTAAAACATAAAAAGCATCATGATTTTCAGGCGCCATACTGGGATCTGTAGCAGAAGGTCTATGTAGGTAAAAACTTATATCTTCAGATAATATTTTTTTACTAAAAATTTTATGTAAATGCTCCCTATAACTTTTTCCAAAACATATTGTATGGTGAGCTACATCTTCATATTTTTTTTTAGTTCCAAAGTAGTATACAAATAGTCCCATTGAGTAGCTCATTCTTTTTAATTTTAAATTAAACAGAAAATTATAGTCTTTTTTATTTTTGATTATATTATTGTAAACATACGGAGGATCTGAGTTACATATTAAGTAATTACAATTGTGTATCTGGCCTTTACTTTTAATGCCCGTAACTTTTTTTTCTTGTATTAAGATTTCTTCAATCTCAGTATCTTTGTGTATTTTAATACCTTCTTCTTTCATTAGAGTTTCCAACGCCTCTATTATTTTACCTGTTCCGCCAATGGCATAATGAATTCCCCATTTTTTTTCTAAAAACAAAATTAATGTATAAATTGAAGTGGTAGTAAAAGGGTTGCCACCTACAAGCAAAGGGTGCATGCTAAGTACTCTTCTAATCTTATCGTTTTCAACAAAATTACTGACCAAAGAATATACTGATTGATAGCTTTTTAACTTTAATAAAGAAGGGACTTGTTTTGACATGAAGACAAAATTATTAAAAGGCACAGAAGCAAGCTCTGTAAAACCCTTGTCAAAAATTTTTGAAGTAAAGGCCAATAATTTTTTGTAACCATCTATGTCTTTAGAATATATTTTTCCTATTTCCTTTTCCATTATCTTTTCATCACCAGAGTAATTAAATTTAGAACCATCGTTAAAAATAAATCTATACCAAAGTTTTAAGGGTGTTATACGAACGTATTTTTTTATATCTTTGCCAAATAACTCAAAGAGTTCACTTAACAAATGTGGTGCAGTTATAACTGTGGGTCCAGCATCAAAAATGAAATTTCCTTTTTTAAAAACTCTTGCCCTACCACCTAGATCAGGATGTTTTTCAAAAAGAGAAACATCATAACCTTTTGATTTTAATCTAAGAGCAGAAGCCAGACCTCCGAATCCCGATCCGACAACAATAACCTTTTTTGTCATATGCCTTGATCTTACTCTAGATAGATTTGTTTTTTAAAATCTTTTTTGTCTCTTCAATGCTTGAAATATAAATTTTATCAAGCTTTTTCTTATCAATTGAATTTTTAATGATTGTCTCAACAGCTTGAACTGCAATTTTTACAGAAGAATTTTTTACATCTTTTATTGCCTGTGTTTTAAGTTGTTTTATTTTCTCTTCTGCTATTTTTTTCCTATTTTCTATAGCGCTGTGAAATTCTTCGTTAGTTTTAATTATATTTTTTTCTAATTCATTTTTAGCTTTTTGCATCATTAAGTTAATTTCATTTTTAGATTTACTTATTTTACTCTCATGTTCACTCAATATGTTTTTAGCTTCATCTTTCAGTTTTTCTGCATTCTCAATTTCTTCTTTAATTTTTTTTATACTTTCGTCTAAAGATTTATTTATTTTTTGTGGAACTTTAAAATAAAAAATTACTCCAACAAAAATAAAGAAAGATATTGCAACCCAAAATGTAGCATCAATATTCATAATTAAATTTTACTATCCTTTACTATTTGAGAAATAGTTGCCTTAACACTGCTGGCATTAGGCGATTCTCCAAATATATCTTTTACCAAATTAGATGCAACTTCTTCTGATATTGAGCTTATTTTATTTATAGAATTTTTTTTAAAGTTTATAATTTCTTTTTCTGCACTTTTAGTTTCTTTTTCAATCTTTTCTTCTATTTCTCTTCTCTTTTGTTGAATATCATTATTCAATTTTTCTCTTCCATCTGCAATAATTTTTTTTACTTCGATTTTGCCAGCTTGAATTAAAGAGTTGTATTTTTTTAATTTTTTTTCAGATTCTTCTTTAAGCATTTTTGCTTCTTCCAAATCTTTTCGTATTTTGTCTTCTCTTAAATCAAGATTACTTTTAATTTTGGGAATAAAGATTTTAGAAATTAAAATATAAATTAAAGAAAAAATAACTATCAACCAAAATGCTTGAGATGGCCAATAGGCTGGATCAAGCTGAGGCATACCTGCCTCAGCCGCCAACACATTGCGCTCATAGTATGCACAAAGTATTATTAAGCAAAATATTTTTTTCATGCTTTCTAATAATTAAAAAGCAAAAAGTATTATAAGGGCAACAACAAGCCCAAATAAACCAGTAGCTTCAGCAAGTGCAAATCCTAAAAGCAAATTAGGAAACTGTTTTTGAGCTGCTGAAGGGTTTCTCATAGCACCAGACAAATAATTTCCAAAAATTATTCCAATACCAACACCTGCACCAGCTAGAGCAATCGCGGCTAATCCCGCTCCTATCATTTTTGCTGCTTCTAGTTCCATTTTTCCTCCTTTTTTTGTTATTGTTAATGTTAATGATGTAAATTTAAAGCGTCATTTAAATAAATACAGGTTAAAATTGCAAACACATATGCCTGTAAAAATGCTACTAAAATTTCCAGACCAGTTAATGCAACCGAAAAAGTTAGAGGCAACCAACCTCCTATCAAACCTAAACTTATAACAAAACCACCAAAAACTTTTAGCATTGTGTGTCCAGCCATCATATTAGCAAATAGCCTTACAGATAAACTTACCGGCCTACTTAAATAAGAAATTATTTCAATTATAGATATAATTGGCAAAAGAACTATTGGCACACCACTTGGAACAAATATTTTTAAATATTTAAATCCATGAATTGTAAAACCAACAATAGTTACGCCAATAAAAATAAATAATGCAAAAGTTAAAGTCACGATTATATGGCTAGTTACAGTAAATGAATATGGGAGCATTCCCAACATGTTACAGAATAATATAAAAACGAATAAACTAAAAATAAAAGGAAAATAAGGTTTTGCTTTCTTACCTGCAGTATCACTTATCATTTTTGCAATAAAATTATAAAGGGTTTCGGATAAAAGCTGGACTTTAGAAGGAATAAGTTTTTTTTCATTTGTTCCAAATGTTAATAGCAAAAGAATTAAAACTGCACTGATCAACATAAATAAGCTTGCATTTGTAAATGAAAGGTCGATACCCATTATTTCTATTTTTGGACCAATTTTATAGACAGTAAATTGGTGCATCGGATTAGCTGCCATTATTTATATTCCTCAGTTCTTTTGCATTCTTTTAGCAGCTTTTATGACATTCCAAATTCCTGCCACAGCTCCAAAAAGAAAAAAAATAATAATTAATATTGGTTTAGTATCAAACCAACTATCTAAAATAAACCCAATAATTGTCCCAACTGCAACCGCAGCAATAAGTTCGGTACCCAGCTTAAAGGCATTTCCTAAAAAAATACTTTTTTCGCTATTTTTACTTAAATTTCTTTCATCTAATTTTGATTTTGCAATTTTTAGGCGAGTTTTAAAATTATTCAAGTCACTCATCTTATCAAGCTACAAGCTCTTCAGCTTTTTCAAGATTCACAGCTACTATTTTACTTATTCCTTTTTCTGGCATTGTTACCCCATACAATCGATTCATTCGAGACATGGTTAAAGCATGGTGAGTAATAATTATAAATTTAGTTTTTGTAATTTCTGTTAATTCATCTAACAAAGCACAAAAACGTGTTACATTGGCATCGTCCAATGGAGCATCTACTTCATCCAAAACGCAAATTGGTGAGGGATTTGTTAAAAAAACTGCAAAAATTAAAGACAGAGCTGTTAGGGCTTGTTCCCCCCCAGATAATAAAGTTATGGATTGAAGCCTTTTTCCAGGTGGAGAAACCAGCATTTCTAATCCAGCCTCTAAAGGATCATCTGAATCCACTAGTTCAAGCTTAGCATTTCCGCCATTAAAGAGTTTTGTATAAACCTCATTAAATTTTTTATTAACTTTAGAAAATGCCTCTAAAAGTCTTTCCCTTCCCCTTTGATTTAATTCATTTATACTTGTTTTTAATTTTACAATAGCTGAAACAAGGTCTGCTCTATCTTCTTCCATTTTTTTTATTGTTGTTTCAAATTTTTCAGTTTCTACATCAGCTCTTAAATTAACAGAACCTAATGCATCTCTATTTTTTTTCATGTTATTGAGCTTATCTTCTTGCTCTTTAATATCGGGTAGCTTTTCAATATTTATTAAATCAGAAATTGATAGTAAATTATTTACATTCTCAATTTTTAGTTCATTCTTAATTAAATAAATCAGATCCATTTTTCTTTGGTCAATTCCTTCAATTGTTGCTTCAAATCTAGCCTTATTCTCTCTTAACAAAGTATATTTTTCTTGAATGGCTTGAAGGTTGTCATTCATCTGATTATATCTCTCTTCAGCTTTTTGAATTTCAATTTCAAGTTCCTCGTTTTGTTTTTTTGTATTCTCAATATTTTGAATATTTTGGCCTTTAGTTATAGCTATTTTTTCAGGATTTTTTTGATTTTCTTCCAATTCTTTCATTAATTTATTTTTTCTTTCATTTAATTCTAAAATCATTTTTTCAGAATTTAATTTTAAGTCTTTCCAATTTTCTAATTCTTGATCAATATTTTTAATCCTTTCTTTTCTTTTAAAGGAGTCACTTCTAATTGATTCATTCTTTCCAAAAGTAATGGCATATTCTTCTTGAGAAGCTGTGATTTCATTAACAATTCCCTTTAAATTTTCAAATAAATCTCTCGATAATTGCCTGTCACTATCGATGTAGCTTTCTATTTCTCTAATCAAATTATTTAACCGCTCTTTTAAATTTTTTAACTTATCCTTTGAAGAATTTAGATCAGTTTTAGATTGGGATTCTGTTTCAAGCAGTTCTTTTTCAGTTTTAAGTAGTTCGTTCTTTTCATCTAAAATTCTTTTTTCATTCAATGATGCGTCTAAAGAAATGCTCTTCTCTCTTTCCAAGTCAGATTCTATTAATTTCATATTACCCAGAAGCTTTGTGTTAATTTCTTTTACTCTTTTTTCTTCTTCATTTAAATTATCAACTTCTAAGTTGATTTTTTGCAATGTAGAAAGATTTTGAATTTTTTTGTCTCTTAATGGTTGTAATTTTTTATTTTCTTCATCAACTAATGAATTTTTATGATCTATATCAATTTTTATAGCGCTAATATCATCATCAACTTCATTTGACTTCTCTTTGACTTGATTTGTTTCTGCCTCTATTTCTTTTAACTTTATATAATAAAGCCCAGCTTCAATTGTTTTTATTTTTTGTGAAATTTCTTTGTACCTAGTCGCTTCCTCTGCTTGTTTTTTTAAGTTTTCAAGTTGTTTTTCTTGTTGTTTTTTTAGTTCATCAGCTCTTTTTAAGTTATTCTCAGATGCATGCAATCTTGTTTCCGCTTCATGACGTCTCAAATGAATACCAGATATTCCAGCAGCTTCTTCCAAAACTGATTTTCTCTCAGAAGGTTTTGCGGTTACGATCATTCCTATTCTGCCTTGGCTAATCATTGAAGGAGAATGCGCTCCTGTAGACAAATCAGCAAAAAAAGTTTGTGCATCCTTTGCCCGAACCTCTTTATCATTTATAAAGTATTTTGATCCTTTATCTCTTTCAATTTTTCTTTTAATTAAAACCTCGTCCAATTCGACATACTGTCCTTGTCCATCTTTTTCTGAATTATCAATTAATATGGATACTTCAGAAATATTTTTTGCAGGCCTATTTGAAGTACCCGAGAAGATCACATCTTCCATGCCAGATCCTCTCATGCTTTTAGCTGAAGTTTCTCCCATACACCACCTTAAAGCTTCAACAATATTTGATTTACCACATCCATTCGGTCCCACAATTCCAGTTAGACCATCTTCAATAAAAAAAACAGTTTTATCAAAAAATGATTTAAATCCAGATAATTCTAATTTTTTAAATTTCATTTTATAAAATTTTTTCTATAACTTTTTTAAAATCTCTATAGTTATGTTTACCTTCGTATTTTTTTTCATTTATAAAGATGGTTGGAGTAGAAGTTATCGAATATTTTTTATTCGCATCAATTCTTTCATTTAAAATATTTTCTTCTAAACTTTCATCTTTTAAACAAAAATTAATTTTATCACTATTTAAACCGTAATTCTTTGCTATTTTGCTTATTTTGGAGTTAATACTGTTAATATCTTTTCCGATAGACCAAGAACCTTGTTTTGCATAGATTTCTTCTAAAAAAGCAAATTGTTTTTCATTATCCTTGAAACATTTTAAAACCTTTTCCGCATTAAGCGCTTGAAGATCAAGTGGGAAGCTATGGTGTTCAAATTTTACAATACCATTATCAATATAATCTTTTTTTAACTTATTAAAAACTTCACCATGAAACTGAGCACAGTGTGGACAGGAGAGAGATGAAAAAACTTTTACCGTTACTTTTGCGCTCTCTTTTCCGACAGATGTTATATTTTTAGTATTGGAGGAATTACTAATAGTTAAATTAATAAAGGTAAAAAATGTAACAATAAATAATATTTTTTTTAAACTATGCATGTGTCTTATTTTTTTTTACCAAAAGCATTTATTAATTTACTAAGATTTTTTTTAAAACTTGCATTATTTATATCTTCAATTTTTTTATGATATCTTATATTGCCGTCTGTGACAGAAGTAATTTTCTTATTAGTGTCCATTTTATCCTTAATTAGAATTAATCTAATTTCTTTAATAAACTGATATCCAAAAAAAGCATTTATCTTTTCAATTATATCTCTTTTACTGTATTCAATAAAAAGCTCATTGCCATGTGACACATTTAGGATAAGCGTTCCATTTTTAAGTTCTTTAGGAGTTTTAATTGATTTTGGATAACAAACATCTGAAATTTTTTTTCCAACTAATTTTGACCAATTATTAATAATTGATGAATAATTGTAGCCACCTTTCTTGAGAATTGTTTTTAATCCACGAGGCAAAGATTTAGAAATAGTTTTAAGCCCTTGAATCGAATGGGAGGATTTATTACTATAATTTTTTTTATCATGCATATTGAAAATAATTTATCAAAAAAAATAATCACTTGGTATGATAATAATAAGCGCTCTTTACCTTGGCGTGTGCCATCTAATTCACCAAACATACTCTACTTCAGATTATTAAGTGAGTTTATGTTGCAGCAAACACAAGTAAAAACTGTTATTCCTTACTTTAACAAATTTACAAAGAAAATTAAAAATTTAAACAAATTGTCTACAAGCAAAGAAAGAACCATCCTTAAGCTTTGGGAAGGTCTTGGTTATTACAGAAGAGCGAAAAATTTATTGCTAACATCTAAAATTTTAATAAAAAAATATAAAGGAAAATTGCCATCAAAAATTGAAGAAATTAGACAGCTTCCTGGGGTAGGGGAGTATACTTCTAAAATTTTACTGGCATTGATTTACAACAAAGAAGCTATAGCAATTGATGGTAATGTTAAAAGAGTTTTTTCAAGACTATACTTTGGCAATAGAAACAATATTAATATAAATAAATTTATTGAGAAAAATGAAAGTAAATTCTTTATTAAAAAAAGAGGCTCAGATTATGCCGAAGCTTTGATGGAATTCGGAGCTATAATCTGTAATTCTAAAAATCCTAAATGCTCTATTTGTAATCTTAAAAAATTTTGTAAATTCTATAAAGAGGGAGAAAAAAAAATAGTGACAAGGAAAAAAATTCAAAAAGAAACGAAATATAATATTTATTGTTATTTAGACAAAAAATCTGAAAGAATTGCTTTAACAAAAAAAAACAAGTTGGGATTTTTGGATAATTTTTATTTGCCTTATATTAAAGAGTCAGCAACTAAAAACAAAAAATGGAAATATCTCTGCAATTTTAAAAATACAATATCAAATACAAAAATGAATATAAGTTTGTATTACAAATTTTCTTCCAAAATTCCAAATGACTTTGGTTGGTATTCAATTAAAAATAACAAAGAATTTATACCATCTTTTACAAAAAAAATATTTAAAAGGGTAGCGGCGCTTTATCAATGAAAAAGAAAATTGCAATAATTGGCGCTGGCATAGCAGGATTAACTTTAGCAAACTTAATTAAAAAATATACAGATCATGAATTTATGGTTTATGAAAGAGAAGAAAGTTTGTCTCTTGAAGAGGGTTACGGTATTCAACTAGCAACTAACAGTATAAAAATTTTAAATCAAATAAGTTTTAATAAAATTAACAAAGAAAAAATTTTTCACCCGAAAACAATAGATTTTTACAATATACAAAATGAAAAAATATGTGATTTAAATTTATCTAAGTTTAATAGCCCTGAAGCAAAATACACAACGCTTCAAAGATCTACTTTAATCGAATTTTTGAAAGAAGATATTTACACACAGCATTTAAGATTTGGAAAAAAAATAAAAGAAGTCTCTGAACTTAAAGACAAAGTTCTTATCAAATTTGATGACAATACGAATGATCTAGTAGATTTCGTTGTAGCTGCAGATGGAATATTTTCAAACACGAGGTCATTTTTTGAAATGAAAAAAATTGAGCCAAGATTTAAAAAAGCTATTGCAGCAAGAGTAATATTAAATTCAAAATCTGAACTAGATATAAATGAAGAAAATATAAGTTTAATGCTTGGTAGTAACAGTCATATTGTTCTTTATCCAATAAATAAAAAAAAAGAACTTAATATGGCTTGTATAATGAGATGTAAAAAATATGAGCCTGATAATGTTAAACAATTAGTTCAAGAAATAGTTTTAAAACAAAACCCAAAATTAAAAAATATATTTGAGAATGAAATAAAAACATGGCCTTTATATTTTACTCCAAAAATTATTCCCTCTTCTAATAAAAAAGTATTTTATATTGGAGATGCCTTTAATGGGTTTTTGCCAACACTCGCACAAGGTGCCGGGCAGTCTATAGAAAGTGCTTTTGAAATATTTAATTTATTGACAAAAGATAAGCTTGATAAAGAAAATAATTATTTTGAAATTAGGTTGAAAAGGGCAAAAATTATTAGAAGCAGATCAAATTTTAACTTCTTTGCATTTCACTTTTCAAGCAAAATTATGCAAAATATAAGAAATTTATTTTTGAAGTTTTTGGTAAAACGTAAATTTTTTGTAAAAAGATATTTAGGTAAAGTTTATAAGAATTAAACTTTGGTTTCGGTGATAAATTTTTGTCTTAAACTATCAATTAAAACAGTTGATCCATTAATATTACAATGCCAATAAGTCCAACCATTGTAGCTTTCAGCACCCATAATTGTTGCTGCCACTTTATGAATAGAACCTTCTGACTCTTTATATTTAATACTTCCATCAGCCATAATTTTAGCATTAATTTTCTTCTTCGGATCAAATAGGGTAGTACCAGGCTTTAATATTCCTAGTTCAACAAGAGAACCAAAAGGTATTCTTGGTTTAGATTTATTATTTTCAATAGTATCTAAAAAGTTATCTTCTATAGCTTTTGTTTTATTTACTCGTTCGCTAGCAGCTTTAAAATATTTTTTGTCTCTTTCTATTCCAAAGTATTTTCTGCCTAATTTTTTGGAAACTACCGCTGTTGTTCCAGTGCCTAAAAAAGGATCAAAGATAGCGTCACCTTTGTTTGTGGTAGCTAAAATAATTCTATGTAAAAGAGCCTCTGGTTTTTGTGTTGAATGGATTTTTTTCCCATTCTTTTTTAATCTCTCTTTTCCATTGCAAATAGGAAGAGTCCAATCAGACCTCATTTGTAAGTCATCATTTAAGCATTTAAGCGATTGGTAATTAAATGTATATTTAGATTTTTTGCTTTTTGAAGCCCAAATCAAAGTTTCATGCGCGTTAGTAAATCGAGTTCCTTTAAAATTTGGCATTGGATTATTTTTTCTCCAGATAACATCATTTAATAACCAGTAATTTAAATTTTGTAAGTGATAACCTATTCTGAAAATATTGTGATAAGTACCGATGACCCAAACGGAACCACTATCTTTTAAAACTCTTTTACATTCTTTTAGCCAGGTTTTGCAAAAGTCATCATAATGTTTAAAGCTTGAAAATTGATCCCATTTATCATTAACCCCATTTACTTTACTGTCGTCAGGTCTTTTTAATTTTTCTCCGATTTGCATGTTGTAAGGAGGATCAGCGAAAACTAAATCGAAAGTTTTATCTGGAATTTTTTTTAAAATTTCCAAAGAGTTTCCCTGCACAATTTTATTAGAAAATTTTGACATTATTGAATTCAACCCGAAATTGAATCTATGGTCAATTTTTTTTTTTTAAAAAATTGAGTCTATAGTGTGTTAAGGATTCTTATTTGGACAAGATGTTGTGTACGGGTTTATAGCTCTTTCTATGATAATCTGTAACTCCAAATTTTTTTAAGGCACCCAAATGTTGCCAAGTTCCATACCCAAAATTTTTGTGCCATTTGTATTGTGGAAATTTATTTCCTAATTTTATCATATAAAGATCTCTATAAACTTTTGCTACAATAGAAGCTGCGGAAATGCACTTAATTTTTTGATCTCCTTTGATGACCGTTTTAGAGTTTTTTAATTTTTTTGGTGCGTGTGTTCCATCAATTAGAAAAAGATGAGGTTTTTTTTTTAATTTTTTTACGGCTCTTTCCATTGATAGCAATGTGGCATTAAAAATATTATATTTATCTATTTCATTTACTGATGCTGAACCAATGGCATACCAAGAATTTTTTTTTATATGTTTTGCGATCTCTATTCTGTCTTTAAATTGGATGGTTTTCGAATCTCTTAATAACTTTCTATTGATATTTTTTTTTAAAATAAGTGCACACGATACAACTGGACCAGCCAAACAACCTCTACCAACCTCATCTACGCCTGCAAGAATTTTATTAGCCATTTAATTTTATTTTTAATTCAGATATTTTTTTTTTAATCATTTTTAAATCTTCCCAAGCGTATTTTTTTTGATCTGGTTGTCTCATTAGAAAAGCAGGATGAAATGAAGAAATTATTTCTGGGTTAACAACACCAATTTTTTTATTTACCCATTTTCCTCTAGCTTTAGAAATTACTACTTCATTTCCTATAAGTGCATTCAGCGCAGTACTACCTAACAAAAATAGAATTTTAGGATTAATCAATTCTATATGTTTAATAAGGAAAGGAAGATATCTTTTTATTTCTTCTTCTGTTGGCCTTCTATTCATTGGAGGCCTAAAATTTACAACATTAGAAATGTAAACGTTATTTCTATTTAATTTTATTGAACTCAGCATCTTGTCTAACAGTTTTCCCGCTCTACCTACAAAAGGTTTACCCTCTTTGTCTTCGTTTGCCCCAGGACCTTCACCTATAATCATTATTTTAGATGATGGATTGCCATCAGAAAAAACAATATTTGTTGCATTTTTTTTTAATTCACAATTTTTAATAGAATTTATCTGTTTTTTGAGTGTGTCCAGTTGTGCAATTTTTTTCTCGCTCATATAACCCCCAACATTGTAATTGTTCTTTGAATATCTATTTAAAGGCTTGTTATTATAAGTTATCCCATTATTTATAAGTTTGTGATAAAACTTTTTTTTGTTAGATTTAATTAAAATTTTATTTTTCATAATTTATGAAATTTATAAGCTCAATTTTAAAATTTGTATTATATACTTTTATTTGTTTAGGTATATCTAATTTAGCAAATGCTAAAATAACAAATTTCAATTATGACGCTAAAAATATTTCAAATTATTTTTCGGCATTAATTTCTTTTGATAATTTTGACTACAAATCATCTGAAAAATATTTTAAAAAGTTGAACAGATTAGATGGTAGCAAAGCTAACTATTCATCAAAATTTATACAGTCTTTAATAAATTTAGAAAAATATAATGAAGCTGTAAATTATGCCGAAAAATTAGAAAAAGAAAAAAAATTAAACTTTGAAGCAAATCTTATGATTGGCCTATCATATTTGAAAAAAAATGATTTTAAGAAAGCTGATTTTTATTTTAGCAAAATCGAACCAAATCTCCAGCACACTTTAATTGCTAAAACTTTAAAAGGTTCACTAAAAGATTGGATAATTATTGCTAGCTCTAAAGATAAAAAAAATATTTATCAAGCAATAGATTCAATAAAATCTAAATCAGGTAGTTTCTCTACAATACAACTGGCTTTCGCTAATTGCTATATTGATAGTGAAGAAACAGAAAGTTCATTCGAAAATATTTTTAAAAATAAAAAAACTGAATTATCAAGATATCATTTTTTTTATGCAAATTACTTAAATAATTCAAAAGAATTTGAAAAAGCAAAAAAAGTTTTAAATTCTGCAATAGAAAATTTTCCAAGAAATTTATTAATAAATCAATTTAACAAAATTTTAATAAAAGAAGAAAAAAATTACAATATTTTTAGCTGCAAAAATATTAACCATGTTACAGCCGAAATTTTATATATTATATCAACTGCTTTATCTTTAACTGGAGATTATAAACTTTCTAATTTTTATATAAGTTTAGCCAAGTATTTAAATCCAAAGTTCCTATCGTACCAATCTTTGCTTGCAGAAAATTTTGTAGATTTAAAAAAACTTGATATTGCAAAAAATATTTATTTAAGACTTCAAAAAGCAGGCTCTATTTACAAATGGCACTCTAATAAGCAGATAGCATTAATATTAGAAAGACAAAAAAAAAATGACGAATCAGCTAATTATTTATTAAATGCATATAAAAATATTAATCCAGGTGTATATGAAACTTTTGATCTAGCAAATTTTTTAAGAAATAAAAAAAAATATGAAAAATCAATAGAATTTTACTCCAAAATATTATTAGAAATAGATAAAGATCATGAGTTATATCCAAAAGTTTTAGATCGAAGAGGTACAGCTTATGAAAGATCAAATATGTGGAAGCTAGCAGAAAAGGATTTGCTCAGTTCATTGGCAGTATCTCCTAATGAACCTTACGTAATGAATTATTTAGCCTACTCTTGGATTGAGAACGGAGAAAATATTAATAAAGCTTTAAGAATGCTTAAAAAAGCAAATCAGTTAAAAAAAAATGACGGTTATATCACCGATTCTTTAGGCTGGGCCTTGTATAAGTTAAAAAATTATTTAGAATCAAAAAAGTATCTTCAGTTAGCAATAATTTTAATGCCAGCAGATCCAATTGTGAACGATCACTACGCAGACTGTTTATGGATGAATAATAAAAAAATTCAAGCTAGATATTATTGGAATTATGTTTTGACCCTAGAAGATGTAGAAGACGAATTAAAAAAAAATATAAAAAATAAACTATTATTTGGCCTAGAAAGATCGTAGAGATGAGATCTGTAGTTTTAAATTCTTATTCTAAACTCAACTTATTTTTAAGAGTGGGCAAGAAAATAAAAAAACACAAGCTACATAATA
>CACIZC010000006.1 GCA_902591045.1 uncultured Pelagibacteraceae bacterium | reverse complement strand
TTTTTTTTACTAAGCTTGATGATGAAAATTGGAAAATTGATTATCTGAATTGGGAACTTAATTTGATAAACAATCTTGGATTTGGATTCAATTTTGACTCTAATAAATTTTCAAATAATAATTCAAAAAGTATTTACAAGATAAAAATTGATAATATTGATTATAATATACCAAATTTTTTATTAACAAAAAAAAACGAAAATGTTAATTCTCAAGATCTTTATAATGGACTTAATTTTTGTAGAAATTTGATGCAAAATAAATTTTTTTTACCTAACAATATCAAATTTCCATATTCAAGAAGATTATTAGAAAATGAGTTTTTTTAATTAACTATTTAAATTTTCTGCCATTTCTAAGGCAAAGTAAGTAACTACTGCACAAGCACCAGATCTTTTGAATGACATTAAGCTTTCCAAAATTGCATCTTTAGTAAAAAAATTATTTTTTATACCCATTGCAATCATGCTATATTCACCTGAAACTTGATATGCAATTACTGGAACTTTAAATTGATCTTTTACTTTTTGAATGATGTCTAGATATGGCATTCCAGGCTTGACCATAACTAAATCAGCACCTTCTTTAAGATCCAAAGCTACTTCTCTCAGGGCTTCATCTGAATTTTTGTAATCCATTTGGTAAGTTTTTTTGTCACCTCTTAGATTTTTATTAGAACCAACTGCATTTCTAAAAGGATTATAAAAATTAGACGCATATTTAGATGCATAAGATAAAATTTGAACATTTTTAAAATTATTTTTATCCAAAGCTTTTCTTATAATTCCTACTCGTCCATCCATCATGTCAGAAGGCGCCACGATATCACAACCCATTTCTGATTGTAACAGAGCTTGCTTAACCAAAATTTCTACAGTCTCATCATTTAAAATCTCATTTTTTTTGATAATTCCGTCATGCCCATGATTTGTATAAGGATCTAAAGCAACATCACACATTATTCCAATTTTAGGGTTATTTTTTTTTATTTTTTTTATTGCATGACAGACAAGATTATTTTCATTTAAAGCTTCAGTTCCCATTGAACTCTTTTTTGTGTTTTTTATATGAGGAAAAATTGCCACTAAAGGAATACCCAATTTACTTGCTTTGTTAATTATAGGATTTATTTTATCAACGGAGTATCTGTAAACACCCGGCATATTCTTAATAGACTCAACTTTATTTTTTCCTTCCGTAACAAAAATTGGAAGTATAAGATCATTAACGGAAAGGTTGTTCTCGGCAACCAGTCTTCTAGTCCAATCGTACTTGCGATTCCTTCTCAACCTTAAACTAGGATATTTTCCCAATATTTTCATAATTCTTTAATATATTTATACGATGCGGCAAATAATATATTATACTTAATCAGTAAAGTAATTTATTTTGTGCATATGGCAAACTCTGATTTTATCAAAGTAGAAGATCTAAAATTTGATGCTGTTAAACTTAGAGAGGCTTTAAAGCAAGTTCTTTCCAAGAAAGGCTATGATAACGCAGGTGGAATATCCCATTTTGCCGGAATTTCTTTAAACCAAATTCCTGGAGATCCAGAATCTGTAAAAGGAAATAATGTTAGAGGAATTTATTGGACCAAACCTGATAGCAAAGGCCAAGAAGTTTCTAGGGACAAGCCTATAAACGAAAGAGCTTATACAGAATTTATAAAAGATTTTGAAAATACATATTTCAAAAATGTTTATGAAGAATTGTCTAAAAAATTTAAATTAGGAAGAGTAAGAATTTTATTGAAAGAACCTAGATCTACATTAAGTTGGCATAGAGACCCAGAGCCAAGGCTTCATATACCAATAATTACAAATCCAGGATGTAGAATGGTAATCGAAGATGTTTCAAAACATATGCCAGCCGACGGATCTGTTTGGATTACGAATAATCTAAAATATCATAATGCTTTCAATGGTGGAGAAGAAAATAGAATTCACCTTGTTGCCTGTTTAACTGATTATAAGTTTAATTGAAAAAAATTTCTTTATCATCTGATCATGCAGGCTTTAAATTAAAAGAAAGTATTAAAAAATTCTTAATTAAAAAGAAAATTAAAGTTATTGATTTAGGACCGAAGAATACCGATTCCGTTGATTATCCTGATTATGCAAAAAAAGTTGCAAGAAGTATAATCGCAAAAAAAAGTGATGTAGGAATATTAGTTTGTGGATCAGGTATAGGAATGGCTATGACTGCCAATAAATTCAAAAAAATAAGAGCTGCCGTTTGTTATAATAAGGCTTCTACGCGTTTGTCTAGACAGCATAATAATGCTAATATCATGGCATTAGGAGCAAGATTAACTAAGAAGTCAGACGTCATAAAATTAGTTAATGTTTTTCTTAATACAAAGTTTGAAGGCGGAAGACACCTTCGAAGAGTTAATAAAGTTTAAAAAAAAATTTTACAAACTATGTCAAAAATTAAGAAAAATTTTTCCGGTAATTATCAAGATTATTTTGATAAAGATTTATCTTCTAGAGATCCAGATTTATATAATTCAATAAAACTTGAACTTGAAAGACAACAAAAACATATTGAACTTATTGCATCTGAAAATATAGTTTCAAAAGCTGTTTTAGATGCTCAAGGTTCTGTTTTAACAAATAAATATGCCGAGGGTTATCCTGGAAAAAGATATTATGGAGGATGTGAATTTGTTGATAAAGCCGAAGAGCTTGCATTGGAAAGAGTTAAAAAATTATTTAATTGTAAATACGCAAATGTCCAACCTCATTCTGGTGCTCAAGCCAATGGCGCGGTATATCTTGCTCTTTTAAATCCTGGAGACCCAATACTTGGTATGAGTTTGAATTCTGGAGGTCATTTAACTCACGGGGCAAAAGTTGCCTTATCTGGCAAGTGGCTTAATGCTTTTCATTATGATGTAAATAAGGAAACAGGCCTTATTGATTATGATCAAGTTCAAACACTAGCCAAAAAACATAAACCAAAACTTATTATAGCTGGCGGAAGTGCATATTCTAGAATAATTGATTTTAAAAAATTTAGAGACATAGCAAACAGCGTTAATGCATATCTTATGGTTGATATGGCACATTTCTCAGGTTTGGTCGCAGGCAAAGGCTATCCTAATCCAATTGAGTATGCGGATGTTGTTACTTCCACAACACATAAAGTGTTAAGAGGAGGTAGAGGCGGAATTATTTTAACCAACAGAGAAAATCTGTTTAAAAAAATTAATTCAGCTGTATTCCCGGGCTACCAAGGAGGACCTTTAATGCATGTCATAGCTGCTAAAGCTGTCGCCTTTCATGAAGCTTTGCAGCCTAGTTTCAGAGAATACATAAAATCTGTTCTTGCTAATGCAAAAATTTTATCAGAAACTTTAAAAAATAATGGATTCAAAATTTTTTCTGGAGGTACTGACACTCATTTAATGTTAGTGGATTTAAGACCATTTAAAGTTACAGGAAAAGCTGCTGAAGCTAGCTTGTGTAAATCCAACATAACTTGCAACAAAAACGGTATACCTTTTGATACTGAAAAACCGACTATTACTTCTGGAATAAGACTTGGGTCCCAAGCTGTTACAACTAGAGGCTTTGGTCTGAATGAATTTAAGAAAGTAGGAGAATTGATTACAAAAGTAATTGAAGGTTTGTCCCAAAATCCAGAAGATAATAGTAAAACCGAGTCAGAGGTTAGAAAAGAAGTCATTGAACTTTGTTCTAAATTTCCTATATATAATCATTTAACTGGAAATTAAATTATGCTTTGTCCTTTTTGTAGAGAAAAAGATACATCTGTTGTTGACTCACGTCCGGCTGAAGATGGTACCGCAATAAGGAGAAGGAGATTTTGTTCATGCAATGGAGGACAGAGATTTACGACTTTTGAAAGAGTTCAGTTTAGAGAATTAACAGTCATAAAAAAAAATGGTAGAAGATCTGAGTTTGAAAGAGAAAAGTTAGCAAAATCTTTATTTACTGCTTTAAAAAAAAGACCAATTGATCCAACTACTATAGAAAAAGTTGTGACCAAAATATCAAGAGAACTTGAAGAGCTAGGACAATCTGAAATTCCCTCAAGTCTTATAGGAAAAAAAGTCATGGAATCTTTAAAGGAATTAGACAAAATAGCCTACATTAGATTTGCCTCTGTTTACACAAACTTTAAAGAGATAGGTGAGTTTGGTGAGTACATAGAAGAGTTAGGTGGAAAAGCCAAAGATTAATTTATAATTAAACTAATTTTTCTCTAACTTATGTTTAAAAATCATATCAATAAACTAGAAAAAAAATATATGGGTTTAGCTTTTGAGAAAGCATTTGAACATTTAGGATCAACCGGAGAAAATCCATCTGTTGGCTGCGTTATAGTTAAAAACGGTTCTGTTATCTCATCAGGAGTAACATCCATTAATGGTAGACCACATGCAGAAACAAATGCTTTAAAAGTAAAAAAAAACTTTTCTGGTTCAACCTTGTTTACAACTTTAGAGCCATGTGTTCATTATGGAAAAACTAAACCATGTGTAAATGAAATAATAAAAAATAAAATTAAAAAAGTTTACTATCCAATTGTTGATACAGATAAACGAACAAGCAATAAGGCAAAAAACATCTTTAAAAAGAATAAAATAAAGGTAAAAATCGGTATATTAGAAAACAAAGCAAAGTTATTTTATAAAAGCTATTTCTTATCAAAAAATAATAATAGTTTACCCTTAATCGATGCTAAAGTTGCAATTTCTAAGGATTTTTATTCAGTAAATAAAAAAAAGAAATGGATAACCAATTATTTATCTAGAAACAAAGTTCATCTAATTAGATCTAAATACGATTGTATATTAAGCACGTACAAAACAATTAATAAGGACAATGCTAGATTAAATTGTAGAATAAATGGATTAGAAAAATATAGCCCCTCTAGAATAATAATAGATAAAAAATTTAAAATTAATACCAAATTAAATATTTTCAATACGGCAGATAAAATTAGAACCTATTTAATTACTAGCACAAACAACAAAGTTAAAGAAAAAAAATTAAAGTTAAAAAAAGTCAAGATAATTAGACTAAAAGATAATAATCAACTATTTGATTTTAAAGAAATTCTAAAATTGCTCAAAAAAAAAGGTTTTTCAAGAATTTTATGTGAGTCTGGTTTTTTTACTACAAAAAAATTAATCAAAGAAGGTTTTCTTCATAATCTTTTAGTTTTTCAATCTCCAGGCTATTTAGGAAAAAATGGACTTAAATCATATAAAGATTTAATAAATCAATTAAAGTTTAAAAAATCTAACTTTATAAATTTAAAAGGTGATTGTTTTTATACCCTAAGGTTCAAATAATGTTTAACGGAATTGTTTACAATCAAGGATTAATAAAAAGTATTAAAAAAAATCCAAAATATGTTCGTGGAAGTTTAGTTATTGAAGTAACTTCAAATATTACATTTAAAAAGTCAGATATAGGAGAGTCAGTATGCTGTGATGGAGTTTGTTTAACGTTAATTAGAATTAAAAAAAAATCTTTTCTTTTTTATCTTTCTAAAGAAACTTTAAATAGATCAAATTTTAAAAATATAAAAATCGGCAAATATATAAATATTGAAAAATCTTTATATTATGGAAAGAAAATATCCGGTCATTATGTTCAAGGCCATGTTGATACAACATCAACAGTTAAAAAAATTAAAATTATAGATAGGTCCTGGAATGTTATTTTTAAATTAGAAAAAAAATTTAAAAAATTTATTGTTGAGAAAGGTTCAATTTCTATTAATGGTGTTTCATTAACCATTTCTAAAGTGAAAGCAAATACTTTTGAAATTACTATTATTCCACATACCTTAAAACTTACTAATTTGATAAATTTAAAAAGAGGGGACAAAGTCAACGTTGAATTTGATATGGTAGGAAAATATTTAAACAATATTTATAATTAAAATGAAACAAAATTCATCGAGTATAAAGGAAATTATTAAGGATGCTAAAAAAGGAAAAATATTTATTTTAGTTGACAATAAAGATAGGGAGAACGAAGGCGATTTGGTGATACCAGCATCTAAAGTTAATCATAAAAAAATTAACTTTATGGCAAAACATGGAAGAGGACTTATATGTTTAGCTCTCACAGCACAAAAGGTTAAAAAATTAAATTTGCCATTAATGTCTTTAATTAATAAATCAAGAACACAAACTGCTTTTACTGTCTCCATAGAATCTAAAAAAGGTATCTCAACAGGGATTTCTACATACGATAGGGCAAAGACAATTAAAGTAGCAATCAAACCATCATCAAGTAAAAAAGATATAGTTTCTCCAGGACATGTTTTTCCACTGGTTGCAAAAAATGGAGGTGTTCTTGAAAGAGCAGGTCATACAGAGGCTTCTGTAGATATTTCAAAATTAGCAAAATTAAATCCTAGCGCTGTTATATGTGAGGTTATGAATGAGGATGGAACTATGGCACGTTACAAAGATTTAATTCTTTTTGCAAAAAGACACAAACTAAAGATTGCAAAAATTGAAGATTTAATTTCTTATAGATTAAAAAATGAAAGGCTCATAAAGTGTATTGCAAACAAAAAAATAAAAGTTAAAAAATTTGGAAACTTTGATTTAAAAACTTTTAGAAATAAATTAGATGGATCTGAACATTATGCTATAACAAAAGGAAAATTTATTACAAGAAAAGCCTCTAGAGTAAGAGTTATATCTACAAATGTTTTAAATAGTTTTTTTAATTTTAATAAGGATATTTTTAAAAATTCCTTAAAACATCTAAATAAATTTAATAATTTTGCACTTATACTTATTAAAGGATCAAATCCTAGCCCATCTTCTTCTGAAAACGATAGAATATTAAGATATTATGGTGTTGGTGCACAAATAATCAAAGAATTGAAAATAAAAAATATGATATTAGTATCCAGATCAAAAAAACGTATTATTGCTTTAAAAGGCTATGGTATAAAAATTACCAAACAGGAGATTATTAAATGAAAGCAAAAATTTGTATTGTTATTTCTACTTATAATGAGGACATCACTAACGAATTATACAGTAGTGCTAAAAAAGAATTAGATAAGTTTGGTATTAGAAAAATAGATACTGTTAAGGTTCCAGGAGCATTTGAAATACCTGTTGCAGTAGCAAAGCTTATAAAAAAATACGATGGATTTATTGCCATAGGATGTATTATTAAAGGTGAAACCGCTAACTTTGATTTGATTTCTAAAGCTATAACAAATGGTATTATGCAAATATCTGTTAGTCAAAAAAAACCAATCGGAAATTCAATAATAACTTTATTTAATAGAGACCAAGCTGTAAAGAGATATAGCAGAGGTAAAGAGGCAGTCAGAGCAGTTTTAGAAGTTCTTAAAATAAAGTAATGAGTAAAGAAGATTCAAATAACAATCCAAGGATAATTGTTATTCAAAAACTATATAGTTATTTTCTAAACAAAGAATCTGAAATATCTTATCCAAAACATAGATACAAAAAGTTTATTAAAGACACAGTTTCGGGAACAATTGAAAGAGAGGAGCTTTTATTAGAGAATCTTAAGACAATATTAAAAGATGAGTTTAACCCTTCTAGAACTGATTTAATTTTAAAACTCATGATTTTATCAGCGACATTTGAGCTCATGTTTAGTCATAAAACACCAATAAAAGTCATTGTTAGTGAATATGTAAAAATATCAGACTTTTTTTTAGAAAGTGCTCATAAGGCCTATTTAAATGCTATTTTGGATAAGATTTCAAAAAATGTAAGAAAAGATGATGAATAATTTCTTGCCTTTTATTCTGTTTTTTGGCAATTTCCTGTTTTTTATTGATCATTAGGGAGAAATATCATTGGAAAATTTATACTTAATCGTATTCGTTGGAGTGTTAGCAGTTGTTTATAGCTATTTTTTAAGCAAACAAATTCTTTCAGCTAATCCTGGCAATGATAAAATGCAAGAAATTGCAGAAGCCATTCAAATAGGAGCAAAAGCATATTTAAATAGACAGTACAAAACTATAGCAATTGTTGGAGTAATAGTTTTGATAATTATAAGCTATTTTTTTAGTTTATTAGTTGGTCTTGGTTATTTTATTGGAGCTTTGCTATCAGGCGTAGCTGGTTATGTTGGGATGTTAATTTCTGTTGAGGCAAATGTTAGAACAGCTGAAGCTTCAAGAACAAGTTTGCAAAAAGGTCTAACAATGGCCTTTAAATCTGGAGCTATCACCGGTCTTTTGGTTGCTGGCTTAGCTTTATTATCAATTTCAATTTATTACTGGGTGCTATTAGCTTTTAATGTTGAGAGTAGAGAATTAATAAATGCATTAATAGCTTTGGGATTTGGGGCTTCTTTAATATCTATTTTCGCAAGATTAGGTGGCGGAATTTTTACTAAAGGCGCCGATGTAGGAGCAGACTTAGTTGGAAAAGTTGAAGCTGGAATACCAGAAGATGACCCAAGAAACCCAGCAGTTATAGCCGACAACGTAGGAGATAATGTTGGTGATTGTGCTGGTATGGCAGCAGATTTATTTGAAACATATGCTGTGACAATAGTTGCAACTATGGTTCTTGCCTCAATATTCTTTCAAGACAATGGAAGCATGATGATTTATCCTTTAGCTATTGGCGGAGGATGTATAATTGCTTCTATAATTGGTACCTTTTTTGTTAAACTTGGTAAGAGCAAAAATATTATGGGAGCTCTTTACAAGGGATTTATTGTTACAGCAATAATTTCTTTAATATTGCTTTATCCTATTACTTCAAATGTTATTGGTTTGGACAGCACATTTGATGTTGGAGACAAAAGCTTTACCGGTTTTGATTTATATTATTGTGGTATTATTGGATTAGTAGTAACCGGTTTAATTATTTGGGTAACAGAATATTATACAGGAACAAATTATAGACCAGTTAGAAGTGTTGCAAAATCTTCAACTACTGGACATGGCACAAATGTTATTCAAGGTTTAGCAGTTTCAATGGAAGCTACTGCACTACCAGCATTAATAATTGTAGCCGGTATAATTGCCACAAATGAATTAGCAGGATTATTTGGTATTGCGATAGCTGTAACAGCAATGTTGGCTCTAACAGGAATGGTTGTGGCTTTAGATGCCTATGGTCCAGTTACAGACAATGCTGGTGGAATAGCGCAGATGTCGAAATTACCAAAAAATGTTAGAAAAACCACCGATGCACTTGATGCTGTTGGTAACACAACTAAAGCTGTTACAAAAGGATATGCAATTGGTTCAGCAGGTCTAGGTGCCTTAGTTCTTTTTGCAGCGTATACTGAAGATATTAAATTCTTTTCAACAGTACCCGGTTCTACACTTGAAGGAATAAATGTTAGTTTTGATCTTTCAAATCCATTTGTGGTTATAGGTTTGTTGGTTGGGGGAATGTTACCTTATTTATTTGGATCAATGGGTATGCAAGCTGTGGGTAGAGCAGGTGGAGCGGTTGTTATTGAAGTAAGAAGACAGTTTAAAAAAATACCAGGAATCATGAAGGGAAAAAGAAAACCTGACTACGGAAGATTAGTTGATTTATTAACAAAAGCTGCAATAAAGGAAATGATTGTACCTTCACTTCTACCGGTTCTTTCACCATTAGTATTATATGGAATTATTTATTTTATTGGTGGTTTAGAAGCGGCATTATCATCAGTTGGAGCTATGCTTCTTGGAGTGATAGTTACAGGTCTGTTCGTAGCTATTTCAATGACAGCTGGCGGTGGTGCTTGGGATAATGCAAAAAAATTTATTGAAGATGGTAATTATGGAGGAAAAGGATCAGAGTCTCATAAAGCAGCTGTTACTGGCGATACTGTTGGGGATCCTTATAAGGATACCGCTGGCCCTGCTGTAAATCCAATGATAAAAATTACCAATATTGTAGCTCTACTTTTATTGGCAGTTATTTCACACTAGTAAGATTTGTTATTTGTTTTTTTACTTTTTCAGAAGGATAAAAGCTAACAACTTTTCTTGAATTAATTTTGTACTCTACTTTAGTTTTAGGGTTTCTGCCTATACGCTCTGTTTTTTTTAAAACTTTGAAAGTTCCAAAGCCAGATAATTTAACAATACCATCTCTGTTTAACCCATCAATAATAATGTTAAAAAATGTATATAAAATTTTTTTGCCAAACGAAATAGGAATACCAGTTTTTTTATAAACTGATTTTAATAAATCATCTTGCGATAAATTATCCCTTTTCATTTATTTTTTTTGTGTGATTGAGATTTTTTTTAATTTTATTTATAAGTTTTCCTTTAGCTATTTTATATGCAACTTCTATCGAATAATAAAATCCCAAGTCATCTGTACCTCCATGGCTTTTTACAACAGGTCCAGTTAAACCGAGAAATATTGCACCGTTATATTTTCTTGGGTCCAATCTATTTTTAAATTTTTTAAGGGAAAAATAAGAAAAAACAGTAGACAACTTGGAAATAATATTTTCTGACAGGGCATTCTTCAAATTTTTTGTAAGGAAATTAGCTACCCCTTCAGCAGTTTTAAGAGCAACATTTCCTGTAAAACCATCTGTGACTATTACGTTCGATTTATTACTTGTGATTTGATTTCCTTCTATATACCCGATGAATTTAAAATCACCCATTCCATCTAACATTTTAAGTTTATTATATGTATTTTTTAAAATTTCTGTCCCTTTTAACGCTTCTGTTCCTATATTTAATAAAGAAACTTTTGCTTCTTTATCGGGATAAATAGATTGATAAAGAGCAGATCCCATTTCAGAAAAATCAATTAAATTTTTTTCACCACACTCAATATTTGCACCTAGGTCTAAAACAATATTCATACCATCTTCGCTTGGCCATAAACCAGCAAGAGCAGGCTTATCAATTCCATCCATTGTTTTAAGTATCATTTTAGACATAACAAGTAATACTCCTGTGTTACCAGCAGAAAGGGTAACATCAGAATTCAAGGAAATTTGTGAATTTATACTTTCCCACATGCTAGAACCTTTTCCTTTTTTTACAGCAGCC
Organism: uncultured Pelagibacteraceae bacterium; assembly: GCA_902591045.1. Lineage (GTDB taxonomy): Bacteria > Pseudomonadota > Alphaproteobacteria > Pelagibacterales > Pelagibacteraceae > Anoxypelagibacter. The sequence goes on along the minus strand of CACIZC010000006.1, from coordinate 60,127 downwards.
AAAGGAGATAGTTCATTTGAAACAGTAATTTTTGTGTCAAAAAATTCAAAATTAGATTTTAAATATTTTAAATTATCTAATTTATTTTTGACTTTATCTTTTTTACCATAAAGGTAAAAAAAATAATCATTTTTATTTTTATTTTTTTTTGCAAATAAATCGATCCCATTTAATGTTTTTTCAGGAGAATTGTCTCCACCCATTAAATCAATTGAAATTTTAACCTTATCTTCCATTTTGAGATTTAATTTTTAAATAAAATTATTTATCTAAAATTTTTTTTCCGTTATAAGTCCCCGATTTTAGATCTATATGATGGGACAATCTATATTCGCCGCTTTTTTTGTCTTCAATAACGTTAGGTCCCACTATAGCATGGTGAGATCTTCTTTTATTTCTTCGAGATTTTGATGTTTTTCGTTTAGGTACGGCCATATTTTTATTTATATTTAAAATTTATAGATCCATTTATCATATTATCGAGATCTAAATCAAAGCAAAAATCTTGAAATTTACAAAAATATTTGGCTAATTCATTGATCTTTTCATTTTTTTCAGTCGTCTTTTCAGAGAAATATTTTTTTAATAGTTTATCATCTATTCCATTTTCGCTTTTATCTATATTAACTAAAATGTCATAAAAAATCTTATTTAAAATTTTCATTTTTTTATTAACAGCAACATCTCCATACCCAAGTTCTCGAATATGATATTCTATATTTAAAAATATATTATCGAAAACATCTTGAGTTTTTTTATCTTTTTTCTTGCTCTTTTTAGATTTAAATATTAAAGCCATATGAAAAAAAATTAGCAGGATTCTGCTCTCAAAATCATCAATTAATTTTATATCACTGTAAAAAAATTTATTTCGTGATAATTCAATCAATTTATTGTAAAGTTTATTATTATGCTTTTTATATATTGCAAACATTTAATTTTATTTGTGTTTTTATCTTTTTTTCTATTAGGTTGTCAAAAAAATAGAATAGTAAAGAGCCATGGAATTTTTTATCTAGAAAATAGAGCTATTTTATTGAAGGAATCCAAGTCCAATAGAAACGACGTTGTTAAAATATTGGGAAAACCTCATTCAAAGTCATTTGTTGAAGCAAATACATGGATCTATATTGAGAGAACAAGAACCAGGGGAAGGATTTTAAAATTAGGAAGAAATGTTTTGCTTAATAACAATGTTTTAGTTTTAAAATTCGATAAATATGGAATTCTTGAAGAAAAGCTTTTTTATAATAAAGAACAAATGAACGAATATAAATTTGCAAAAGTGGAAACAAAAAATGAAGTTAAAAAGGGAAGTTTTGTTAAATCTTTTTTAAGCAGTTTAAGAAATAAAATGAGAGCTAATGCAAAAAAATAAAAATGCCTATAAAACTATAAGCGAAGCCGCTAAAGAAATTGGCTTAATAAATAAAAAGAAAAATAGCATTAACACACATACCCTAAGGTTTTGGGAAAAAAATTTTAAACAATTACGTCCAAAAGTTTTATCTGGAAACAGAAGATACTATTCAAAAAAAGATATGGATTTTTTAAAAATCTTATACGAACTTTTAAAAAAGCAAGGTTTTACAATAAAAGGCGCAAAAAACTTTTTAAATAAAAAAGGAAATGAGCTTGACGAAAGTTTGATCAAAGGTGTAAATAATAAAAATTTTGAAGCAAATATAAAAACAAAAGCTCAAAATATAAAAGTTATTTTAAATAGAATTAAAAAAATAAATTAATGGCTAAAAAAAGCTCAATTAAAGTAAGGTTGGTTCCGGAAAAAAATACGGATAGTCCTTTTAATTATTACGTAAAAAAACCTTCCAAAGGAGAAAAAGCTAAAGTTAAATTAAAATTAAAAAAGTATAATCCCGCTACGAAAAAACATGAAATATTCGTAGAAAAGAAACTGCCACCACACAGTAAATAATTTTATTTTTTTTTCTTAAAATTTCTAAACTCATAATCAATATAGGCAGCAATCATGGCTTTCCATATTCTTGATGTCAATTTAGAGTCAATTTTATTTTTTATAGATTTTTTTTTAATATTTTTTAAAATTATCTTAATTCTTTTTCTATCAACTATTTGATTTTTAAAGTTTTTTTCTTTTAGCACTTTATTAACTAATGAGGTGCGTATTTTAATTAAATTTATAAATTTATTATCAAGTAAATCTAATTTTTTTCTTATTTTTAATATATTCTTATTTTTCATATAGCGACATAAATGATCATAAAATAGAGTATATTTATTATATAACAAAATAATGCAAATGATTTTAAAAAAAGAATACTCAACTTATGTTAGATATTGGTTATATTTATTATTATTTTTTTTAATACTCATAGTTCTTGTTGGCGGACTAACTCGTCTTACAGACTCAGGGCTGTCTATAACCAGATGGGAAATTGTTAGTGGAATACTTCCACCGTTTACTCAAAATGAATGGAATGCTGCTTTTAATTTATACAAACAAATTCCTCAGTACAATTTAATTAATAAAAATATTTCTTTGGAAGAATTTAAAATTATTTATTATTGGGAATATTATCATAGAATTTTAGGAAGAATATTCGGAATTATATTTTTAATTCCTTTTATTTACCTTGTTACAAAAAAAGTTTTATCAACAAATTATAATATAAAATTTTTTATTTTATTTTTATTAATTTTACTTCAAGGTTTTGTAGGTTGGTACATGGTAAAAAGTGGACTGGTCGAACTTACTTCTGTTAGTCACTATAGACTTGCTATGCATTTAAATTTAGCTTTAATTTTATTTGCATCAATCTTTTGGTATTTGCTTAATATAAAAGATTTAAAAAATAAAAAATTTTTTAAATCTTATAAAAAAAATAATTTTATCAAATGGTTTATTTTTTTAATTTTTATACAAATTACTCTTGGAGCTTTCGTTTCTGGTTTGGATGCTGGAAAAATCTATCAGACCTGGCCACTTATGAACAACAATTACTTCCCTGATGATTTAAATTTTAACCAGACAAACATTTCTAATATATTTTCAAATCATTCATTAGTTCAATTTCTACACAGGAATATGGCTTATGTAATTTTTATTTATACAGGATTGATTATTTTTTATATTTTTTATAAAAAAAATATTTATTTATATACTCCAGCGTTATACGTTTTATTAATGGTTTTCGTTCAAATTTTTTTAGGCATTCTAACTTTGCTTAGTGGACTTAGCGTTATCTATGCTTCGATGCATCAAATTTCTACAATTTTCTTACTAGTTACTGCATTAAATTTGTATCATAAATCTATAATTAATTAGTTTTCTTTCAATTGACATAATAAATAATAACTTGTAATTATCCCTCAGTTTATATGACCCCGTTTATTAAAAAAAAAGATATTAAAAATAATTGGTATATAGTTAACGGCGAAAATCTCGTTGTTGGCAGACTTGCTGCATACATTTCAAAAGTATTAAGAGGAAAAAACAAAGCTCAATTTAATCCTAACCAAGACAATGGAGACTTTGTAATTGTTACAAATATAGAAAAAATTAAATTTTCTGGAAAAAAAAATAAAAATAAAAAATATTATAAACATACAGGACATCCCGGTGGAATCAAAAATATTTCACCAGAAAAATTAGCAGAAAAAAATAAATCTCAGGATATTTTAAAATTTGCAGTTAAAAGAATGTTGCCAGGAGGACCTCTGGCCAAAAAACAATTATCAAAATTAAAAATGTATTATGGTGATAAACACCCTCATTCAACACAAAATCCTATTGAAGTAAATTTTTCAAAACTTAACAGAAAGAATGTTTTAGAAAATTAATAATAATGAATTTAACAAATCTAGAAAATAACCAAAAAAAAATACAAAAAATCCAATTGGATTTTAAAGACAGTAAATATGCTACAGGAAGAAGAAAAGAATCTATAGCAAGAGTTTGGGTTAAAAAAGGATCTGGAAAAATTTATGTTAATGGAAAGGAAATGATTCATTATTTTAAAAGACCAGTACATCAAATGATTGTTATAAGACCATTAGAAGAAATTAATGCTAAAAATGATTACGATGTAAAATGCAATGTCAAAGGAGGCGGTTTGTCAGGGCAAGCTGGAGCGATAATTCATGGAATGTCAAGAGCACTAGTTGCTATAGATAATTCATTAAAAAAAGTTTTAAAAAAGAACAAATTTACCACCAGAGATTCAAGAAAAGTGGAAAGAAAAAAATATGGGCATAAAAAGGCCCGAAGAAGTTTCCAATTCTCTAAAAGATAAAACACTTATTTTCATTAAAATTAAAAGTGATATAAACAATTTATGTCATCAAATAAAATTAATATTGTTGTTGCCGGCGCTACTGGTTATGTAGGCTTGGATTTAATTAAGATTCTGTCAAATCATCCAAAAGCTAAAATAACAAATCTGTGTGCTCAAAAAAATATTGGAAAAAGAATACAGTTTTTTGATAAAAGAATTAAAAAAAAATTACCAAAAATATCAAAATTAGACAAAGTAAATTGGAATAATGTCTCGGTATTATTTACCTGCCTTCCAACTGGGCAATCACAAGTTATAATTAAAAAACTTTTTAAATATAATAATCTTAAAATTATAGATTTAGCTGCAGATTTTAGATTAAACGCAGCAGATTATAAAAAGTTTTATGGCTTCAATCATAAAAGTAAAAATTTACTCAAATCATCAATTTATGGCTTATCAGAATTTGTTAAGGATAAGTTAAAAAAATTCAAGATAATAGCTTGCCCTGGATGTTACCCAACATCGATTCAATTACCTTTAATACCCATTATAAAAAAAAATTTAATTAATAAAAATATAGTTATAGATTCTAAATCTGGATTTTCTGGAGCAGGAAAAAATGTTAAAAAAAAATTTAAACATAAAAACCTTTATTCCTCCATTCACGCTTATGGTATACAGGGCCACAGACATGCAAGTGAAATTAATCAAGCTTTTTCAAAGGCAACAAAATCAAAATTAAATTACATTTTTACACCACATCTTATCCCAACATTTAGAGGAATGCTCTCAACAATTTATGTTGAAAAGAGAAAAAATGTTACAATTAAAAAAGTTTTTAATGAGCTAAAAAGATTTCATAGAAAAAATTATTTTGTAAAAATTTTACCAATAAATGTAAATTTAGGAACAGAAAATGTTATTAATACAAATTTTTGTGAAATTTCGGTCTGCTCAACTTCAAATAAAAAAGGACTTATAATTTTATCAGCTATTGATAATTTGATAAAAGGAGCAGCAGGGCAAGCGATTCAGAATATGAATATAGCACTTGGTTTTAAAGAAAACTTGGGATTAAAATGAAATTTTTACTTATAGTGATTTTCTTTTTTACTATCAGTTGCGCAAATAACTCTGAACAGGTTTATATTTGTGGCGACAAACCTTGTGCCAATAAAAAAGAAATGAGAGATTATTTTCAGAACAATATTTCCATTGAAGTTTTTACAATTGAAAGAGAAAAAGATAATAAATTGAGTTTGTTAGATTTGAATACTCCAAATACTAAAGAGATTATTTCTACACAAGTTAAAAATAAAGAAGATGTAAAAAAAATTATAGAAAAAAGACAAAAATTAACAAAGTTAAAACTTAAAGATAATAAATTTAAAAATGATAAAATTAAAACAAAAACAAAGATAAATGCGAAAAAAAGAAGAATTTTAAAAAAGAAAAAAAGCAAAACTGTTACTTTTGTAAGAATGTGCAAAAAATCTGAAGAATGTGATATAGATAAAATTTCAAAAATTATTATGGATATAGGTAAAAAAAAATCTTTTCCAGATATAACTTATGAGAATTAAAATATAATGAAAAAAAATGTGAACATAGCAATTGTTGGATTAGGTCAAATTGGAAATTATTTTCTTAATGAACTTAATATTAAAAAAAAATATATTGAATTAAAAACTGGAAAAAAAATTAATGTAGTGGCTATTTCCGCTAAAAATCCTAACAAAAAAAGAAAATTTAAAATTAATAAAAAATTATTTTATAAAAATCCTTTAGATATAATTAGAAAATCAAAGATTGATATACTGTTCGAGGCTATAGGTAATTCAGACGGTATGTCTAAAAAAATTGTTGAACAATCTTTAAAGAATAAAATTCATGTAATAACACCTAATAAATCACTAATAGCAAAACATGGTGATTATTTAGCTAAACTTGCAGAAATGAATAAGGTTAACCTTGAATTTGAAGCTTCTGTTGCCGGAGGTATACCTATACTTAGAACTATAAAAGAGAGTTTGGCAACAAATAAAATTTCAAAAGTTTATGGAATATTAAATGGAACATGTAATTATATTTTATCTGAAATGGAAAAATCAAAAGATACATTTGATAATGTTTTAAAGAGAGCTCAAAAACTAGGTTACGCTGAACCCGGAACACCCAAATTTGATTTAAATGGATATGATGCTTTTGCAAAAGTTAAAATTTTATCTTCATTGGCTTTTAACAGCAAACTGTCAAAACATAAATGTTTGGTGGAAGGTATTGAGAATATAAATTTCAAAGATATAGATATAGCTAACCAATTAAATTTTAAAATAAAATTATTAGGTGTTACTGAATTAATTAACAATCAACTCTTCCAAAGAGTTCATCCCTGTTTGGTAAAAAAAGATACCTATATAGCTAATGTAAACGGAGTAATGAATGCAGTTATTACAAATGGTTTTCCAGTAGGTGAAAGTATATTGCAAGGCGAAGGCGCTGGCCCAGGCCCAACTTCCTCAGCATTGATGTCTGATATGCTGTTTATATTAAGAGGTAATATTAAATATCCGTTTGGAATATCTGACGTAAAACGAAAAAAAGTTAAAGCTTATAATATTAATAACTATTCAAACTCTTTATATTTAAGATTTGAAGTTAAAGACAAACCTGGAGTTTTATCTCAAATTACAAAAAATTTAGCTAAAAATAAAATCTCAGTTGAAAGGTTAATACAAATACCTGATAATAAAAGAAAAACTGCATCAATAGTAATTATTACTCATAAAGCAAATGAACTTGATGTTCAAAAATGTTTAAAATCTTTTAAGTCTAATAAGAATATATTTAAAAAACCAGCGTTGATAAGGCTTCTTTCTAATTAATGTCTATTAAAACAGAATATTTAAAATTATTTGTTAACGCTACGGAAAAAGCTGCTTATGGTGCATCTAAATTTATTGGGAAAAATGATAAAATAGCTGCTGATCAAGCAGCAGTCGACAATATGAGAAATGAATTTAATAAAATTGATATGGATGGTAAAATTGTAATTGGAGAAGGCGAAATGGATGAAGCACCAATGCTTTTTGTTGGTGAGAAAGTAGGTACTAAAAAAGGTCAAAAACTCGATTTAGCTGTTGATCCACTAGAGGGAACAAACTTTGTTGCAAAAAATTTACCAAATTCATTTTCTGTATTAGCTGCTTCAGAACAAAATAATTTGTTTTTTGCCCCAGACACATATATGGAAAAAATTGCTATAGGATCGAATTTACCTAAAAATTTAGTAGATCTAGATAATACTGTTGAAAAAAATATATCTCTTTTAGCAGATGCCAAAAACACAAGTCCTGACAAGATAACCGTATGTATTTTAGACAGACCTCGACATCATGAAACAATATCCTCTTTAAAAAAAATGAATGTCAATCTCAAACTAATCAGTGATGGCGATGTTTTGGGCATAATTTATATAGTTGATCAAAATTCTCCTGTCGACATGTATATGGGTATCGGAGGAGGCCCTGAAGGTGTTTTAGCTGCCGCAGCATTAAGTTGTTATGGGGGTCAAATACAAACAAGGCTGGTATTAGACAAGGAAGAATCTGTTAGAGCAAAAAAAATGGGAATATCTCATTTAAAAAGAAAATATAATATTGATGATATGATAAAAGGTGATGTTATGTTTTGTGCTACTGCTATAACTGATGGTGATTTAGCTGACGGAATTAAGGATAAAAAAGAATTTTATGAGGCCAGCACAATAGCTTTACATAAGAGTGGTAAAGTTAATACTTTATTTAAAAATAAGCATAAAAAATGAATGAAAGTTCGGTATTAGGAAAAAATTGGGTAGAAAAAAATTTTAATACAGAACAAGTTCGGTATTTAAAAGAAAATTTTAATTTAAGTGAAAATCTATCAAAGCTATTAGCTATAAGAGAAATAAAGAAAGAAGATGTAGATTTTTTCCTAAATCCAAAAATAAAAAATATTTTACCAGACCCTTTTAAATTAAAGGACATGGACAAAGCTGTAGATAGAACGGCAAAAGCGATTGAAAATAATGAAAAAATTGGAATTTTTGGGGATTACGATGTTGATGGCGCAACTTCCACAGCTCTATTGGGAAATTATTTTACCCAAATACATATAAAATTAAAAATTTATATTCCAGATCGAAAAACTGAGGGTTATGGCCCAAGCCCAAAAGGATTTGGTAAGTTAATCAAAGAGGGTTGTAATTTAATTTTTACAGTTGATTGTGGTACGTTATCTTTTGACAGTATAAATTTTGCTCAGAGTAAAAATATAGATGTATTAGTTCTTGACCATCATCAATCTGAACTTGAAATACCAAAAGCATATTCTGTTGTTAATCCAAATAGATTTGATGACAAATCAAATTTAAATTATTTATGTGCTGCTGGAGTTTGTTTTATGTTTTTAGTAGCACTTAATAAAAAATTAAGAGAAATCAAATGGTTTGAAAAGAACTCCCTTCAAGAGCCAAATTTAATTAATTATCTTGATCTGGTTTCTTTAGGTACGGTTTGTGACGTAGTTCCACTTGTAGGTCTTAATAGGGCTATAGTGAAACAAGGTCTTGAAGTTATAAAGAAAAAATCTAATTTAGGTTTAAAAACTTTAAAAAATATTTGCGGAATTGAAACAAATGTTACGACTTATCATTTAGGTTATGTAATTGGACCCCGAATTAATGCTGGAGGTCGTGTTGGTAAATGTTCGCACGGAGCAAATCTGTTGTTGAAAAATAATTCAAAAGAAGTTTTTAAAATTGCAGCTGAATTAGATAGTTTTAATAAAGAAAGACGATTCTTAGAGAAAAACATGCTAGATAAAATTGAAAATTCTATAAAAATTAATCCTGATGAACCAATTGTTTTTTTAGCTGGGCATAATTGGCACTCAGGTATTATTGGAATTATTGCTTCTAGATTAAAAGATAAATATAACAAACCCGCTATAATAGTAAGTGTAGAAAAAGGTTTAGGCAAAGGTTCGGCCAGATCAATTTTTGGCTTTGATATTGGCTCTGTAATTATTAGTGCAGTACAAAGCAATATATTAACGAAAGGAGGAGGACATAAAATGGCTGGAGGTTTCTCTTTAGAAGAAAAAAATATTGGAATATTTAAAGATTTTGTAATTAAGAGATTTATTAAAATAAAAAAAAATATATCTAAACTGAACACTCTTTTTTTTGACAGCAAAATATCTCCTTCATCTCTTAATGAAGATTTTTTTTCTGAAATAAATTTTTTATCACCTTTTGGCTCAGGAAATCCTGAACCTAAATTTGTATTAGAAAATTTAGAATTATTAAAATCTTCCATCGTGGGGGATAAACACATAAAAGCTCTTCTTACAGCAGCTGATGGAACAGTAATTAAAAGTGTCGCATTCAATGCTGTAAAAACTAACTTAGAATCATATTTATTAACTAAAAAAAATAAGAAATTTAATATTGTAGGCAAATTAAGTCTTAATGAATGGAAAGGCCAAAGAAATGTAGAGTTTATTATCGATGATATTTCTGTTAATAAGACAATCAATAATACGGTCCCATCGTCTAACGGTTAGGACAGGTGGTTTTCAATCACCTAATCGGGGTTCGATTCCCCGTGGGACCGCCACGACTAACTAGTGTTAATTTTATGTATAAAATTGGTATAGTAGATCAAATACATCAGGACGGAATCAAGATTCTAAAAGATCATCCTAAATTTGAATACGAAATAATAAAAGACATAAGTAAGAAAAATTTAATAAAAGAACTACCAAAATTTGATGGTTTAGCATTAAGATTGACTAAACTTGATGAAGAAATTTTATCTGCTTGTAAGAAACTAAAAGTTATCTCAAGACATGGTGTTGGATACGATAATGTGAATATTAATTTTTTAAAAAGAAACAATATTAAGCTTCTTATAACAGCAACAGCAAACGCAGTCACTGTTGCCGAACATGTTATGTTTATGCTTTTAAACATTTCAAAAGGAAAAACTTTATATGACGATGCTGTTAGATCTGGTTTTTTTAAAGAAAATGTTAGAAAAAATGATACTTTTGAACTTTATAATAAGACAGTTTTGATCGTTGGCTTCGGAAGGATTGGAAAAATTTTAGTAAAAAGATTTTTAGGTTTTGAAATGAAAGTTAAGGTTTTTGATCCTTTTGTAAACGAAAATATAATAAAATCTTTTGGAGCAGCCAAAGTCGAAGATCTTAAAAAAACATTATCAGAAATCGACGTGGTAACTTTACATGTACCACTGAATGAAAAAACAAATAATCTTTTTGATATAAATGTCTTTAAAAACATGAAAAAAAATTCTGTAATTATAAATACTTCTAGAGGCGGTATAATTAATGAAAAAGACTTAGACAAAGCTTTAAATGACAGGATTATTTTTGCAGCAGGATTAGATGTTTTTTTAAAAGAACCAATAGAAAAAAACAATCCATTATTGAAAAATAAAAATGTTTTATTAAGTCCACACGCGTCTACACTCACAAAGGAATGCATTTTAAGAACAGCAAAAGAAACAATTCAGAATTTGATTGACTTTTTTGAAAATAAAACCAAAAACGAAATGGTAGTTAAGTTATGATTTCTTTATCTGGCAAGTTTAACGATAACATAGTCACAAGTTAGTTGAATTCTTTTCATAAATTATTTAAAATAGAAACTAAAAAACATACGCTTTTAAACAATATAAAATTAATAAATGTATTCAAAATTTGGTCAATTTATAGATGGTAAGTGGCGACCTTCAGAAAAAAAAGAATATTATGATGTTATAAATCCTGCAACCGAAGAAGTAATAGGCAAGGCATCCAAAGCAACTAAAAATGATGTTATCAAAGCTTTAAAATCTGCTGAAAAAGGTTTTAAGATTTGGAAAAAAACATCTGCATGGGAAAGATCATCCAAGATAAGAAAAATATCTGAATTAATGAGAGAACGAAAAGACGTTCTAGCCAAGTGGTTAGCTTTAGAAGTAGGAAAACCTTTAATAGAAGGGGTGGGAGAAGTTGTTTCTGCTGCTGATATTTTTGAATGGAACTCAGAAGAAACTAAAAGAATTTTTGGGCAAACAGTCGAAAGTAGATTTGAGGACACAAGGGTTCAAGTAATTTATCAACCAATTGGTGTTGTCGCAGCTTTAGTTCCATGGAACTTTCCAATAATTTTAGCTTCAAGAAAAATTTCTACAGCTTTAGCAGCTGGCTGTTCTGTAATAGTAAAACCAGATGTAATTACACCTGGGGCAGTTATGGAAATGATGAATATTATCAATGATGCTGGTATTCCTCCAGGAGTTGTTAACTTGTTGTCTGGAGATCCAGAACAAATTTCTAACGATTTAATTGCTTCTAACATTGTAAAGAAAGTTTCAATCACCGGCTCTACTAGAGTTGGAAAACTTATTTTAAAAAAAGCTGCTGATAAAGTTCAAAGAGTAACTATGGAATTAAGTGGACATGCCCCTTTTATTGTTTTTGAGGATTCAAATATAGACAAGGTTACAGATATGGCAATTGCATCAAAATATAGAAATAATGGTCAAGTTTGTATTTCACCATCTAGATTTTATATCCATGAAAGCAAAAAAGAAGACTTTACTAAAATTTTTATTGAAAAAACAAAAAAACTTAAAATTGGGGACGGTCTAAAAGAAGGAACTAACTTAGGGCCAATTACCACAAAAAAAAGATTAGAAGAAATAGAAAAAATAGTAGAAAAAACTAAAAAAGAAGGTGGAAAAGTTTTGTATGGCGGAAAGAGGCCCGCAGGATTTAACAAAGGTTATTTTTATGAACCCACTATAATTGACAATATTAAAGATAATTTTACTATAATGACAGAGGAACCTTTTGGTCCAATAACAGCAATAACAACTTTTAAAAAATTTGATGAAGTAATTGAAAGAGCAAACAAACATGATTGTGGATTAGCGGGTTATGTTTGTACAAATTCAATGGAAAAAGCTTTTAAAGCTTCAGAGCAATTAGAAACTGGTATAGTTGCGGTTAACACTCCAGTGGTAGCTACAGCAGAAACACCTTTCGGAGGAATTAAACAAACTGGTTATGGTAGGGAAGGGGGCTCTGTTGGAATCAAAGATTATTTAAATATAAAATATACTCACCTTGGTCTTTCAGGTTAATTAATGAGAAAAGCTAAAATTTATATTCCAACAAAAACTGCAATGCAATCTGGAAGAGGGAAATCAAAAAGCTGGGTTTTAAAATTTAAGACCAAGGATACAGGCACAAATCCTTTAATGGGCTGGGAATCCAGCGATGATACTTTAGGTGAAATTACATTGGTTTTTTCAACAAAAAAAAAAGCCATAGATTATGCAAAGAAAAACAACATTGAATACGAGCTCGTAAAGCCTAAAAAATCTAGTTTTATTATTAAATCCTATGCCGACAACTTTTTAAAGGACTAAAATGTGGAGAAGTTTTTTTACTGAAAGAAAATGGCTTTTGTGGTCTTGGGGCGGAGCACTTTTCATCTTTTTATCCTTGCTTTCACAAACTTGGATAGATGTAAAAATTAACGAATGGTACAAGGGTTTTTATGACCTTCTTCAAAAAGCTACTGAGAGAGAAATATCCGAATTTTATGATGGACTTATTTTATTTATGAAATTAGCTATCCCTTATGTAATTATTTATACAATAACTAACTACTTTACTAGACTCTGGGCATTTAGATGGAGAGAAGCAATGACATTTTCTTACATGCCTTATTGGAAAAAAATTGATGCTAAAGTTGAAGGAGCTTCACAAAGAATCCAGGAAGATTGTATGAATTTTGCAAAAATTGTTGAAAGTCTAGGATTACAAGTTGTGAGAGCTATAATGCTCTTAATTGCATTTATTCCAATATTATGGGGACTATCATCCAATGTAGTAATTCCTTTTTTTAAAGATATATCTGGTTCATTAGTTTGGGTTTCATTAACAGCTAGTTTAGGTGGCCTGGTAATTAGCTGGCTGGTTGGAATTAAATTGCCCGGATTAGAATATAATAATCAAAAAGTTGAAGCGGCTTTTCGTAAAGAACTTGTTTATGGAGAAGACGATAGAATAAATTATGTTAAACCACCTACAATTTTACAACTATTTACCGGTATAAAATTCAATTATCATAGGCTGTTTTTGCACTATGGTTACTTTGATCTCTGGTTAATAATGTACAATCAGTCAATGATAATTGTGCCTTATATACTTATGGGGCCAGGATTATTTACTGGCGCAATGACTCTAGGAATTTTAATACAAACTTCTAGCGCATTTAGAGAAGTGCAAAGTAGCTTTTCTTTATTTTTACAAAATTGGACTAGAATCACAGAATTAAGGTCTATTTATAAACGTTTAAGTGAATTTGAAAAAGCAATTGGATTTAATAACCCCTTGAGGAAAGCAAAAAAATCTGATGTAAGAGCTTAATGGAGCTCTATCTAAAACTTATAGACGTATTATTTCCTGTTTTTTTTATAATAGGAATTGGTTATTATCTTGGAAAAAAAGACCCTAATTTTAATACTCAATTTATAACTAATTTTGCTGGATCTATCGGTACGCCAGCAATGATTTTTTACACAATCACAACTACTGGAGTTACCTTAGATATTTTTATTGAATATTTTACTTATGCAGTTGTTATAATAGGGGCATTTGCAATTGTTGGGGTTATTTTTTTATTAATTTTAAAAAAAGATCCAATTACAGAACTTCCACCTTTAATTTTACCAAATACTGGAAATATGGGGGTTCCAATTTGTTTATTTGCATATGGAACAGTTGGTCTAGGAGTAGCTTCGGCTATTGCTTCTGTTATAATTTTGTTTCACTTCACCATAGGAGTTTTGTTAGCTAGTAAGAAATTTTCTTTTGGTATTTTATTAAAAAACGGACCTATTTATGGGATTATAGTTGCAGTTTTATTTCTTTATTTTGACTGGGATGTTCCTGGGTATTTGGAAAATACTACTTTTTTATTAACCTACACGACAATATTTTTAGTTTTAATGGCTCTGGGAGTTGCTCTAACACGTCTTAAAGTTATTTCATGGACAGATGCTATTATTCTTGGTGTAGTGAGAGTTATATTAGGCCCTATAATTGGTTTTGCTCTTATTAAACTTCTAAATTTAACAGGTTTTATGGCCGGGGTTTTACTAATTCAGTCTGCAATGCCAAGCGCTGTTCTAACATATTTAGTTGGTTCAATGTATTCTGAGAAGAGGGCAGTAGATAACATCGCTAGCGTGATTGTCTCCTCAACCCTAATGTCTTTTATCACAGTACCTATTGTTGTTTACCTATCGTTAAGGTTCTTTAATTAGGTAAATGTTACTGTCTTTTATATTAAAGTAATACTTTAATTAATCTATTTATATAACTGTTTTTATTAGATAAATTTAACATTTAAATATAAATATTAAAAAAATGTTAATTTATATGGGTTTTTACGAGTTTAACTTAAAAAGGGTGAAGAAGTGCCTATAAATAAGCAAATAAACAGGGAAGTATCTACTTAAAATAGAGGGAAAAACGCATAAAACGAGATTATTTAATATTAGTATTTATGAGCATTGCAGTATCAGAATATAGCGATTAATGGGCCATATATAGGCCTATTTTTAGTACTTTGTCTGATAGGCTCCAATATACCCTGTAAAATCTATATTTTAGTTAAAATACACTCTCAGATTGTAAAAAGCGTTGAATTTCAAGGGTTTTTTGAGGAAAAACAGGTCTATTTTTCCTGTTTTTCTTGGTATTTAGCATATTGCTTAGAGCCTCTTTTAGGTCCTACAAGCAGCAAGGTCCATGCAGGTTTACCCTCCTGGATCTTTAAACTATGTCTATCAGATCCTTTTCGGTAACCTATATAGCCAGGACCCCTCCAAAAAGTCCCTTTTTCCGTAGTTTCCCAATATCCACCTTTAAGAATTATAGTTATATAGGACCAATAATGATCGTGTAGATCGCCCAGATCACTTTTAAGGAGCTTATGAACGAGTATATTGAAAGGAAACCATTTAGGCCTTTTACGAAATAGTGGATAATATCTTATCATGAACGGTTCAGCTTTGTCATAATCAGGCCAGCTTGGGCCACGATCAAGAACTATACGTTTTCGATTTTTAAAAATCATGTTTGAAGATAATAATTCAAAGCTTGACATCTGAAAAATGATAATTTATAAGTTTCCGATAATTAATGGTTATCGGAAATATATATGAATGATTTAGTAACTGATGTAAAAAGCCTTGAATTAGAAACCTTAAAAAACTTAAAGAGTTCTAAGGCTAACAATACTTTAAGAGCTTATAAGGCTGATTTTAGAGACTTTGTTTTGTTCTGCCAGCAGAATGATCTTAACTCCATGCCTTCAAAACCTCAAATCATCACCTTGTATCTAACTCATCTGTCCAAATCTTCAAAATTCAGCACTTTAAAGCGTAGATTAGCTTCAATTAGCGTTATTCATAAATTAAATGGGCATTACTTAGACACCAAACATCCAATAATTACTGAAAATCTCTTAGGGATAAAAAGAGCAAAAGGCACATATCAAAAAGCAAAAAAACCTATATTAATCAATGATTTAAAATTAATTATTAATTCAATAAATCAAGAAAAAAACTTTAAAAGTAAATTAAAAAATAAAGCCCTAGTGTTAGTTGGTTTTGCAGGCGGGTTTAGAAGGTCAGAATTGGTGTCAGTTTTATATGAGGACGTGGAGTTTGTAAGCGAGGGGGTTAAAATCTTTGTAAAAAGATCAAAAACCGATCAATCTGGCGAAGGTATGACTAAGGGCATCCCCTACTTTTCTAACTCTGAGTACTGCCCAGTAGTATCTTTAAGAAACTGGATAGAAGAAAGCAAAATAAAATCTGGTAAAATTTTTGATATGTCAGACAAGAATGTAGCTCTAATCATAAAAAAATACACTGCTTTGGCAGGTCTAGACCAAAGCAAGTATTCAGGTCACAGTTTAAGATCAGGTTTTGCTACATCAACAGCTGAATTAGGAGCTGAGGAAAGAAGCATAATGGCGATGACAGGCCATAAAACTACACAAATGGTAAGAAGGTATATCAAAGAAGCAAATTTATTTAAAAATAACGCCTTAAATAAAATTAAAATTTAAGAAGTAAATAGAAGCTGATTTTTTGATTCATTTATTAATTTAAAATTATTATTAATTAAAAAATCATGGGATAAATTTGTTTTTCCACCTTTGTCATCCAATAAAATTAATGCATTTTTATTTAGCTTTGTTAGTGAATTTTTTGCTTCAGCTAATTGATGATTTGAAGCTAAAATTGGATTTGATGCATCAAGAGAGTCTAAATATAAAAAATCAATCTTAAAATTTAAGTTTTGCAAAAAACTAATACTATCTTGAATATAAAAATTTACATAATTAGAAAATTTTGAAGTAAATTGTTTTGCATTTTTGATATTCTCACTTGAAATATCACAAGAATGTAGTTTTCCACCTACATGCATTGCATATTCTGAAAAAATCAAAGTACTCATACCATCAGTCCAATTAAATTTATTAAAAAAAAGTAACTTTTTTTTACCTCGAGCAGTGCCAGTCTCAACTATAGTTTTATGCTTTCTTTCATAAGCTAAATTTAAAGCAAATAAAAAAGAGTCATATCTTATATTTTTTTTGTTTTTATATTTTTCTAAAAAATTCATTAATTTAAATTTTTGATATAAATTCCTTCGCAGCATCTGACCATTTATATCTACCTCTTCTATTAATTAAATTTTTCCGTAGTTCATTCCAAAGATTTTCATCTTTATAAATATCAAGAACAAATTTACCGAATTCTTTATTGGTTTTGGCAACAAATCCAGTTTCTCCATGCTTTACCCTTTCTGACAAACAGCCTATACCAAGAGTTACCGTTGGTATACAGAGTTCGTTTGCTTCTTCAGCAGCAAGACAAAATAATTCAGCTTTATGACCCGGGACAAGAAAAACTTTAGACATGCTTAAATTTTTTAACATTTTTTCTTGTGTATCAAGCTCTCTTATTATTATGTTGTTTTTTTGATTAATTTTTTTAGCAGGCTTGGTAACCAACAGTTTACCAGTTTTAAAGTTTGGAAATATATTTTCATTCCAAATATCAAGAAGTAAATCTAAATTTCTGTCTGCACGAGATGTAAAAATTGATTGTTCTTTATCAATAACGGAATCCAATCTGTGATTAATAAACAGGTCATCTACAGCCAAATTTAATCTAAGATGCCCAAATAGAGAGCAAATTTTGCTTGTTTTATTCTTGTGATAATTACCTAAAAAAACGATTTTTGGCCTATGTTTGAGATAGCTGTAAAGTTGTTTTTTTCTGATAAATTTTTCAATAGTTTGAAGACTGTATGAAAAAAATATTTTCTTATTTGATTTTACCTTCTCAAATAAACTGGTGTCACCATTTGATATTGCTAAATCACAAGTTTTTTTACTTTCGGGTATGTCTTTTTGGTTAATATTTATCCATTCAATTCCATCAAATATCTCATTTTTATAACAATTATTAAAAATTGTTATTTTATGACCCATTTTAGCTAACGCAGAAGACAGGTTAATTAAAACTGTTTCGCCCCCCCTCAATTTCGGGGAGTATTTGTCTCTATAATTATATTGAAACTTAGTATTATCTAAAAAGCAAATTTGCATATACCGATTAAATCCTAGTGTTAATTTTCTTCAATGCTTTTTCAAAATCCTTATTTAAAAATGCAAAATCAAAACTTTTCTTCGGATACCATTCAGAAAAGCTTATTTTTTCATGTAATAAATCATCTTTATTTTTTATATCAAAATTAAACAACGCAAGAGTTGGCTTCTTAAGAATCCACGAAATATGAGAAATGAGCCCATGAGGAGAAATTACTTTTTTTGACAAACTAATTACATAAAAAAGATCTTCCCCAGTAATATTGTGGCAGTATAAAATATTATTATTTTTTTTGTTATTGAACTTATTTTCATCAAAATTGATACTTGAATATTTAGAAAGAAACATTGCATTATACTCTGTAATTTCTATATCAGAACAAAATACAATATTTTTATTTTTTGATGCTAAAAAATTAATAAAATTGTTTATTTTATCTTTGTTCCAAGCAATTTTTTCAAAAAATGTTTTTTTAAATTGAAAAAAAATAAAATCTTCTTTTAAATATTTTCTTATTAAACTGTTGTTTGGTAAAAGATTTAATTTATTTATTTTGTATTCATTTTTAGTTTTTACTAATTTAAATTGTAATTCACTAGATGAGATCTTGTTTATTTTGTTAATTCTATTTATTATTTCGTATTTATATAAGAATTTTCTTAAAAAAATAGAAGGCCTATTTCTTTTTTTACCATCAATAACGATAGCAAAAAATTTAATTTTTCTAAAAAAAATTGGTAAATAGTAATAAAATCCTTTTGGAGACAAAATATATACTTCATCAACTTTATTTTTTAAAAGATAAATAAATAAATTTATTTTATGTTTAATTTTCAAATCAAATGGAAATTCAAGTATTTTAATGTTTTTAAATAAAAAAGAAAAATTTTTATTTATATTGGACAAAAAAATTGTAATATCTTCTGATAATGTCATTAGGTAAGAAATTGCTTTGTGAGAAATTAATAAGTCCCCTCCTCTATCATTCTTAAGTATGACTATCTTTTTGTTTTTTACTAGTTGAGGGCTTAATCCTCCCATAGATAATTTTCTTTAAATTTTAATCCAAAGGTTTTATCAATTAAATATTTAGCAATTATTGTTGAGTCAAAACATCGAAAGTATTTTTTTCTTCCATTACTGGCTATTTTTTTTCTAAGTCTGTCGTTTTTTTTGAAATAATTTAATTTTTCAGACAAGTCTTCAACATTTTTATAAAAAACGACTTCTTTATCACTAAAAAAATCTCCTAATTGTGTTTTTTTGTCAACAAAAGTCATTAGTCCATTTCCTATCAAGGAAGAAATCCTGTTGCTAGAATAATATTTTACACTATTTGTTCTACTTAGATTTAAGCCCATTTTTGACTGCATTATTGTTTTATAAAAATCCTCTGACCAAATGGGTTGTCTTGTTTTGTAACCATATATATCAAAGATTATATTAGGGCTAATTTTTAAAAGTTTTTCTATAAACGGATATCTTGCGTCAAACTTATCACTTTTTAGAACACCTCTATTTACCCCATGACTCATTGTAAAAAACAAATCGTAAATTGCACTTGAATTTTCATATATTTTAAGATTTTCAATATTTTTATCTACCGGTATAGGTAAGTAAGAATATTTTTTAGAATTTTTTGTAAATGTTAAAGCTGACGGATGAGTCGTTATAAAATTATGATCTATATATTTGTCATATTTCAACAATCTTTTTTGATTTAATTCTGGATCAGGACCGCTTTTATGCAAATTATCTTCAAACCATTGTATGATTTTAATATTTTTTTTGTATTTTCTTATAATTTCTAGAGTTTCTGCTTTTATATTATCTGAATGACCCAGAATAATTAAATCTGGAGAATAGTTTTTCACCGTTTCTATAAACATTTTATTCAAATAATTAATTCCACTTTTTCCGCTTAAATTTCTATTAAATCTTATTGTGTCCCTGTCACTTATGTTAACTACGTCATGACCCAGTCTAATTAATCCGTGGGTGATTTTTTTTGCTATTGAGATAAAATATAATCTGTTAAATAAACGGTTTCCAAAATTTGACACATGTATAATTTTATAATTTTTCTTTTTAATGTCTTGCAAGTTAATTTTGCTTAAAATTTCATCACGATATCTATCTATTTTTTTAGTATTTTCATCTAATTTGTGAAAAACATTTCTGAAAGATTTATTTTGTAAATTATTTCTTTTGTTTTTGTTCTTTATTAAAAATTCTATTTTTTGAAAAAGGTTTTTTGAAGTCAAATCTGAAAGATATAGAGCATGAGGGATAGTTTCTATTAACCCTCCCTTCTTAGAAATTATTGTTGCACAACCTCTTGATGCAGCCTCCATAGAGGTTCTACCAAAAGGCTCTTCCCAAAAAGATGGAGCAACGGATATGCTGGTTAAATTATATAATTTTAAGGTTTTCTCATGACTTATCCAGCCTTTGTAATGTAAATTTTTATGTTTAAAATTGTATTTTTCTCTAGGCTCGTCACCAACTACAATGGCAGACCAATCCTTGTATTTATTTAAAATTTTTACAATTACCTTTCCAAAAAGGTGAAAGCCTTTTGATCGATTTAATTTTCCAACAAAGGATATAATTTTTCTTTTTGAAGGTAGTTTGTTTATGGTTGAAATACTTGGATGAATAACTATGCATTTATAATGCTCTCTTTTTTCCAAACCTTCAAAAAACTTTTCTTTTACCCAGTTACTTACAAAAATTAATTTTTCACATTTTTCTAAAAGTTC
Source organism: uncultured Pelagibacteraceae bacterium (assembly GCA_902591045.1). Taxonomy (GTDB): domain Bacteria; phylum Pseudomonadota; class Alphaproteobacteria; order Pelagibacterales; family Pelagibacteraceae; genus Anoxypelagibacter. The sequence goes on along the minus strand of CACIZC010000006.1, from coordinate 39,349 downwards.
ATTTCTTTCGTTAACAGTTTTGGATCCGCCTAAATTTTGAGGATTATTATGAAAAATTAAAACAAATTTTGCATCAATATTTTGTTCTGTCATGTAATGGATATATGAAGGTCTATTGTGAATCTCGATGATACCAAATTTTTGTTTTAAATTAATTTTTAAAAAAGCTTCAACATAGGATGTGTTTTTACTTTGAAAAGCAAAATTTTTAAAATTTATATTTATATATCTTTTTTTTTCAATTAAATCAGATGTGTTATCTGTATTTCCACAGACATATATGTTATTTTTATATGTGCTTTTTTTATTGAAATCTTTAATCCAAATGGACGCTGAGCCTGCTTTTGAATTTGTGAAATGATCTTTAAATGGTAATAGTACTCCAATTTTTTTATTCACTTTTCTCACCGTTTTTTAGTTCAATTCTAAATTTTCTATCTTTTTTAATATAGTATTCTCTAGATTGCGCCATTTTTTTTGAATTAAATATCTCCTTATATATCAATTTCCACTTTCTTCCTCGAGTAAACTTCGCTCCTTTTCCTTGATTATGGAGGGTTATCCTTTTTTTTAAATTATTTGTATACCCCACGTATGTTAGCGGCTTATTTCCAGATGATTTTAATACATAAACATAAAAATGGTTCATTTTTTAATTCTAAACGATTGGTAAGGAGCAAATTTTTCCAGAAACTGATTTTCCATCTATATTTATTTTAAAATCTTGTGATTCCTTGCAGTATTTTTTATTAATCATTGCTATTCCAACTACTTTGTCAAAGTTTGGTGAGAATCCTGCCGATCTAAGTTTACCTATCTCATTATTTTCATTATTAAATATTGGTATTTCTTTTGTCAGATTTATTGTTTTGCTTTCAATTTTCACGCCCATTAATTTTCTTTTAATACCTTCTTTTTTAATTTTTTTTAGATTTTCCTTTCCTAAAAAAAATATATCCGATTCTAAGTTCACATATTTATCAAATCCGCATTCTAATGGATTGTCCGCAATGTCCATATCGTTTCCATATGATAATAAACCACCTTCAATTCTTTCAATATGATTAGGTGCACCAGGTTTTAAATTATAATCTTTTCCAACCTCAAAAAAATAATCGTAAAGTTCTAAACCTGCCTTGATATCATCAATATGAATTTCAAAACCTCCTTGTTTAGAATAACCAGATCGAGATATTAAGTATTTTTTTTTGTTAAAATCAAAAAAATCAAATTTAAAAAATTTTAGATTGTTTATTTTATCTCCAAAAACTTTTTCCATTAGTTTAAATGACTTTGGTCCTTGTACAGCCAATGTATCAACTTTGGCCTCAAAAATATCTACCTCTAGATTTTTTCCTGCAGATACTCCTTTGGCAAATAATAATACGTCAGAATCAGCTATACATACTCTCCATTTTTTTTCTTCTAATCTATAAATTAAAGGATCGTTTATTAATCCACCCTCAGAATCTACAAGAGGTGCGTAATAACATCCCCCTATTTTTGAGTTTGATAAATCCCTACAAGTCATAAGCTGCACTAGTTTAGAAGAATCTTTTCCTGAAATTTCAATTTCTCTTTGTGCTGAGACATCCCAAATTTGAACGTGTTCTTTTAAATGATTGTATTGTTCTTCTGGTGATGTAAAAAAAGTTGGCAACAACATATGATTGTACATTGTATAACTCTTCACACCTTGCTTTTCTATTTTTGAAGAAAAAGGAGTGCTTCTCAAACGTCTTGACTTAGTAATTAAAAAATTTTTCATGATTTTAAAAATTCAGCAACCTTTTCTCTCATTTCAAAAGCATTCTCAAGTATTATCATATGGCCACAATCCTTTATGATATGTGTTTTAGAACCAGGTATTAGGGCTGAAAATTGCTTTCCTTTATCAAGCTTTATCATTTTATCTAGTTCACCAAACACAAAAAGTGTAGGAAATTTAATTTTTTTAACAGCATTAATTCCATTCTTATAATTATTGCACGCTAATAAATCTACTGCTAGAACTTCTCTCACTTCTCTGGGTGAGTTCAGTATTTTTTGAAGCGGATTCCCACCAATAAATTGTTTTGAATAACCGTAGCCCCACTTCATCATTAAATTCAATGATTCCATATCCCCTGAATGTGCAAGATCAATTAAACTTTTATTGACAGGAATCTCATAAGATCCAGCAATAAATATTAGTTTTTTTATTTTTTTTGGAAATTTATTTGCATATTCTAAGGCAACTAAACAGCCTTGTGAATGTCCTAATATAGTTAAATCTTCAATACCAATTTTTATAATAACTTTCTCTAACCATTGTGCAATTTCCTCAATTGAATTTAGACTTTTACCTTCTGAATTACCATGCCCAGGCAAATCTAAAGAAAAAATATTATATCCCTGATCTGACAAATATTGATCTGTTAAAGACCAAACTACATGTGATTGCCCACTACCATGAAGAAGTATTACAGTATGTTTATTTTTATCAAATGATCGGCCAACATCTGAGGTGAAGACCTTTTTGTTTTCTACTTCAAAAATCAATTTATATCCTTAGCCTTTTTTCTGAGTTCAAATTTTTTTATTTTTCCTGTAGATGTTTTTGGTAATTCACCAAATACTATTTTTTTTGGAATTTTAAATCCAGCTAAAGTTTCTCTACAAAATTTTATTATTTCTTCTTCTGTGCTTTTTTGCTTTGGAGCTAACTCAACAAAAGCACATGGTGTTTCTCCCCATTTTTCGTCTGGTTTTGCGACAACTGCGGCAAGAGAAACCGAAGGGTGCTTTGCTATTGTGTTTTCAATTTCTATTGAAGAAATATTTTCTCCCCCAGAAATAATTATATCTTTAGATCTGTCTTTTATTTGTATGTAACCATCTGGATGCATTACAGCTAAATCTCCAGAATGAAACCAGCCACCTTTCATAGATTTTTCTGTTGCCTCTTTGTCTTTAAAATATCCTTTCATTACAACATTTCCTCTTATCATTATTTCCCCTATGGTTTTTCCATCTCTAGGAACTTTTTTCATATTTTCAGGATCCATTACTTGAACATCCTCCGTATTTGGGTAACGTACTCCCTGTCGTGCGCTAATATCTGCTTTTTCATCTTCTTTTAAATTTTCCCATTCATTGTTCCAAGCACACTGTAAAATATGTCCATAAGTTTCTGTCAAACCGTAAACATGCATAACTTCAAAGCCTAATTTTTTCATTTTTTTAAAAATAATACTTGGTGGAGGTGCAGCTGCTGTTAAAACATAAACTTTATGTTTTAATTCTTTTTGTTCGTCTTTTGGTGCACTAGCCAACATATTTAAAATGATTGGAGCGCCACCAAAATGAGTTATCTTATGCTGGTCTATTAAATCAAAAATCTCTTTAGCTCTAATATTTCTAATACATATTACTCGAGCATGGAGCATGGCAAGAGTCCACGGGTAACACCACCCATTACAATGAAACATAGGAACTGTATATAAAAAATTTAAACGGTTTGGCATATTCCATGCTACTGCACTGCCTGTTGCCATCAAATATGATCCCCTGTGATGATAAACAACACCTTTTGGATTTCCAGTTGTGCCTGATGTATAATTTAGTGAAATTGCTTGCCATTCATCTTTTGGTCTTTTCCAAACATAATTTATATCCCCTTTTTTCAAAAAATCTTCGTACTCAAAGTCTCCTATTTTTTCTGTATCCTTTAAATCTACTTGTTTATCAATTATATCGATAATTAAAATTTTTCTCCCCAAATCATCTAGAGCTTTTTTTACAACAGGAGAAAATTGTCTATCTACAATAAGGGCTTTGGTATCAGCATGTTTTAATATGTAGGCTACCGTTTTTGTATCTAGCCTTGTGTTAATAGTATTTAAGACCGCACCAGTCATTGGAACAGAATAATGAGCCTCAAATAATTCAGGAGTATTGGCTGCCATAATAGATACTGTGTCTCCTGGTTTAATTCCATTTTTTTCCAAAGAACTAGCAAATCTTATAGAACGATCGTAAACTTCTCGCCAAGTATAAGTTCGATTCTTATAAATTATAGCTTCATAATTTGGATAAATATCTTTTGTTCTTTCCAAAAAAGTTATAGGAGTTAACGGAACATAGTTCGCATTATTTTTATCTAAGTTGTTATTATAATGACTCATTTTAATTAAATTTTGTCTTCATAATGTTTTCACTACCACTAATAGCTGAAATATAGTGGGACTGAACTCTTGGTAAGATTTTATCAAAATAAAAGGCGGCTGTGTTGATTTTATCTTCAAAAAATTCTCTATTAACCTGTAATTTTTCATGGCTAATCCTTAATATTTTCAACCATGTATAGCCTAAAGAAACGTAGCCAAATACTTTTAGATAATCATTGCAAGCTGAACTAACATCGTCTTTTGAAGTATTGTATTTTTCTTTAAGCCATGAGGTAAAATTCATTAGTAACTCAATATACTTTTCTAATTTTCCAGCAAATATGGATAAATTTTTATTTTTAACACAAAGTTTAATTTCATCATTCAGGTTAGAAATATATTTTTCAAAAATTTTATTATTCAAAATTTTTCTATAAACTAAGTCTATAGCTTGAACAGAATTTGTTCCTTCATAAATTGGCGTTATTCTATTATCTCTAAACAGCTGTTCTATTCCCTGATCTTTTGTATAACCGTATCCTCCAAATACTTGAATTGCGTCATTAGTTATTTCCATTCCTATATCAGTAAAGAATGATTTTATTACCGGAGTCATTAAAGAAACCAAATCACTTGCAGAATTTTTAACTTTTTTGTCAGAATGATTCAGGCTAACATCAATTAGTTGTGAAACCCAAAAAGCAAGCGATCTTTTACCTTCAGTTAATGACTTCATATTCATTAAGCTTCTTCTTATATCAGCATGCTTAATTATTAAATCGGCTTCCTTGTTTTTGCTATTATTGGCTTTCCCCTGTTTCCTTTCTTTTGCATAAGCAAGAGCATTCTGGTAAGCCGTTTCGGAAATTCCAAGACCTTGAATTCCAACAACTATTCTTTCTAAGTTCATCATTGTAAACATTGAGCTTAAACCTTTATTTTCTGTTCCAATCAAATATCCCGTTGCATTTTCAAAATTCAAAACGCAAGTTGGTGAGCCTTTTATTCCCATTTTTGTTTCGATAGATGCCGTATTAACTCCATTTCTAGAACCTGTTGAACCGTCATTGTTAACAATAAACTTTGGTACTAAAAATAAACTAATGCCTTTTGTTCCAGAAGGAGATCCTGGAATTCTAGCTAAAACTAAATGAATTATATTTTCTGTTAAATCATGGTCTCCTGATGTAATAAATATTTTTTGACCTGAAATTTTATATGAATTATCATTCTGTTTTATCGCCTTTGTTTTTAATAGACCTAGATCAGTTCCACAATGAGACTCTGTCAAACACATTGTGCCACTCCATTTTCCTTCTACAATTTTAGGAAGAAATTTATCCTTTATTTTTTGATCTGCGTGGTGAATAATACAATTGTATGCACCTATACTTAGTTCACTATATAATTTAAATGACAAGCTAGAAGATGAAAGCATTTCCTCAAAAAAGGTACTCACTGTTTTCGGCATTCCCTGCCCGCCGTATTTTGGGTCGCAAGATAATGATGTCCATCCATCTTCGATAAATTTTTTGTATGCCTCTTTGTAACCAGGTGGCGATCTCACAATTCCATTTTCATAAACACATGGTTTTTCATCACCAATTTTTGCAAGAGGCAAAATAATTTCCTTATTAATTTTTGCTGCCTGATCTAATATATCCTTAACCAAATCTGAGTTGATTTCTTTATATTTTTCTATTTCGTTGTAGTTTTTATTATCTTTTAAATGATTAAATAAAAACATCATTTCTTCAACTGGTGCATTATATATGGTCATTTAATTTACTAATGGTTTTCCTGTTTTTAATGTATGTGTAATTCTTTTTTGAGTTTTCTCTGTTTCAATTAATTTCATAAAACTATCTAATTCTAGTTTATACATTTGATCTTCGCTTACTTCTTTATGTAAATCAGTATCTCCTCCGCTTAAAACATATGCTAATTCTTTACCAACTTCCATACCATGATCTAAGATTTTTTTATTATCATATAAGTCTTCGAGAATCTTTTTCATTTTTTCTCTCACTTTTTTTCCTGATAATTTAAATTTACATTGTTTTGGAGGAGGTAAATCTTTATTATTTTTGATAAAAGCTCTTGCAGAAGGTAAAAGATTGTTTCTATTAATTATCACTTCATGGTTTGAGTCTAAAAACAACAAAGGCTTTGCTTCCTGTGGTGATGAAGCTGTTTTAGCATAACCAATTATATCAAAAACTTTCAATGGAGCAAAATCAGGATCATTTTTAGCTTGATTGGTTTGTGTCCATCTCCACAACAGTTCTTTACATCCGCCTCCTGCTGGGACCAATCCAACTAATGTTTCTACTAGACCCATGACTATATTAGTATGAGACACAACATAATTACTCTGCAACAAAACTTCCTCTCCCCCACCTAATGCCAATCCTGAAGGTGCTGATATAACTGGATTTTTGCAGTATTTTAAATGCTTACATGTTTTTTGAAAATATTTGATAAATTTTTCAACCGATTTCAAATCTTTCTTTTGAATAAACTCCATGACGTAGTTCAAATTCACGCCAGCAGAAAACTGCATGCTTTCATTAATAATAATTAATGGTTTGTCTGTAGCTTTCATTAATGCATCCATTGAATTATAATCTAAAGCATTCGCTTTAGTATTAAACTCAACTATATTAAAATCATTAAATCTAAAAATTTCAGCTGAATCATTTTTATCTATTTTTACTACTAATTTTTTTATTTTCGCTAATGTCTCAATGTTTGTATATTTTTGTCTTTCATCATAAAATTTCTTTGAACTATTCTTTTTCAAATTGTCTAAAAAAGGATTGCTCTCTATGTTTCCAATTTTAGAGAAAAAATTATCAAGGCCTATAGACTCGAGCATTTCAAAAGGACCCATGGACCAATTAAATCCAAGTCTTAAAGCTTCATCTATATCATTATACTCTTTAGTTATTTTTGGAACTAATGATGAAGAATATAAAATTATTTTTGAAATTACAGACCAAGCATACTTACCATATTTGTCATTTCTATTAATCAATTCTAATAAATTAACTTTTTTTATTTGTAGATCAATTTTTTTTGAAGGAAAATATTCATTCTTATTTAAATCAAAAGCCTCTAAAATTTTTTTACCATCAGATTTATTAATTCTATAAAATCCCCCTTTGCCTTTTCGGCCTGTATAGCCAGTTTCAATTAATTTTTGTATTATTGGAATGTCTTGAGCTACTTTTTGAAATGCATCTTTTTCAGACAATTCTTTTCTAAAACTTTTTAATACATCGGACATTAAATCTATGCCGATCAAATCATATAAAGCAAAAACTCCTGTTTTTGGTATACCCATTGGTCTTCCAAAAACTGCATCAGCTTCTTCCACTGACAAATTCATTTTAATTGCTTCTGTCATAGCAATTTGCATCGCGTAAACTCCTACCCTATTGCCTAAAAATCCAGGTGTATCTCCACATATAATCACACCTTTGCCTAGTTTGCTTTCACAAAATTTTTTTAATAAATCAATTTTATTTTTATCATTTAACTCTTCTCTGACAATTTCAAGTAATCCCATGTATCGAACTGGATTAAAAAAATGTGTTATGCAAAAATCTTTTTTATCTGATTTTGATAATTTTTGAGAAAGAATTTTTAAAGGTATTGTCGATGTATTTGAGGAGACTATGGAATCTTTTTTTCTTTTCTTGAATATTTGTTCATAAATCTTATGTTTTATATCTATTCTTTCTATGACTGCTTCAATAACCCAATCAGCATCTGAAATATTTTCAAAATCATCAGATATATTTCCAATTTTAAGACTGTTAATTTTAGATTTTTCAAATAATAATGGTGGACGTGATTTTAATATTTTTTCTTTTGCTTTTTCAGCAATCTCAGTTTTTAAATCGAGTAATACTACAGGAACATTAGCGTTACACAAATGAGCAGCGATCCCACTACCCATAGTTCCTGATCCTATAATAACAACTTTATTAATATTCATTATATCTAAATAAAATGGTCGGGGCGGCAGGATTTGAACCTGCGACCCTCTGGTCCCAAACCAGATGCGCTACCAGACTGCGCTACGCCCCGAGTTGCTTGTTTTTATAAATTAAAGATCAATTATAAGCAATTGAAAGTTAAATATAATCTTTTTTACCGTAAACAACTGCTAAGAATTCTTTGATTAAATGATTAAAAAACATCATTAAATTAATATAAATTAATAAAAATCTTAAACTTTTAATATCCTTTAAACTAAAAATAATAAAATACTTAAAATGCCTAATCGATCTTTGTAGAAATCTTAATAAAGTAGGTTCTTTTAAACCTGCGCCATAAACGTATGCTCTTCTAGCTCTATTACATAATGATCTAAGATTGTCGTTTTGTAGATGATTACAATAAACCAGTCCGTTATAAGAAATTTTATGTTTTGATATAACTAATTTTCTGCAATAAGAAACGTCTTCTCCATTAGTTCTGTATTTGTCTTCATAGCCCCCAATCTCTAACCAAATTTTTTTACTGAGCAAGGTATTGGAACCGCTAATTGTATCACCTAAATTTTCTATAACTTTTATACCAAAAGGATTTTGTGAGCCATGAATGTGCCTCCACATATTATAAATGTTTTTATTTTTATATTTTTCTAACAGTCTAGCACCACATATTGCGCTATTGAATTTTTTTTGTGTTTCATAAAGTTTTGACAGCCATTCAGGCTCTGGTTCGACATCGGCATCGAGAGAGGCTATCAAATTATTTTTTGAATTCGAAATTGCTAGATTTCTTGAATATCCAAGACCTTTATTGTTTTTGTTTATTATTATATTTATTTTATTCTCATACTTTTTTAAAATTTCTAACGTTCTATCGGTAGATCCGTCATTGACAACTATTACTTCATCTGGACCTGGATGAAGTTTAAATGTGCTCTTTAAAACACTTTCAATTGTACTTTCTCCGTTGTATACAGGTATATATAGGGAAACATTCAATTTCATAAAAAGATTATTGCAATGATACAATATATTTCTAGACCATTTAAGTGGTTTTTTAAATTAGAAGCGGCATCAGGTCTTGTTCTTTTGTTTGCAGCAATTATTGCTTTAATAGTTAGCAACACTGACCTAAATGTTTATTATAAAGATATTTTAAATACCCATTTTCGTTTAGGTATAGGAAAGTTTGCAATTGATCTAAGTATATTGCACTGGATAAACGATGTTTTAATGGCAATTTTCTTTTTTTTAGTTACTTTGGAAATTAAAAGAGAATTTATTCAGGGAGAATTATCAAACCCCAAACAGGCTTTATTACCAATAATTGGTGCTGTCGGTGGGATGCTTATTCCTGCTTTAATATATGTTGGTATTAATTACAAAGACCCTGTAACTCTTAATGGGTGGGCCATACCATCTGCAACTGATATTGCTTTTTCATTAGGTGTTTTGTCTTTGTTAGGAAAAAGAATTCCACTATCATTAAAAGTTTTTCTTACAGCTCTTGCCATAATTGATGATTTAGGTGCAATAATAATAATTGCTTTTTTTTATTCAGGACAAGTTCAATTTTTATACTTAGTGTTGATGTTACTTTGCATCATTGTTCTTTTAGTGTTTAACAAATTAAATATTAGAAACTTTATGCCATATTTAATAGTGGGAATATTTTTATGGGAATTTACACATGCTTCAGGAATACATGCAACTATTGCAGGTGTTTTATTAGCCTTAACAATACCACACAAAGATAATGCAAAAAGCCACGCACATTCTTTATTAATAAAATTAGAGCATGCTATTTCACCTTATGTTGCGTTCGGGATTATGCCAATTTTTGCGTTTGCTAATGCCGGTGTTTCATTGGCTGGAATTAGTTTTTCAACCTTGTTAAACCCAGTACCTCTTGGAATTGTGTGTGGTTTGTTCATTGGGAAACAAATTGGAGTTTTTTTATTTTCATATGTTTCTATAAAACTCAAATTTGCAGAAATGCCAAACAATGCAGACTGGATAACTTTGTATGGCGTGGGTGTATTAACCGGAATAGGTTTTACCATGAGTTTATTTGTTGGAAACCTAGCGTTTGTTGAATCAACTCAGCATCTAGATGGGGTAAAAATAGGTGTGCTAATTGGTTCATTGCTATCTACAATTTTTGGGTACATGTTAATACTATTAAGTTCAAAAAAATGAAAAAATTAATACTTTTTTTAATTATGATTTCTTTATTTTCGACATCATCTAAAGCTAATTATGAAAAATTAGCTTATGACTTTTCCTTTAAAGATTTAGACGGAAGTGAACTTAAGTTATCAGAATTTAAAAACAATGTCATTGTAGTGACAAATGTTGCAAGCAGATGTGGTTTTACATCACAATATGAAGATTTGCAAAAAATTTGGGAGCAATATCAAAAAGAAGGATTAATTGTAATTGGAGTGCCTTCTAATTCATTTAATCAAGAACCAGGTTCTAATTCTGATGTTAAAACTTTTTGTGAAGCAAAATTTGGAATAAATTTTCCAATGACAGAAAAAGTTCAAGTAAAAGGTGATGAAGCACACCCGTTTTATAAATGGGCAGAAGCTAATCACGGATCCTCTTCTGTTCCAAAATGGAACTTTCATAAAATTATAATAGACAAAAATGGAAAAGTTTTTGAAACATTTACGTCAATGACGAACCCTACTTCAAAAAAATTTATTAAATCAATAGAAACGGCTTTGAAAAAATAGATTTAAAATTTAATTACCATTTTATCATAGGCAGGTAATATGTTTTTGGGAAGATTTTTTTTTAAAAAATCATAATCTAAATCGGTATGAAGATTAGTTAATATTGTTTTTTTTGGCTTTAAAAACTTACTAATTTTTAACGACTCATCCAAATTAAAGTGTGAGGGATGTTTGTTAATTTTTAAACAATCGATTATTAAATAATTCAAATTTTTAAGCTTTGAAAAATTTTTATCAGCTATCATATTACAATCACTAATGTAAGCAATTTTATCAAAAATATATGCAGACGAAGTTATCTGTCCATGCTGCACCTCGAATGATTTAATGGAAATTTTATTTTTATTTTTAATCAATGTGAATTTATTTTTAATAAGGTTTCCATAGAGAATTGGCGTATATCCTTGTCCACCAAAAAAACAGTAGTCATATTTTTTTTTAAAACCTTTAGAGTTTTATTATTTGCATAAACGTTAATCTTTTTTTTATTTTTCCAAAAAAAAGGCCTAAGTTCAAATATACCGCTAGTCTGATCAGCATGTTCGTGTGTATACAAAACATAATCAATGTTTTTTATTTTGTTGTCTAGTATTTGTTTTTTTATATCGGGAGAAGTATCAATTAAAATTGATAAGTTTCCTTTTTGAATGAAGGCAGAACATCTTGTTCTTACATTTAATTTATTGTTTTTTTTACAATTCCCCCAATAATTGGTTATCCAAGGAGATCCAACGGAACTACCGCAACCCAGTATTACGAGTTTGTTCATGGGTGTTTTAAATTAAATAAATTAAAAAAATTTTTAGTAGTTATATTCTGCATTGATAAATCTGTTTCTTTTTTAATTTCTGAAATGCATTTAAGTGTATAAACAATGTTGCTTGGCTCATTAGGCTTTCCTCTTAAGGGTTCAGGAGATAAATATGGTGAGTCAGTTTCAACAAGTATTCTATCTTTTGGTATGGATTTAAAGGTTTCTTTTAAATCTTTGGAATTTTTAAATGTTATAATCCCACTAGCAGAAAAATAACAACCTAAATCCAAAAGCTTATGTGCAAAATCTTTGCTGCCAGTAAAACAATGCATTAAAACTTTAAAATTTTTATTTTTCATTTCACTTGATAGAACTTCAAAGGTTTCTTTATCCGCAGATCTAGAATGTACTATAAGAGTTTTCGAAGAAGTTTGGCACGCTCTTATATGTTTTATGAAACAGTCTATTTGTGCTTTTTTTTCAGAGTAAGAGTAATAAAAATCAAGACCTGTCTCACCTATTCCTATAATTTTTTTATCCTTTTTAATATTTTTTAAAATAGAATCGATTGATAGTTTTGTGTATTTTTTTGTTTCATGGGGGTGGATACCGTAAGTGCCATATACATTACTATTATTTTTTAAAATTTCTAAAATTTTTACAAAACTTTCATCAGTAGTACAAATTGTTAAAAAATAATTTACCCCAGATTTTCTGGCTCTGCTTAAAACATTGTTTAAGTCACTTTTTAAAGGTTCGTAGTCTAAATGGCAATGTGAATCAATTATCATTTTCTATTTTTTTAAACAATATATCAATTTTTTTAATTTTAGTTCCAGACTTTAAAAAATTTATTTTTTTTATATTGTCAATTTTAAAATCTTTATTATCAATTCCCAATGTTTTTAAAACCTTTTCTGAGGAAATTGGTATTATTGGAAATAGTAAAATGCTGATACACCTTATTTGATTAAGAGTTGCATATAATACAGAGTTCATTTTTTCTTCATTACCTTTTTTTAGTTCCCAGGGTTTGCTATCATTAAAATATTTGTTCGTATTAAAAGAAAAATTAATAACTTCTTTTATGTAAGTGTTTAAATCTTGTTTGTTAATTAAATCTTTTAATAGTTTCAATTTATTTATTATCTCGTTAGATAATTTCTTTTCGGAGTCTTTAAATTCTTTACAATGTGGAATTTTAGATTCACAGTTTTTATTAACAAAAGCAAAAACTCTTTGACATAAATTTCCAAAATTATTAGCTAAATCGTTATTTATACAATCTGTTAAACTTTTAAGAGATACATTTCCGTCATTTCCTAAAGATACTTCTTTTACTAAATAATATCTTAGTTGATCAATACCATAATTATTTATTATTTCTACAGGATCCAAAATATTCCCGATTGATTTAGACATTTTCTTTTTGTCTGAAAGTATCCAGCCATGTCCATAGACTCTTTTTGGAGTGGGTATTTTGGCTGCCATTAAAAAAGCTGGCCAATAAATCGCATGAAATCTTAAAATATCTTTTCCGATTATGTGAACATCTGCGGGCCAAAATTTTATATACTTATTATCGTTAACATTTGGAAAGTTTAATGCGCTTAAATAATTTGTCAAAGCATCTAACCACACATAGATCACGTGCTTTGAATTATTTGGAACAGGAATGCCCCATGAGAATGACGTTCTGCTAACAGACAAATCTTTGAGTCCTCTTTTTACAAACTCGACTACTTCATTTCTCCTAGAAGCTGGAAGAATAAAATTTGGATTTTCAGAATAGAATTCTAGTAATTGTTTTTGCCATTTTGAAAGTTTGAAAAAATAAGACTCTTCCTCAACCCATTCAACTTTTGAACCAGATACTTTTGAATATTTTAATTCACTTTTGGTTTCGATTTCATCTTCGTCATAATAAGCCTCATCAGAAACAGAATACCATCCTTTATATTTAGACAAATAAATGTCTTCAGACTTAAGAAGTTTTTCCCATATTTCATTTACTGCATTAAAATGTCTTTTTTCAGTAGTTCTAATAAAATCATCATTAGAAAGATTTAAGGTTTTACTTAAGCCTTTAAATTTTTCTGAAAGCTCATCACAAAATCTTTTTGTATCAATTGATTTTTTTTCCGCCTCTCTTTGCATTTTTAATCCATGTTCATCCGTTCCGGTTAGAAACATTACATTAAAACCTTCTAATCTTTTAAATCTTGCAAAAATATCTGCTATGATACTTGAGTAAGCATGCCCCATGTGTGGTTCTCCAGAAGGGTAATAGATTGGCGTGGTTATATAAAAATTTTTATCCGACATGATCCGGGTAACCTTTAAAATACTCTAAAACTAAATTGTTAGTTAAATTATAATTTTGATATTTGTTTAATAAATTAATCAAAGTATTTTTTAAATAAATTTTTTCACTAGTATTCCCGGTAGTTACTTTTAAATTTTTCATGAGTCTTATATCCATAAATAATTTTATACATTCTAGAGAAATATCGTTTTTATTTTTTTTAAATGAATTTAAAAGTATTTCGGCTATTTTATACAAACTCATATTTTCTTTTATACCCAATTTTTCAATCTCTTGAGAGATATTTAACAATAGTCCTGGTGTTGAGAATTTAATATAATTATGGGAAAAACTATATTTTAAGCCAAAATCTTCCAGTAAAGATTTAAGAATTTCTTCCTTTTCCTTTTCGGAAAGAAAAATTTTGGTTTCTAAAGATCTTGATCTAATCGTTTCTATTATTTTTCCTCTTTTGTTGTTAATTAAAATAAAAAAATCAAATTCTGAAGGATTTTCAATAAATTTTAATAATGAATTAGCGGTATTTAAATTAAGCAATTCAACATCATCTATTACTGTAAACCTTGGAAGGTTATTAAGCGGAGTGTTTGTAAATTTTTTTTGAATATTTCTTATATCATCAATTTTAACTTTTTTTGTCTTTACGTTTCCAATATAGTTATAATTTTCAGATACGTTGTTTTGTATATTTCTGAATTGAATATTGTTTTGATTAATTGACATATTATTTAAGTTGTATGGAGAATCAGTATTTATTGTTAAAAAATAATTAATTAAATGGAAAGAAAGAGTTTGTTTTCCAACGCCTTTGTCACCAGTAAGCAAAATAACTTTAGGTAATTTTTTTTTTTTATAAAGTTCGGTAAAATCGTTAAAATATTTTTTCAAAGCATATAGTTTTGATGAATAAGGAAAAACCGGTTTGTCTTCTAAATTTTCACGCATTTTATTTCTTAATCATAGAATAAACAATTTTAAATATTTTTTTTTCAACATCTTTGTTATTGTCAGAATTATCTATTATATAATATTTTCTTGGATTTTTTTTTGCAATTTTTAAAAAGGCGTTTTGTGCTTTTACGTAAAAGTTTTTAGAGAATTTGTCATATCTATTTTTCTTTTTTCTTTTTTTTAATCTTTTTAATGCTTTTTTAATGGAAACTTTTAAAACAAAAGTTAAGTCTGGCTTAAGATTAGAAAGAATAAATTTATGAACTGAGTTCACTAGATTTTTATTTACACCTTTGCCAAAAATTTGATAGGCAATTGTTGAGTCTATAAATCTATCGCAAATAACTATATTTTTTTTTTTAATTGCGGGTTTTATTTTATTTAAAACATGTTCGTTTCTTGAGGCTAGATATAAAAGTGTATCTGTATTTTTATCAAATTTTTCCTTAGATTTTGGATAAAAATAATCATCGAGAATAACTTTTCTTATTTTTTCAGCACTTGGTGTCCCTCCTGGTTCTCGTGTTAATAAAGTGGGCAACTTTCTTTTAATTAGACTGTTGTATAATTTTTTACTTTGATAAGATTTTCCAGAACCTTCGATTCCTTCAAATACGACAAATAGAGACTTCTTTTTATACATCTCCCCAAATCATATAGTTAAATGATAAAAATAAGCTTTTAAAAATATTAACTTTTTTTACTTGTTCGCTTGAATAAACCGGAATTTTTTTTAACTCCTCATCATCAAGAGTCACAAGTAAATAACCAATTTCTTGATCTTTTTTTATCGGAGCTTTTATTGGTCCATTATGATAGGTAAAAGTCTTTAATTTTTTAAAATCTTTTTTACTCACAGTAATATAAATATCCTCATTAATATGACCTTTTACTGTTTCGTTTTTTCCAAGCCAAGTTTTGAATTCAAATTTAGGATCATGTTTTTTAGCTATTTCATAGGTGTTCGTGTTCCTTAAGCCCCAACTTAAAAGTTTAATGGAATCGCTTGAACGTGAATTTTTAGATTTAAAACCGCTAGCAACTGCAATTAATCTTCTGCTTTCACCTTTAATAGAGCTTGCTAAAGAATATTGTTCAACAGCTAAGTAACCAGTTTTAATTCCATCAGCACCAATTTTTTTGTATAACAGTGGATTTCTGTTACCTTGTTTGATTGGATCACCACCTGTTCTATCCCATGTAAATTCTTTTTCTGCATAAAGTTTATAAAGTTCTGGAAAATTTTCTATCAAGTATTTTGACATTAAAGCAATGTCTCTAACTGTAGAATAATTATCAGGATCATTAATGCCTGAAGAGTTTGAAAAATTTGTATTTTCCAGTCCAATTTCAGCAGCTTTTTCGTTCATCATATCTGCAAAATTAGATTCTGTTCCCGCTATACCTTCAGCCAAAGCGACGCAAGCATCATTTCCAGAAACAATAATTATTCCTTTAAGCAAATCCTCAACTGTTACGGTATCATTAAGCATAATAAACATAGAGGAGTAACCACTTTTTGACATTCTCCATGCATTTTCTGAAACAACGATTTCATCTTCTAACTTTAATTTTTTATTTTTTATAAGATCGAAAACAATAATGGTGGTCATTATTTTTGTCATTGATGCTGGATAAATCTGTGCATCTGCTTCTAATTCATAAAGAATTGCCCCGGAGTTATAATCCATTAGAATTGCTGTTCTAACGTCAATTTTTGGTTCGCACCAGACTCTTCCAGTCAATGTAAATAAAAAAAATAATACTAAAATTATATTTTTAATCATTTTTTCTCAATATCAAGATTTTCAAATCCATACTTGTTTAACTCAAAGTAAGTGGTTTTTAAAGTATTAATTGAAGTGTATGGACCAGCAAATAATTTAAATTTATTTTTTCCAAGTTTTTTAACGGTTAAATCATCTTTTTTCACATATTTTTTTTCCAAAATATCTTTTAGATTATTTGCATTTTTTTCTGAATAAAACTCTCCAATAAGTATGGAAAATTCTTGAAGTTTATTATTTTTTGACTCTTTTTCAGTAGATATATTTTTTATTTTAACTTCTGTTACTGGGGCTTTGTTGGAAACCTTTTTTTCTTCGTTATGTGTTACAGCCACTTTAGCTACAAAAGATTTGTTTTTTATTCTTTCTTCAATATCGACAAATGGCACATCTTTATTCAAACCCAAAGATTCGGCAACTTTTTCCGATATCAATATTTTAAAAAAATTTGGATATTCAGCTTTTTTAACGACTCTTAAGGTAACAGTTTTTTTTGTTTCGGGATTAGTAATTTTCAATATTGAATTTCTTCTTAATTTATTGTGAGCAACCTCCATAGTGTCATTATTTAATTTTCTGCTTACAATTTTTTTTGCGTAATCATCTCCATTATATATTAAAGCGAATCCTTTTGAAGTGTACGGAATATATTTGAGAGATTTTTTTTGCGTGATTGATGGTGAACATGAATGCAGCAAAAAAATAAAAAAAATAATTTTAAATTTCATTTTTAAATTTGTTTTGTAATGTACATACAGCAAGTGCAAATCTTAACGATCTATTCCATTTTAAAATTCGCTCATAATTTTCAAATACAATAAAAGCAGGTTTTAAATTTTTTGCACCTGGTATTATGTCCTTGTCTGGTATTATTATTGCTGAACTCATGCTATCATTTAGATTTTGAGCTTCAATAGATTTAAAATATTTTTTAAAATATTTTACCTTTCTCTTGTTAACAATTTTTTTTGCTGAACTGTTCAAATATTTTTCCGGTATTTCTTCTTTTAGCTCAACTTTATAAAAGCACGGTTGATTTTTTTTCCAGCCAATTTTTTTAATATAATTTGCTGCCGATGCAAAAGAATCGTCTATTTTTTTTAGCTCTATATCAGAATTATTATTATAATCTATCGCATAACCTTTTATAGTTGATGGCATAAATTGGAAATTACCAAAAGCACCTGCCCATGAACCGTAAAGTATATTTTTATCTATTACATTTTCATCTATTAACTTTAATAAAATTAACAACTCGTTTGTAAAAAAGGCGCTCCTTCTTTTATCAAAACTGAGAGTAGCTAAAGAAGAGATGATATCCATTTTTCCTAGATATTTACCAAAATTTGTTTCGATTCCCATTAATGCAAGCAAAAGCTCCTTTTCAACTGAAAATTTTTTTTCTATTTTGTTAATTATATTTTTTTCTTTTTTATATAAAAACAATCCATTTTTTACTTTACTTTGATTTGTTCTTTTTTTGATATAAGTATAGGTATCTTCATAAAATTCTGGCTGAAACCTGTCATATTCAATTACCTTTGATAAAAATTTTGCATCTTTCATGGTTTCATCTACAGTTTTTTTTGAGATTCCCTTTTTTATCGCACTTTTTTTAAAATCCTGTAACCATAAATTAAAATCTTCATTTGCATAAGCTGTTGAAAAAACTTTTATAAAAAAAATAAAAGTAAAAAATCCTAAGATGTTTATTGTTTTGTTCATTTTTGATTGTAAAAAAAACAATATATTAACTTGTAACGATTTCAATTGATGATTTTAAAAATATTGCTTATAAAGCAATATTCTGGAGGGGTGGCTGAGCGGTTGAAAGCACTAGTCTTGAAAACTAGCAATGGGGCAACTCATTCGTGGGTTCGAATCCCACCCCCTCCGCCATCATTTTATTTTGAACTCTTTTAATAATTTACTAACTTTGTTAATAGGAATTTTGTCATTTTGATTTTGGTTTGAATACCATTTAAAAATAGTATCATCGTCCTGTTCTAAGATGTTATGAAGATCAATTAATTCACTATAATTTAATGTGTTAATATATTTGTTAACAAAATCACCAAGTAATAAATCCATTTCTTTAATGCCTCTATATTCAGACCGGTATTTTATTTTTTTTTTAATTGAATCTAATTTATTCATGTATATTTCAAATATATTATAGTTCTTATTATGGAAAATATAAACAAAAACAGTTTTTTGTTTTCAGATATCTCAGCGATTAAAGGAGTTGGTACTAAATTAAAAAAGTATTTAAAAAATAAAAAGATTGAAAAAGTTAAAGATCTTCTATGGGACTTGCCTTACGATATAACAGATAGATCGGAAATCGTGAGTCTTGAAAGGTTAGAGATAGGTAAAATTTCAACCATAAAAGTAAGAGTTTTAAAATATAATTTTCCACGATTTAGAAATCTACCAAATAAAGTAATATGCGGTGATGGTGTAAATAAAATAGAAATAATTTTTTTTAATAGCTACGAGGGCTATATTAAAAAAATTTTACCATTGAAAAAAAAAGTTGTTATTAGTGGAAAAATTGGATTTTATAAAAAAAATTATCAAATAACAAATCCGACATACGTTAAAGATATCGCTGATGAATCAGAAATAACTAAAATTTTTCCTAAATATTCATTAACCGATGGATTAATTGAGAAGGTTTATAGAAAACTTATTAATCAAGTTTTGACAAAAATTGATATAAAATTAGATTGGCACACAGAGGTTTTTTTAAAAAAAAATAATTTTCTTGGCTTTAAAAAAACCTTGCAAAATTTACACAATCCAAAGAGTAAAACAGATTTTTTTTCAAATACTTATAGAAGATTAGCTTATGATGAGATTTTTTCAAATTTACTTATTATGAAGTCGGCAAGAAAAATAATTAAAATAAAAAAAAAGAAGAAAAATTTTAATTTTCAATTATCTAGAAAGGTACTTAAAAATTTTAACTTTGAACTTACCTTGGGTCAAAAAGACGTTTTAAATGATATTAATCAGGATATTCTGTCAAACGAAAGAATGTTTAGATTACTCCAGGGAGACGTGGGTTCTGGTAAAACAATATTGGCTTTAATATCGGCTGCTAATGTGATTGCTTCTAAATATCAGGTTGCTTTTATGGCTCCAACAGAAATTTTAGCTACACAACACTATGAATTATCTAAAAAATTATTCAAAAACACAAATGTAAAAATCGCCCTGCTGACAAGTAAAATTGAAAATATAAAAAAAAATTATTTATATAAAAAATTACAGTCAGGGCAAATAGATTTACTTTTTGGCACACATGCGTTATTTCAAAGTAAAATTAAGTTTACAAAATTGGGTCTTATAGTAATAGACGAACAACATAAGTTTGGTGTTAAACAGAGAATGAAACTTGCAAAAAAAGGAGGGGATAATTGTGATGTTTTAGTAATGTCGGCTACCCCAATACCTAGAACTATGATGTTGTCATTTTTTGGGGATATGGATATTTCACGACTTAAAGAAAAGCCTAAAAATAGAAAAATAATAACTACATTGGTTAAACCAGAAAACAAAATAAACGAAATTTGGCCTCTTCTAAAAAAACAAATATCTAATGGTAAACAAGTTTTTTGGGTATGTCCTTTAATAGAAAAATCAAAAAAATTGGATTTTTCATCTGCGGTAAAACAATACGAGATGATTAATAAAATATTTCCAAAAAATGTGGGTTTAATTCATGGAAATTTAAAAATAAATGAAAAAAATTTAGTTTTAGAAAGATTTTTAAATAAAAAAATTAAAATATTAGTAAGCACTACAGTAATTGAAGTTGGAATAGATTTTCCTAATGCCACCACAATGATAGTTGAAAATGCAAATAAATTTGGATTGTCCCAACTTCACCAATTACGTGGAAGAGTCGGGAGAGGTCATGAGGACTCTGTGTGTATTCTATTGTATAAAAAAAATTTAAGTGAAAACGCCAAAAAAAGATTAAAAATTTTAAAATCTTATAGTGATGGTTTTTTAATAGCTGAAGAAGATTTAAAATTAAGAGGTCATGGAGATATACTTGGATTTCAACAAAGTGGAATAAAAAATTTTAGGTTTTCTGACCCAATTCATCACAAAGATCTTTTTTTACTTGCTGAAGAAAATGTAAAAAAAATAAACTTAAATAATATTAGCAAATTTCAAAGTTTATTAAAACTTCATGATAGAGCTGAAATAATTGTTGACTTTTCTAGTTAAAATTATGGATTTGTGCTTCCTGCCGAAACAATAAATTTTGATGCTTGCTCAAAACTTATATCTAAGAAAATTACATCCTTTTTAGGAAACATTAGTAAAAAACCACTTGTTGGATTTGGTGTTGTGGGTACAAAAACATTTATTAATTCTTCTCCAACTTTATTTTTGATCTCACCTGTGTTTTCTTTTGTTGCAAAACCAACCGCCCAAGACCCCTTTCTGGGATACTCTATTAAAACAACGCTTTTTTTTCTATCTTTGCTTGATGTAAAAGTTTCTGTTAATTGCTCAACAGCTGAATAAATGGTTCTTAATATAGGTATTCTATTTAAAATATTTTCAAAAATATCAAATAATTTTTTTCCAATAAAAGTTAAAGATAACCAGCCAATTAAAGTTATCAAAAACACTGAAATTAATATTTCTAAACCTGGAATATTGTAAGGTAGATAATGATTTGGATTAATTTCACTTGGAAGAATTTTTGAAGAAATTTTTACAAAAAAAAGTGTTAGGTACAAAGTTATTCCAATCGGTATTAAAACAACTATTCCCGCTATAAAGTTGTTACGCAAAGTGGCAAAAATTGATCTTTTCCCCTTTTTTTTGGACATTTTTATTATCCCTTATTGTTAATTTTGTTGTTATTATATCCTAATGGAGAAAAGTAATAACATAAATCGTAGAAAATTTCTTGAATATTTTGGTTGCTCTTGTTGCGGCTTAATTGTTGGATCATGTGCAACTGTTCCCATAACAGAAAGAAAGCAACTGACAATATATCCTGAAAATATGATAAATAGACAGGCTGCTCAAGCCTATGAGAAGTTCAAAAAAAAATCAAAACTTATCGATAGTGGAAAAAAATTAGACGAAATTATTTATGTAGGGGAAAAAATACAAAAAGCTGTTAGTGCATTCTTTTCTCAGAAAAACAAAATTGACCCTACAAAAAATTTTGACTGGGAATATATACTCGTTGATAATAAAAAAGTTAAAAATGCATGGTGTATGCCTGGAGGAAAAATTGCAGTTTTTACTGGAATCTTGGATGTAGCAAAAGACAATGATGGTTTGGCAACTATTATGGGACATGAAATAGCTCATGCTGTTGCTAAACATTCTATTGAAAGAATGAGTCAAGCTATGACGTTAAATCTAGGAACTCAAGTAGCTGATTTATTTTTGGGTGGAGCAATTAATAGAACAAGAAATACGGTAGGAAGAAGTACTGGTCTAGACATTTTTCAACTAGGTATTATGAATCCATTTGGAAGAAAACAAGAGACTGAAGCTGACTATCTTGGTTTAATTTTTGATTCATTAGCTGGTTTTAACATTAAAAAATCTGTGGGATTATGGGAAAGAATGAGAGATGCCAATAAAGGCAAAGAACCTCCTCAATTTTTAAGCACCCATCCCTCTAGCACAACAAGAATTGAAAATCTTCAAAGTTGGGTTAACAAAATAATATTAGAATATCCACCAATTACCTAATTTTGGTGAGCCCTGATGGACTCGAACCATCGACACCTTCCTTAAAAGGGAAGTGCTCTACCAACTGAGCTAAGGGCCCTTAATCAAAGAAATTCTTTTTATATTCAAAAAAGGTAAATTTCAAATGATAAATTAGCTAATTATACTTATTAATATATTTTTTGTAAAAGCTATTAAATTTACCTTTTCTAATTGACTCTCTGATTTTTCCCATAAATTCTTGATAAAAATTTATATTATGTAGAGAAATGATCATTGAGGCTAATATTTCGTTAGTTTTAATAAGGTGATTTAAATAACTTTTGGAATATTTATTAAGATTTCTAAGGGACGTTTTTGAATCCAAAGGTGAATTATCATTTTTAAATTTAGAATTTTTTAAATTGAGCTTTCCGTCCCAAGTAAAAGCTAATCCTGTTCTACCAGACCTTGTTGGCATCACACAATCAAACATATCTATGCCCTCTTTCACTGCTCCTAAAATATCAGAAGGTGTGCCTACACCCATAAGATATCGAGGTTTATTTTTAGGCATTATTTTACATATTTTATTTAATATACTAAACATTTGTTCTTGGGTTTCGCCTACCGCTAATCCACCTAGGGCATAACCATCAAAATCCATTTTTTTTAATTTTTCAAAACTTTCTATTCTTAAATCTTCGAACAATCCACCCTGAACAATACCAAACAAAGCCTTTCCTTTTGCATATTTAAATTCATACTTGCACCTAAGCGCCCAATCAGTAGAAACATCGATGGCTTTTGAAATTATTTTTTTATTATCAGTAAGTTTGGGACATTCATCTAGGACCATCAATATATCTGAATTAATAATTTTTTGAATTTGAATGCTTTTTTCTGGACTTAATAAAAATTTTTTACCGTCGATATGTGAGGAAAAAAATGCACCATATTTTTTATCAATTTTTGTTAATTTTCCCAATGACATAATTTGAAAACCACCAGAGTCTGTTAAAATTGGCTTGTCCCAGTTCATAAATTTATGTAGTCCATTAAATTTTTTTAGAACTTGCAAGCCTGGTCTTAAATATAAGTGATAAGTATTTCCTAAAATTATTTCACTACCAGTTTTTAAAACATCGTCAGTAAAGATGCTTTTAATTGTGCCTTGAGTTCCCACAGGCATAAATGCGGGTGTGTTAACTATTCCTCTCGGTGTAAATATTTTACCTAATCTAGCGTTATTATTTTCTTTAATTAATTCAAAAAAAAACTTTTTTGAATTCATTTTTTATTTTTCAGAAAAACTTATTATTTTGTCTGGATCAGAAACTGAACCATTAGCTCCATCACCTTTTTTTATTTTATCAACAAATTCCATTCCACTAATAACTTTTCCAAATACTGTATATTGTCTATCAAGATGTGGTGATGCCTCTAAACAAATAAAAAATTGACTATTACCACTATTTGGATTTTGAGATCTTGCCATTGACAAAGTGCCTCTTTCATGGGGAATGTCACTAAATTCAGCTTTTAGATCTGGAAGATTGGATCCTCCTGTGCCAACAAGATCAAGATTATAGTCTGGACTGTTTGAATTTCCAAATTTTACATCACCAGTCTGCACCATAAATCCATCTATCACTCTATGAAATACTACGCCGTCATACTGTTTGTTTTTAGCTAATGTTTTTATTCTTTCTACATGTTTGGGTGCAAGATTAGGAAACAACTCTATTTCGATTGACCCATGTTCTGTTTTTATAATCATTTTATTTTCTCCTGAAAAAGAATTATTAATACAAAAAAATATAAAAAAAAGTAATAAAAATATTTTTTTCATGAAAATTTTGATTTTATAGATTTAATAACTGATTTTGTTACAAATTTTCTCAAATCTCCATTAAGTTGAGCAATTTCCTTAATAAATTTAGAAGATATAATTTCATTTTCGATGTCTGACATTAAAAAAATAGTTTCGATATTTTTATCTAATTTTTTATTCATTCCTGCTAATTGAAATTCATATTCAAAATCTGATACTGCACGTAATCCTCTTACAATTATGGAAGCTTTATATTTTTTGCAAAGCTTAACTGTGAGTCCATCAAATGAAATTATTTTAATTTTTTTTTGGCTAAGCCTTATGTCATTAAAAAGAGATCTCTTTAAAATATTAATTCTTTCATCTGTATCAAATAAACAATCTTTATTAGCGCTATCGGTTGTAGCTACAATCAAAGTATCAACAATTTTTAACGCTTTTTTTATTACATCTATATGTCCAAGTGTGATTGGGTCGAATGTTCCTGGGTAAATAGCAATTTTTGACATTAATCAATATTATCTTCTATCTTTATAGCTGATACAACTTTTTCTTCACCAGATAATTTAATAATTCTAACTCCTTGGGTATTTCTTCCGGCAATTCTTATTTCTTTTACAGAGCATCTTATAACTCTTCCTTTGTCAGTTGACAAAATAACCTCATCTTCTTCTGAAACAATTAATGTTGAAGTAACATTTCCATTTCTTTTTGAATTAACTATTCCAATTATTCCTTTCCCTCCCCTATTTGTAACTCTAAAATCTAGAAAAGATGTTCTTTTTCCGTAACCATTTTCTGTAATTGATAGCACATATTTTTTGACCACATCCTTTTTAGATCCATTTTTTTTTGTTAGGCTTTCTAAATTTTTTGTACTGCTAATAACAGATAGGGAAATCACCTCATCATCTTGGGACAAATTTATCCCTCTAATTCCTTTTGAAGATCTTCCTTTAAAAAGTCTTAATTTCTTTGACATAAATCTTATGCACTTTCCAAGTTTTGTAGCTAGTATAATGTCTTGATCTTCTGTACATTTTTCAACGCCAATTATTTTATCATTTTCATCAAGTTTCATTGCGATTTTTCCAGCTGAGCTAATATTTAAAAAATCAATAAGAGAATTTTTTCTTACTTTTCCTTTTGCGGTTACAAAAATAACAAAAAGATTTTTCCACTCACTTTCATTTTCCGGTAAAAGCATAGTGGAGGTTATTGATTGATTATTTTTTAACGGTAAAAGATTAAAAAGAGATTTGCCTTTTGATGTCAAAGTTCCTTTTGGAATTTTCCATGCCTTCAATTTATAAGCAAGTCCTTGGCTTGAAAAAAACAAAACTTGGCTATGTGAATTACCGGATAAAATTCTTACAACAAAATCTTCTTCTCTTGTGGTTATTCCAGTTTTTCCTTTGCCTCCTCTTTTCTGAGATTTTACAGATGATAAAGAGCCTCTTTTTATATATCCTTGATTTGTAATATTTATAACCACAGCTTCTTTTTGTATCGTTTCCTCTATATTATAATTTAACACCGCATCAATTATTTTAGTTCTTCTTTTAACAGCAAATTTTGATTTAATTGACTCAAGTTCTTGAATAATTAAGTTTAAAAGTTCTTTTTTTGATTTAATAAGTTTATTAAAATAAATAATTAATTTAGATAATTCTTTTATTTCTGATTCAATTTCTACAATTCCATAAGCAGTTAATTTTTGTAATCTTAAATCTAAGATTGCAGCAACTTGTATTGTTGAAAGTTGATACTTAGATATATTCTGTTTTTTTTCAATAAGAGATACGAGTTTAGAGCTTTTCTTAATAGACCATTTTTTTGTTAAAAGATTTTTTTTTGCTTCATCAGTATTTTTAGATGATTTTATTATTTTTACTATCGCGTCTATATTTTCTACAGCGGTAGCTATACCTATTAAAAGGTGTGCTTTTTCTTCAGCTTTATTTAAATCAAATTTTATTCTTCTTAGAACAGTTTTTTCTCTAAAATTAACAAACTCCTGAATAAAATCTTTTAAATTTAAAATTTTTGGCTTTCCTTCTACTATCGCTAAAGTATTAAAACCAAATGATGACTCTATACTTGTGAGTTTGTATAGCTGTCTTCTAACAGTTTCAGGTTCTACACTTCTTCTCAGATCAACAACTACTCTAATACCGTCTTTGTTAGACTCATCTCTAATATCGCTTACTCCCTCTATTTTCTTTTCTCTTGAAAGCTCAGCTATTCTCTCGTTTAAAATAGATTTGTTAACTTGATATGGGATAGATTTAATTATTAATCTTGTTCTTCCATTTTTTAAATCTTCGGTCTCTATTTCTCCTCTTATTTTAAATGAGCCTCTACCTTTGTTGTATCCTTGTTTAATAATATCTTTCCCAATTATTATACCTCCAGTTGGAAAATCTGGGCCAGGTATGGATTTCATTAATTGTGATATGGTTATGTCATTATTTTTAATATAGTTGATTGTGCCATCAATAATTTCACCTAAATTATGAGGCGGAATACTTGTCGCCATACCTACTGCGATACCTCCGGCACCATTTACAAGTAAATTTGGAAATTGTGAAGGAAGAACTACTGGTTCTTTTTCTGTTTCATCATAGTTGTTTCTATAATCGATGGTATTTTTTTCTAAACCTTCTGTTAAAAATTGAGTAACTTTAGAGAGTTTAGTCTCTGTATATCTCATAGCAGCTGGTGGATCTCCATCTATAGATCCAAAATTTCCTTGGCCATCAATTAATGGTAAACTCATAGAAAAATCTTGGACTAATCTTACTAATGCATCATAAACTGCCTGGTCTCCATGTGGATGATATTTACCAATAACATCTCCAACAATTCTTGCTGATTTTCTGAATTGTTTATTCCAATCGTATCCGCCTTTGTACATAGCATAAATAATTCTTCTGTGAACAGGTTTCAATCCATCTCTAACATCTGGTAAAGCCCTACTGACAATTACGCTCATAGCATATGACAGATATGAGGAGCTCATCTCTTGATGAACAAATATAGGTTTATAATTTGAGTTATCTTTTATTAATTCTTTTTGCATTTATTAAAATGGTATCTCATCATCAAGATCTGAGGATGCTTGGGACATT
The DNA here is from genome assembly GCA_902591045.1 of uncultured Pelagibacteraceae bacterium. GTDB lineage: Bacteria > Pseudomonadota > Alphaproteobacteria > Pelagibacterales > Pelagibacteraceae > Anoxypelagibacter. The sequence goes on along the minus strand of CACIZC010000006.1, from coordinate 11,976 downwards.
TCATCGTTAGGTAAGTTGCTTTTGGTGTTTTCAGTTTTTTCATTGGAATTATTTGATTTGTTTTTCCCGTCAAGCATTGTGAGTGATGAATTATAACCTTGCAATACTATTTCTGTAGAATATTTATCCTGTCCAAGTTTTTCGTCTCTCCACTTTCGTGTTGTAAGTTGTCCTTCTACATAAACGTTAGCGCCCTTCTTTAAATATTGTTGAACAACATTAACTAGACCTTCATTGAAAATTACAATTCTATGCCATTCAGTTTTTTCTTTTCGCTCTCCGGTAGATTTGTCTTTCCAAGATTGGCTTGTTGCAATACTCAGTCTTGCGACGTTTTTTCCATTAACCATTTGTTTGATTTCGGGATCTGCACCCAGTCTGCCTATTAATTGTACTTTATTTAAACTTCCAGCCATATTATTTTAGGTTTATTATTAATGAATTAAATTATATTAAAAAATAATATAGCATATTTACATTGTAAATATAAGCTCATTCTGTTTTAAGGTGTGTAAAAGATGTTAAAAAAGATATTGATTAAAGGGGCTAAAGAGCACAATTTAAAAAATATTTCTTTAGAAATTCCAAAAGAGAAACTCGTAGTAATTACAGGCCTATCTGGCTCTGGAAAATCGTCTCTAGCTTTTGATACGGTTTATGCCGAAGGACAGAGAAGATACGTGGAAAGCTTGTCTGCTTATGCAAGACAGTTTTTAGACAAAATGAAAAAGCCCAATGTTGACTTAATCGAGGGCCTTAGTCCTGCAATCTCTATAGAACAAAAAAATGCTCCAAAAAATCCTAGATCTACTGTTGCTACAGTAACAGAAATTTATGACTATATGCGTGTTTTATTTGCCAGAATAGGTGTTCCCTATTCGCCTTTTACAGGAAAACCTATTGTTTCTCAGTCCGTTAGCGATATGGTTGATAAAGTAAAAACTCTTCCAAAAAGCTCTACTATATTTCTTCTTTCACCTGTAGTTCGTGGACGAAAGGGTGAATATAAAAAAGATATAATTAATTATAAAAAAAGAGGTTTTCAGAAAATCAAAGTAGATGGAGAATATTATGATATTGATGATTTTCCTAATTTAAACAAAAAAATTAAGCATGATATATCAATCGTTGTAGATAGAATTATTCTGAATTCTAAACTGGGAAATAGGTTAGCTGACAGTATAGAAACAGCTTTAAATCTTTCTGACGGTCTTTTAATAGCTGAGTATGAAAATGAAACCATACCTAAAAAATTTAGAAAGAAAGAAAGTATAACGTTTTCATCAAAATTTTCTTGTCCTGTAAGTGGTTTTACAATAGAGGAGATAGAACCAAGGCTTTTTTCTTTTAATAGCCCATTTGGTGCTTGCGAAGAATGTGAGGGCATAGGCCACAATTTAAACGTAGATCCAAATCTAGTTATTTCAGATAAAAACAAGAGTATAGGAGACGGTGCTGTTGAACCATGGGCAAAATCTAAATTTTTGTACTATGCTCAAACTTTATCTTCTTTAGCTAAACATTATAAATTTTCATTAGATACAAAATGGAAAAAGCTTCCAAAAAAAATACAAGATATAATTCTTTACGGTTCTGATGAGGAAGAGATTAAATTTCACTATGATGATGGATATGAAAAATACGACACCAAAAAAACTTTTGAAGGTGTTGTCAATAATTTAGAAAGAAGATATTTGGAAACTGATAGTGACTGGAAAAGAGAAGAAATATCTCAATACCAAAGTGAAACAAATTGTGAAAAATGCAAAGGATTGAGGTTAAAAGAAGAAGCGTTGTGTGTGAAGATTAATAAATTAAATATAAGTGAAGTTACACGTTTTTCCATAGAAGATTCCCAAAAATGGTTTTTAAGTCTTGAAAATACCTTAACATTAAGGGACAAAAAAATAGCTCAACACATTTTAAAAGAAATAAATGAGAGATTAAACTTTTTGTTAAATGTTGGCCTAAATTATCTTACTCTTTCAAGAGAATCAGGTACTTTGTCAGGAGGTGAATCTCAAAGAATAAGGCTCGCTTCGCAAATAGGATCGGGCTTAACAGGTGTTTTATACGTATTAGATGAGCCTTCTATAGGTTTGCATCAAAGAGATAATAAAAAATTAATTGCGGCTTTGAAGAGGTTAAGAGATTTAGGAAATACTGTAATCGTGGTAGAGCACGATGTTGAAACAATGGAAAGTGCAGATCATATTGTAGATCTTGGGCCTGAAGCTGGATTAAATGGTGGAAATATAACTGCCCAAGGTAGTTTAAAAAATATTATAGACACAAAAGAAAGTATTACTGGAGATTATCTTTCTGGAAAAAAATTTATTGAAATTCCAAAAAAAAGAAAAACTGCAAAAAACGGAAGGTTTTTGGAAATACTGGGCGCAACTGGAAATAATTTAAAAAACGTCGATTTAAAAATCCCCATTGGAACATTTACCTGCATTACAGGAGTGTCTGGAAGTGGAAAATCAACTCTAGTTTTACAAACTCTTTTTAATGCACTAAATTTATTATTAAACAATAATAAGTCTAGAAAATTACCAAAAGCATTTAAAAATTATAAAGGAACAGAACTTATTGATAAGGTTATAGATATTGATCAATCACCAATTGGAAGAACACCAAGATCAAATCCAGCAACGTATACTGGGGCCTTTGGTCCAATTAGAGATTGGTTTGCAAATTTACCTGAATCTAAAACAAGAGGTTATAAACCTGGGAGATATTCTTTTAACGTTAAAGGAGGAAGATGCGAAACTTGTGAAGGAGATGGGGTAATAACTTATGAAATGCACTTTTTGCCAGATGTATACGTACCATGTGATGCGTGTAAAGGAAGTAGATACAATAGAGAAACATTAGAAATTAAATTTAAAAACAAAAATATTGCTGATGTCTTAGATATGACTGTTGATGAAGGTTGCGAATTCTTTCAAAACATTCCTGCAGTTTATTCTAAGTTATTAACTTTAAAACATGTTGGTTTAGGTTACATAAAGGTAGGACAACAAGCCACAACATTATCTGGTGGTGAAGCTCAAAGAATAAAACTTGCAAAAGAACTTTCTAAAAGATCAACGGGAAGAACGCTTTACATACTAGACGAACCAACAACTGGATTACATTCTCATGATATAAAAAAACTTTTGGAAATATTAAAAGCCTTTGTAAATACAGGGAATACAGTGATTGTAATTGAACATAATTTAGATGTCATAAAAACCGCAGATTGGATTGTAGACATGGGCCCAGAAGGTGGGGATGAAGGCGGAAAGATTATTGCTGAAGGTTCTCCCGAAAAAGTTGCAGAAATGAAGCATAGTGACACAGGGAAATTCCTTAAAGATTTAATAAGTAATAATAAAATGAAAAAAACAGCATAAATTACAAATTTATGTTATACTGAATCATGATTAGTATACTTCAATCGCTTTCTAAAACTATTCACCTATCAATAGTTCTTGCTATTCTATTGTTTGTAGGACTTTTTTTTACTGGTGGTGAATGGGCTTTTGATACACTTTTCTGGAGTTGGTTATTTAGGTATTTTCATGTTCTAGCGGGCATTATGTGGATCGGTTTGCTTTGGTACTTAAACTTTGTTCAAATACCAAGTATGCCTAAATTATCAGACGAACAAAAACCTGCCGTAACAAAAGTAATAGCGCCAGCAGTTTTATTCTGGTTTAGATGGGCTGCTTTAGCAACAATAATTACTGGCTTAATTGTAGCAACGCTTAATGGATATGTTCATGACGCGATGATTTTGGGTATTGGTAGTGGTGGCGGAAAAAATACAGCTATTGGAATTGGAATGTGGTTAGGTTTAATTATGGCATTTAATGTCTGGTTTATCATTTGGCCTAATCAAAAAAAAGTTCTTGGGATTGTTGAGTGCAAACCTGAGGAAAAACCAAAACATATGAAAACAGCACTTATTGCATCTAGAGTAAACACTCTATTCTCACTTCCTATGTTGCTATCAATGGTGGTAGCTCAGAATCTTTATTAATTATTTTCTTTTTCTTTCGCTATAGTTTTATAACTAACGTTTAGATATTTTAATATTGGGCTCGCAACAAATATAGAAGAATAAGTTCCTATTAAAACTCCAATTATCATAGCAAAAGAAAAACCTCTAAGGATTTCTCCGCCTAAAATAAAAATTGATATCAGGGCTAAAAGAGTTGTCAATGAAGTAATTATTGTTCTAGATAAAGTTTCATTAATAGAATTATCCGCTATTGTAATAAAATTAGAACTCGAAAATTTTGAAAGATTTTCTCTAATTCTATCAAAGATTACGACTGTATCATTCATTGAATAACCAACAATTGTGAGAACAGCCGCAACTATTGATAAATTAATCTCTAATGATAATAAAGAAAATATTCCCAATGTAATAATAACATCATGAAAAATTGCCAAAATTGATCCAATACTAAATTGCCATTCAAATCTAATCCAAATATAAAACAACATAGCTCCTAAAGCTAAACAAATAGCTAGTACACCTGATTTTAAAAGTTCATCACTTACTTTAGGTCCTACATTTTCAATTCTTCTAAAATTTACCTCTGTGCCAAGACTTTGAATAGTATCTTTTTTTATTATTTTAATGCTTGTGTTATCAAAGTCTTTTTTTTCAAATTTAATTAAATAATCACCTTGTTTTCCAAATTCCTTTACATTCAAATCTCCTAAATTCATTTTTGAAAAAGTTGAACGAATATCAGAAATTAAAATATTTTTATCACTTATTCTTAATTCCATAAGTGTTCCACCTCTAAAATCAATTCCAAAATTTAATCCCTTTATAAAAATAAGTAAAAAACTCAAAACAACTAAAAGAATTGAAATTAAATTAGCAATTTTAAAAATAGATGTGAATTTAAAATTAAATTTTCTGCTCATGTAAAAAACTTTTTTTCTTTGTTTCTAAAAACAACTAATGAAGTCAAATGTCTTGAAATGTAATAAACTGAAAATAGAGTTGTTATTAAGCCAATGGATAATGTAACGGCAAAACCTTTTATCGGTCCTGACCCAAAAATAAATAAAATTATTGCGGCAATTAATGTAGTTATGTTTGCGTCCAGAATTGTTATTATTGATCTTTTAAATCCTTGGTCAAAAGCCTGAATATTCGAATTTTCTTTTCTAACTTCCTCTTTAATTCTTTCGTATACTAAAACATTTGCATCTACAGCCATTCCGACTGTTAATATAATTCCTGCAATTCCAGGAAGAGTTAAAGTTGCTTCTAAAATAGTTAGAACGCCTAACAGCATTAATAGATTTGATATAAGAGTAATATTTGCTACTAAACCAAAATATTTATATTTAAATAACATAAAAAATATTACAAGTATGAAGCCAACTATCAATGAAATAACTCCTGCTTTTATTGAATCCTTTCCTAAATCTGGACCTACAGTTCTTTCTTCGACAACAAACAATGGTGTTGGTAATGCGCCTGATCTTAATAACAAAGCTAAATCTGTAGCAGATTGAAAATTAAAATTTCCAGATATTGTCCCCTTGCCTCCCGTAATAGAGTCTCTTATAACGGGCGCACTAATTGCTTCGCCATCTAAAATAATTGCAATTTTTTTTCCTATATTTTTGGTTGTGGCTTTACCAAATTTTTGTGATCCCAATCTATCTAATGAGAAAGCAACAATTGGTTCGTTATTAGTGTTATCATATTTAGGTTGTGCATCAATTAAATTTTCTCCGCTAAGAATAATTCTTTTGCTAACGGATATTTCTTCTTGAGTGTCTTGCAAAAGATATTTTTCTATACCAAATTCACTTTTATCATCTGTAACAAGTCTAAAAGATAATTCGGCTGTTTTTCCCAAAAGATCTTTAATTCTATCTGGATTTTTTATGCCTGGTAATTCAACTAATATTCTATTGTTTCCTCTTTTTAGTATAGATGGTTCTTTGGTACCTACTTCATCAATTCTTCGTCTAACAATTTCGATTGATTGATCTACTGCTGCTTCTTTTATGTTTATAGAGCCATATTTTGATAGAAAAACTTTAATAGAATTATTTTCTTCAAGATAATCTAATTCAAAAGCATTATATTTGCTTAAAAAAATATTTATATTATTTTCTTTTTTATTGTTAAAAAAAGCCTCAAATTTATCTAGAGAATTATTATTTATATCAAATTTAATTTCTTTTTCACTGACCTTAAAGTTGTCATATTTAATATTATTTTCATTTAGTTTTTTTTTAATAGGTACAGCTTTTGACTGTAATCTTTTCTTTTCAAGCGATGTGCTGTCGACCTCTAACAGTAAATAAGATCCACCTTTTAGATCTAAGCCCAAATTTATTCTATTATCAATTTGTATTTTTTTTAAATTAAAAAAATTAGAGATAGAGAAAAAACTAATAATGAAAAAAATTATATATATGGTTAAGATTTTTGTCTTTGAAAAATTAAGCACAAGAAAACTATTTTTTTGTTTCTTTCTTTAAATGACTCTGAACTGTGTTTTTTATAACCTGAACTTTAACTCCATCCGAAATCTTCACCTCCAAACGATCGTCTTCAAAAACTCTTTCGACCGTTCCAATAATGCCTCCTGATGTAATTACTTCGTCACCTCTTTTTAAATTTTGTACCATTATCTTGTGCTCCTTAACTTTTTTTTGTTGTGGTCTTATTAAAAAAAAGTAGAAAATAACAAAAATTAAAATTAAAGGTATAAATTGTGCAAATCCTGAACTGTTCATAATGTACGAATGAATATATTAATAATTTTATTTAAACAACTGATTTTTAAAAAAAACTTAAATTTTCTCCAAATTATTCATGTAGGGTCTTAACGATTGTGGAATAATAATATTTCCGCTTGAATCTTGATAATTTTCCATAATTGCTATCAAGGTTCTGCCTACGGCTAAACCAGAACCATTTAAAGTTCCCAGAAAATTGTTTAAATTTTTGTCATTTTTATACTTGGCTTTCATGCGTCTAGACTGAAATTGACCGCAAGATGAACAGCTGGAAATTTCTCTATATTTATTTTCGGAGGGAATCCATACCTCTAGATCAATTGTCTTTTCTGCGCTAAAGCCCATATCGCCTGAAGAAAGAAGAACTGATCTATATGGTAAATTTAATTTTTTTAATATGGATTCAGCACACTTTTTCATCCTATCCAATTCCTCTAAACATTTTTCCGGTTCAACAATGCTAACTAGTTCAACTTTATAAAATTGATGCTGTCTTATCATACCCTTTGTATCTTTTCCGTAACTTCCAGCCTCTTTTCTAAAACAGGCAGTTGAAGCAACTAATCTAATCGGCAATTCATTTGATTTTAAAGTTTTTTCTCTAACCATATTAGTCAAAATCACTTCAGCAGTGGGAATTAAAAATTTTCTTTCTTTATCATTTTCTAATTTCAATTCAAATTGATCACTATCAAATTTAGGTATCTGTCCAGTTCCAAACATAGTAGATTCGGAAGCAATTAATGGAGGAGAAATTTCTTCATAACCAAATTCTTTTGTGTGAACATCAAGCATAAAATTTGATATTGCTCTTTCTAATTGTGCCAATTTACCTTTTAAATAAACAAACCTTGATCCTGATGTTTTAGACGCCAGATCAAAATCCATTAACCCAAGTTTTTTTCCAATTTCATAATGTGACAACGGTTTAAAATTGAATTTTGGAATTTTACCCGATTTATTTAATTCCTTATTTAATTTTTCATCTTTTCCTATTGGAACATCGTCTAAGGCAATATTAGGTAAATAATGTAAAATTTTTTCTATTTCTAATCTTATTTTTTTTTGCTCATGATCTAATTTGGTAATTTCATTAGATATCTTTTTAGAATTTTCAAATTGTGACTTTTCTTTACTTTTGGATATTTTTTTCTTTTCATGTTCTAAATTTTCTTTTTTTTGAATAAGTTCTCTATTCTCTTTATCCTTTTTTATAATGCTATCCAAATTTACTTCGACGTTTCTATCAGCCAATTTTTTTTTAAAATAATCTGGATTATCTCGGATCGTTTTAATATTATGCATCTTTATTTTTCTTTTCGGTTAATTTTACTGATAATATAGATAATTCATACAGTATCAATAATGGTATTGCCAAACCTATCTGTGTAATTGGATCAGGAGGAGTTAGAATGGCTGCAGCAGCAAAAATTATTACTATAAAGTATTTTCGTCTCTGTTTTAAATATAGAGAATCTATTGCTCCTATTCTGGCAAGAAGGTTTAAAATTACTGGCAATTGAAAACTCAAGCCAAAAGCAAAAATAAGTCTCATAATAAGAGAAAGATATTCATTTACCTTTGCCTCCAATTGAATTGGTAATGAATTGATTTGACCAGAAGTTTCAAATGATAAAAAAAATTTTATAGCTAAAGGCATTACCAAATAATAAACAAGCATGCCTCCCAAAAGAAATAGAATTGGTGTCGCAATCAAATATGGTAGTAAAGCTTTTTTTTCATTTTTATACAAACCTGGAGCTATAAATTTCCATATATGAGTTAATACAGCTGGGCTGCCTAAAAAAATTGCAACAAAAAATGCAACTTTTAAATAAGTTATAAAAGTTTCATGAAGAGCGGTAAATATTAAACGTCTATCTATACCATCTTCCCTAACTGCTTGAGCATAAGGTTCCACTAAAAAAAAATAAATTTTTTCAGCAAAAATATAAGATGCTATAAAAATTATAAATATAAAAATTAATGACTTTATTAATCTCGATCTGAGTTCAACAAAATGACTTGTAAAAGAATTGTCCTCTTTATTTTTGCTCATTATCATCTTCTACTTTGTTAGTTTCATAATTTTTTTTTAAATCTTCGTCTATAGGATCTGCAATTTTAGAAACACTTCTTTCAATATCTAAAAAATACCTTTTGGTTGAACCAATCCATGAACCAATTTTTCTAAGAACATGTGGAAAATCTTTTGGTCCAATTACCAAAAGAGCTACTACCACAATCACTAGTATTTCAAACCATCCTATTTGTGGCATTGTTAACTATTTATTTTCTGAATTTGAATCTTCGTTTTTATTATCTTTAGTCTGATTTGAATCATCAGACGACATACCTTTTTTGAAACTTTTTATACCTTTTGCAAGATCCCCCATCAGGCTAGAAATTTTTCCTCTACCAAACAATAGGACTACTAGAACTACGACGATTGCTATTTGCCAAAAACTTATACCCATAATGATTATTTATATACAATAATATTAATTAAATAAATATGTTTATTCCTCTGTTTTTCCTGAATCGTTCAAGGCTTTATCTATGTTTGAATAAATATTATCTTTATTTGACATAGATTGCTCTTTAAAAAATTTGCCAGTTCCAAAAATTGATGAATCTACTGATCCACTGTCAATTAGCCCTGCGGATGTAAGTTCGTCGATCGTTGGTAAATCAGTTAATTTTTGTATATTAAAATGATTTAAAAAATTTTCAGTAGTAATATATTGTATAGGTTTTCCTGGTACATCTTTTCTGCCTGATGGTCTAACCCAATCTAATTCTAATAAAATTTCAAGAGTATTTGTGGCAAAAGCTACACCTCTAATTTCTTCAATTTCTGATCTGGTAACTGGTTGATGATAAACAATAATTGCTAAAGTTTCTAATGTGGCTTTTGATAATTTTTTCTGTGTAGATTTTTGAAGAGACATTAGTTTAGATAGATCAACAGCTGTTCTAAATATCCATTTATTTCTAATACATACTAAATTAATTCCTCGATCCGCGTACTCTTCTTGAATTTTTTCTAAAATTTTTTTTATATTGCCTGTTGATCCAACACGACTTTCAATAGTTTCAATATCTAAAGGTTCTTCGGCAGAAAAGATTATAGCCTCAACTTCTCTTTCGATCTTAGATTTTTTTTTGGGAAAATTAATTATGTTTTTATTTTTTTTATCCATGTTCAGCTTATTTTGACTTTAACTTTAAAGGTGTATGTTCTATTCTTTTAATAAATATATCACCAAACAAACTATTTTGCATAATATCAATTAGACCGTCCTTGGTTAATTCCAAACTTCCAGCAAATATAGCTGCTAATCCACTTCTCTTAAGCTTTTTAGATCTTGATACAGGATTTGGTATAAGTTCCCTAATATTTTTCCAATCATTTATTAACTGCATGTTTTCTTTAATTTGCCTTATACCTTCCTGTGTGCTCATTACAGGTAACTTGGGTATTTGAATAGTTTGATATAGCGATTGTGACTTAATAACAGCATATGTTTTTATTAAATCATAAATTGTAACTTTATAAACTGGATTATTTATAGATCTGATGCCTCCTCTTGCTCCTCTGTAAAAAATATCTCTTCCAATTCTTTTCCTTTTTAAAAGTTGATCAGACAACAATCTGATAAGTTCCAATTTTTTTAGCTGCAGTTTTAATTTTTCAGCAATCTCAGTTGCTTTAAATTCACCTTCTTCATCATCAGGTAGTAAAAGTTTTGATTTTAAGTACGTTAACCATGTTGCCATTAATAGATATTCAAAAGCTAAATCTAAGTTTTTGTTTTTAAAATTTTTTATAAATTTTAAGAAGTGGTCAGCCAAAGTGGTGACTGATATTTTGGCAAGATCGACTTTCTGATTTTTAGCTAGATCAAGCAATGTTTCTAAGGGTCCACTATAATTTGGTATGTCCACCAAAATTGAGTTTTTTTGAACTGATTCCATCTTGTAATTTTATCTTAAAAATCTGTAAAATTCTGAAGTTTTTTTAGTAGTAAAATCATCTATTTTGTTAACTTGATTTATTAACATTTTAGACTCTTTTATGTTTCCTCCACAATATAAAACAAGATTACAACCTGAATAAATAGCCTTATTTGCATTGTATAATAAATTTTTACTTAGTGACTTCATTGAAATATCATCTGACATTATCAATCCTTTGTATCCAATTCTTTTCCTAATAACTTCACTAATAACAATTCTGGAATGTGTGCATACGTTAAAAGGATCGATTTTTTTATAAATAATATGTGCTGTCATTACAAAATGTGAATTAATATTTTGAAATGCTCTAAAATCATTTTTTATTAAATTTTGATAAGAATTTTCTACTATTGGTGTTTTTTTGTGGCTATCTAAATTAGAACTGCCATGTCCAGGTATGTGTTTTGATACGCTCCCAATTTTTGATTTTCTTAATGTATTTATGCAAATTTTTCCTAAAGATTGAATCGCTGCAATATTGTTTGAATAACTTCTGTCTCCAATTATTTTGTGGGTATTTTTTTTTAAAATATCTAGAACTGGTATAGTGTTAATATTAATTCCTGAAATTTTAAAAAAGTTACAAATTAATTTCAGATACTCCACGTATAAATATTTTCCTGTAATTTTATCCTTAGAATAAATTTTTCCAAATAAATTTTGAGAAAATTTTTTGGTATCAATAATCTTTGATATCCTTGAAACCCTACCTCCTTCTTCATCGATTATAATGGGGTATAGTGGATCTCTAATAGATTTTCTAATTTTAGATGTTAATTCAATTAATTGTTTGGTGTTTTTTATGTTTCTTTTAAATAAAATTATTCCCCAAGGTTTTTCATCTTTTATTAAACTTTCCTCTTCCTTGCTTAAATTAAATCCCTTGATGCTCAAAATTATTGCTTTTCTATTCATTATTATTAAGTAATTCCCAAAACTTTCTTTTTTTAATTTTTTTTTCAATAAGTGATTCAGTATTGTAAAAAATAACATTGTTCGTATCATTTTTTAGAACATGTAGATTTTTCTGGTAATCGTTTACTTGTTTATCAAAATTTAAACGGTTATTGTTGATTTTACTTACGTTGGCTTCTGAAAAATAATTTAAAATTACAAAATAACTAAACATTAAAATTACTATTATATAAGCTGATTTAATAAATTTACTATTCATTACATTTTTTT
>CACIZC010000005.1 GCA_902591045.1 uncultured Pelagibacteraceae bacterium | reverse complement strand
CTCTAACGAGTATCTTTCGTTTATAGTTAAAATATTTTTTTTTTTTGAATTTAATAATTTTCATTCTTTACTCTTTATTATATCAGGAGTTTTCCAGCCTAAGCTTTGACCGCTGTCTACACTCATAATTTGTCCAGTTACACTATCATTTTCAATAAAGTATTTTACTAAATTACAAATATTATTTACGTCGACCTGTTTTTCAAGAATTGTAGATTTCCATTGGGATCTAAAGTGTTTTTCAGATTGTCTTTTATTTTTAATGGTTGGTCCTGGAGCGATGCCATTTACTCTAATGTTAGGAGCAAACTTCATTGCAGAGATTTTGGTAACAGCAGCAAGCGCATATTTACTCACCGAATAGGAAAAGAAAAATGGTGTTAGTTTAAAAATTCTTTGATCAATTATATTAATAATATTTCCATGTTTGTTTTTTGCTAATTTAAAAAATTCTCTCATTAATATTGAGGGAGACTTCAAGTTAACTATAATATGTTTTTCCCAAGATTTTGAATTAAAATTAGATATATCGTCATTTTCAAAAATCGAAGCATTATTGATTAGGCAGTCAAGACCGCCCATTTGTTTTTTAGCTTTTTTAATTAACTGAGTAGCTTCTTTTTCTTTACCTAGATTGGATTTTAAAAGGAAGGTGTTTATTCCAAATTCATCTAGTTCTTTTTTAACTTTTTTCGCTTGCAAAAATGATGAGTTGTAATGAAGCGTAATATCCGTAGCTTCATCAGCTAACGATTTTGCAATTGCTGCCCCGATTCTTGTTGCCCCACCAGTTATAATTATTTTTTTTGCTTCCATTTTTTTAATGCTTTTTTAGGTTTATTTCCCGGCATTCCCATAGTTGATCTACCTTGAGGATACACCTTTTTTTTAAGATTATACTGTGAAATCTTAGGATTCAAATTTATTTCTAACTCATTGGCCTCTAATTTTCTTATTTCATCTCTGATTTTTGCAGCCTCTTCAAATTCTAAATTAGACGCAGCCTCCTTCATTTTTTTGTTTAGTGCTTTTAAATGTTTTTTTAAATTTGAACCAACATTTGATCCTTCACTTACTTTTACATAATCTTTTTCATATACAGACTGCAAAATATCATTGATTTCTTTTTTTACTGACTCAGCGCTAATATTGTTTTTTTTATTGTATTCTTGTTGTTTCTTTCTTCTTCGGTTCGTTTCTTTAATGGCTTTCTCAATACTTTTTGTAATTTTATCTGCATAGAGAATAACTTTTCCGTCAACATTTCTTGCGGCTCTACCGATAGTTTGCACTAATGATGTTTCTGATCTTAAGAACCCTTCTTTATCTGCATCTAGAATTGCTACCAGTGCACACTCTGGAATATCTAGTCCTTCTCTAAGAAGATTAATTCCAATCAAAATATCAAAAACTCCCATTCTTAAGTCTCGAATAATTTCAATTCTCTCCAAGGTATCTATGTCTGAGTGCAGATATCTAACTTTAAGTCCATTCTCATGCAAATATTCTGTTAAATCTTCAGCCATTTTTTTTGTGAGTGTTGTAACTAAAATTCGATATCCTTTATCAATAATTTTTTTAGATTCGTGAAATAAATCATCTACCTGAGTTTTTGCTGGCCTAATTTCTACTTTTGGATCAATCAGACCCGTGGGCCTGATAACCTGATCAATATATTGGTTTTGAGTTTGTTTAAGCTCCCATGGCCCTGGTGTTGCTGAAACAAATACAGTTTGAGTTCTCATTGCATCCCATTCTTCAAATTTTAAAGGACGATTATCCATGCAAGATGGCAATCTAAAACCATATTCTGCAAGAGTACTTTTTCTTGTGTGATCACCTTTATACATTCCATTCAACTGAGGAACAGTTACATGGCTCTCATCAACAAATACAATTGTATTGTCTGGAAAATATTCAAAAAGAGTAGGAGGTGGTTCCCCTCTTTTTCTGCCCGATAAAAATCTTGAATAATTTTCAATTCCAGCACAAGTTCCAGTAGCTTCTATCATTTCCAAATCAAATTTTGTTCTCTCCCTCAACCTTTGTGCTTCAAGAAGTTTGTTATTTGCTTTGTGCTTTTCAAGTGTTTCTTCTAATTCTTTTTTTATTTCTTTGATGGCCTGATCTATAGTTGGTTTAGGTGTAATATAGTGACTATTTGCATATAACTTTATAATTCCAAAATCGTTTGTTTTATCACCTGTTAAAGGATCAAATTCTTCAATCTTTTCCAATTTCTTTCCAAACAAGGTTAGTCTCCAAGCTCTATCTTCTAAATGGGATGGAAATATTTCTAAATTTTCTCCCCTTACCCTAAAAGTTCCTCTAAAAAAATTTTGATCATTTCTTTTGTATTGTAAATTTACAAAAGTTTTTATTATTTCATCTCTTTCATATTCATAATTTTTTTTTATGGTTAAAGTCATTTTACTGTATGCTTCGACTGAACCAAGTCCATAGATACATGATACGCTAGCAACTATAATTACATCATCTCTCTCAAGTAATGATCTTGTTGCCGAATGACGCATTCTATCAATTTGTTCGTTTATTGATGCTTCTTTTTCTATGTAAGTATCCGATCTAGGTACATAGGCTTCTGGAGTATAGTAGTCATAATAAGAAACAAAATATTCAACAGCATTGTTTGGAAAAAAATTTTTCATTTCCCCGTATAACTGAGCAGCTAAAGTTTTGTTCGGAGCAAGAACAAGGGCAGGTCTGTTGGCAGATTCTATAACTTTGGCCATTGTAAAGGTTTTTCCAGACCCGGTTACACCCAATAAAACTTGTTCATTTTTTTTGCCCTTTAAATTCCCAAGTATTTTTTTTATTGCTTCTGGTTGATCCCCAGCAGGTTGAAAACTACTTTTTATTTTAAACTTTATTCCGCCCTCAAGTTTTTTTCTAACAATAGAGGTATTAGCTTCCAAATTACCTATTTTTTCTTGATAAGAATTTTGCATTTTATGTTAATAATAACAAAATATTATAAATTTCAATGAGCATAGTTTCCAATAGTTTAAAACGAATAAAACCGTCCCCAACCATAGCTGTTACCTCAAAAGCAAGGGAAATGAGAGCTGCCGGCAAAGATGTAATTGGATTAGGGGCAGGGGAACCTGATTTTGATACGCCAGACAATATTAAAGAGGCGGCTATTCAGGCTATTAAAAGAGGCGACACCAAGTACACAGCTGTAGACGGAACTCCAGCACTCAAAATGGCTATCAAAGAAAAATTTTCTAGAGAGAATAATTTAACTTATGAACTAGATCAAATCTCAGTTGGAACTGGAGGAAAGCAAGTACTCTATAACGCTTTCATGGCGACTTTAAATCCAGGTGACGAAGTAATTATCCCGGCGCCATATTGGGTGTCTTATCCAGACATGGTTTTATTAGCTGGTGGAAAACCTAAAATAGTAAAATGTTCTGAAAAAAATGAATTCAAAATAACTCCAGATGAATTAAAAAAAGCCATTGGAAAAAAAACTAAATGGTTAATTATAAACTCACCATCTAATCCAACTGGATCTTGTTATACAAAGAAAGAGATAGAAGATTTATCAAAAATATTAATAAAAAATAAAAATGTTTATATACTTAGTGACGATATTTATGAGCATATTACATATGATGATTTCAAATTTTTTACCATTGCTCAAATTAAAGCTTTAAAAGACAGAACATTAACAATGAATGGTGTAAGTAAATCTTACTCTATGACTGGATGGAGAATAGGGTATGGTGCTGGTCCGAAGGATATAATTAAAGCTGTAGCAAAAATTCAATCCCAATCTACAACAAATCCATCTTCGATTAGTCAGGCAGCAGCAGTAGAAGCTTTGAATGGAACTCAAGATTTCATAAAAACAAGATCTGACTCCTTTAAGGAGAGGAGGGATTACGTTGTTGAAACTTTAAATAGCATTAATGGCTTAAGTTGTTTGAAACCAAGTGGAGCTTTTTATGTTTTCCCAAATTGCAAAAAGTTGCTAGGTAAAAAGACAAAATTAAAAACAGATAAAGAATTTGTAGAAAAATTACTTGAAAAAGCGGAAGTAGCTGTGGTTCAGGGATCTGCATTTGGTTTAGATGGATATTTCAGAATTTCTTATGCTACCTCCATGGAAAATCTTAAAAAAGCTTTAGATAGAATAAAATCGTTTTGTGAAAGTTTAAACTAATCCAAGTCTAACGACTGATTTAGCATTCTCAATCATACAATCTTTTGCAGGTTTAAATTTAAAACCTAATAATTCTTCTGCATAAGCACTATCGGTTTGCATTAAAATTCCAAGATCGGGTATCATCATTTTAGCGCTTGAGTCTATATAGCTTATTAATTTTACCATGAAATTTGGAAGTTCTTTTTTGGGAAGTTTTTTTGCATACTCAGGCATTGCTTCAGCCATTATTTGAGATAACTCAACTAGTTTTTTTACTTCTTTACCAACAATTAATCTCCTTCCACCGACTTTATTATTTCCAATACAAGCAACATGTGCTTTTGCTATATCTTTCACATCAGAAATTAAAACTGCAAATTTAGGCGCACCTGGAAATTTGCCTGCCATAAATTGTCTAACATATTCTATTGATGTACCACCTTTTTTATCTAAGGCATCTCCAAAAACTCCGCCAGGACAAATACAAGTTAATTTATTTCTTAATCCTTTACTCTCCATAAACTCCCATGCCATTCTTTCTGCTTTTGTTTTTGACAAGAAATAGTCATTCACACCTTCTACCCAATTTTCATCAGTCCAATCATTTTCTCCAAATGTGTAGGGATTGCTTCTGTTAGGCTTTCTAAACATTGCAACGATTGAAGAAGTTTTAATTATTTGTTCCACACCTGCATTTACTCCAGCTTTTAAAACTCTTAAAGTTCCATCAACAGCAGGAGGTAATAAACTTTCTCTATTTCTTGAAACTTTCATAGGAAAAGGTGAGGCAATATGAAATATATATTTACATCCCTTTGCTGCTTCATCCCATCCAGCATCTTTAACAAGATCTAATTCAACAAATGATAATTTATCAGTAGGAGCGTATTTACCTATAGTTTCTTTGGTTTGTTCAATTAAATTTTTATTTCTTACTGTTCCTAAAACTTCATAGCCAGCTTTTAATAATTCTATTGCAGTATGTTTTGCAATCCATCCACTTATTCCTGTTAATAAAACTTTAGTGCTCATGTTTTTCTATACCATGTTTTTCGAGAAGATCATGCATTCTTTGATGTTCTTTGTAGGTTAAACTATAAAAAATAGTTATGGATGCAATAGAGCCAATAACAACTCCCTGAATAAATCTAAAAATTGTTCTTCTGTTTCTAGCTTTAGTATCATCATTCATTTTTTTCCCTTTTTGCTTTGCTTCATAAAATTTAAAAAAGGCATAAGAAAGTAAAATTATACTCAAGATCCATGATATTGGATGATTAACAATTGCTAAAAGTGAACCACCAAATAAGGCAGCGATAAAACCAGTTATCCAACAAATCGGGCACATAAATTTATTATTTTGACGATAAAAATTTTTCTACTTCGAGTGCAGCCATACAACCCATTCCAGCAGCTGTTACTGCTTGTCTGAATATCTTGTCTTTAACATCTCCAGCGGCAAAAACTCCAGGTACATTAGTAACTGTAGAGTCCGGTTTAGTGATTATATAACCTTCTTTATCCATTTTTATCTGACCTTTAAATAGTGATGTAGCAGGGTCATGTCCTATAGCAATAAAAAGCCCATCTACTTTTAGCTCAGAAGTTTTATTAGTTTTAATGTTCTTAATTTTTATTGCTTTAACTGATTTTGGTTTTTTTTCTCCAATTACGTCTTCAACAACGCTATCCCATATAATTTCAATCTTTTTGTTTGCTTTTAATTTTGCTTGAAGCATTTTTTCAGCTCTTAATTCATTTCTTCTATGAATGAGTTTTACTTTAGATGCAAATTTAGTTAAAAACATTGCTTCTTCTACAGCTGCATTACCACCTCCCACAACTGCCACTTCTTTTTCTTTGAAAAAGAAACCATCACATGTTGCGCAAGCCGAAACACCAAATCCCCTAAATTCTTGCTCGGATTTTAAATTTAACCATCTCGCTTGTGCACCAGTTGAGATTATGAAGCTGTCAGCTGTATAAACCTGACCACTATCGCCTGTTGCTGTAAAAGGTTTTTTTGATAGATCTACTTTGCTTATATGATCTTGGATCATTTCAGTTCCCACCGCTTTTGCTTGGCCTTTCATTTCTTCCATTAACCAAGGACCTTGAATCACTTTTGAGTATCCAGGAAAATTTTCAACATCTGTAGTTGTTGTTAACTGACCTCCTGGTTCAGACCCAAACACCAATATTGGCTTAAGCATCGCTCTAGCAGCATAAATAGCCGCTGTGTAACCAGCTGGACCAGATCCTAAAATTAATACTTTAGAATGTTTCTTCATACTTATGGCTTATATAGGTACTTTTAAATAAATTTAAACCTTAAAAATTTTATTCAAATGTATCATTGTATTGTTGATTAACTCTTATAAAAGTTGTGCACTTGCTCAGCTGTTTTAAGGATGGGGCACCGACATATGTGCAGCTACTTCTTAAACCGCCCAAGATATTTAAAACTGTATCTTTTATTTTTCCACGATATTTTAATTGGACATTTTTTCCTTCACTACTTCTGTAATCAGCGGCCCCTCCATAGTGTTTATTCATAGCTGTGTCAGAACTTGAACCATAAAATTCTATAAATTTTGAACCATTTTTTTTCACAATTTTACCACCGCCTTCTTCATGGCCGGCAAACATTCCTCCAAGCATTACAAAATCAGCACCTCCACCAAATGCTTTTGCCACATCGCCAGGACATGTGCAGCCTCCATCTGCAATAATGTGAGCACCCAATCCATGAGCTGCATCCGCACATTCAATAACAGCGCTTAGTTGTGGGTATCCCACGCCCGTTTGAATACGGGTAGTACAAACACTTCCTGGACCAATTCCTACTTTCACAATATCTGCGCCAGCTAGAATTAGCTCTTGAGTCATGTCAGCTGTGACCACGTTTCCTGCAATTATAGTTTTGGTTGGATACTTCTTCCTAACGGAACTAACAAATTTACTAAAATGGTCAGAATAGCCGTTTGCAATATCAATACAAATAAATTCAAAAAAACTGTATTCTTTTAAAACTTCATTTAGCCTTTTATAATCCTCATCATTTGTTCCAGTACTAAGAACAACATGAGGAAAGATTTTCTTAATAGAAGAAAATTTTTTTATGGTCTTTGTGTTGTGTTGTTTGGTTAAACAGGTCATTATTTCGTGTTCGGCCAATTCCTCAGCCATTTGTAGCTCCCCAACACCATCCATGTTGGCAGCCATCAAGGGAATGCCTGACCATTCGTGATTGCTATATTTAAATTTGTAAGTGCGCCTGAGTTTTACATCCTTACGGCTATGTAAGGTGCTTCTTTTTGGCCGAAACAATACATCGGCATAATCCAACTTGACATCTTCCTCAATACGCATATTTCCATGTAGGAGGTATAAAGGTTTATTATTTAAATAAAAAGATATTCTGTATTTTATATGTGGATAAATAAAATATAGAAATATATAAGGTATCTTATGCTAAAGCTAAAAGCTCTCCTTCTGACTCAGGGTATGCATGGTATGATAAGCCAAGTCGAAGGTCTGGCTAAAGCTTTGGGGTTAAGTTTTAGACATGAAACAATACAACTTAATAAGTTTTGGAATTTTATTCCCCCAAAAATAACACCAGTATTCGATGGTATTTTGAAGGAAAAATTTATTTGTGATGCCAAGGTTATTATTTCCTGTGGAAGAAAAAGCGTGATTCCTTCCATTTTATTAAAAAAAAGATTTAAAAATGAAGTATTTAATATTCATATTCAGGATCCAAAGGTAAATTTGAAAAATTTTGATTCTATTATTTGCCCAGAACACGATAATTTGAATGGAGACAATGTTATAAAAACTAGGGGTGCCATACATTATCTTACAAACGATGAAATTAGTAAAAATACAAACTATTTAAAACCTAACCAAGGAGATAAAAAAATTGTAACTTTTATACTTGGAGGTCCAAACAAATATTACAATTTTTCTGAAAAACAAATGAATAAAATGTTTGCAAAAATAAAAAATATGTTTATTTCCTCAAAATATAAATTAATTGTTATTCCATCATATAGAACACCAGAAAATATACTAAAACTTGCTTATAATTACTTCAACGAAGAGCATTTGGTAATAAAAGAGAGAGACAAAAAAGCCTATTTATCTTCATTGGGCCTTGCGAGCATTATTATTGTAACTTGCGATTCGACATCAATGATTTCGGAAGCTGCTATTACAGGGAAGCCAGTATATGTTGCGCAAATGAATAACAAATTAAGTATTCATAGATTTGAAAAGTTTTATAAATTGTTCAAAGATCTTGGTATAATTAGGGATCTGAATGATAAAATTGAGCATTGGACTTATAGCGGATTAGACGAAGTTAATCGTGCCGCATCTATGGTAAAAGCAAAAATGAAAACAAATGGAATTATTTAACTCATTAAAGTCAAGATTGGAAACTTACGACAAACCTTTTAAACATTGGGCCATAAACCAGCCTTTGACAGAATTGGCCATAAAAGAGGTTTGTAGTGCTGAAATTGCCAACCCTATTATCGATGGTCTTAAATACGATGGAACAAGAGCTATCGATGGAGGCGAGGGCGCATATAGAGAAGGAATTAGTTCTGGAGGGAAGGCTAAAAAATACAGATGTTTTGTAACGAAAGAAAACTCAAAAAATTTTCCTGAGTTAACAAATTTTATTAATGAACTTTGTTCAAAAAACGTGCACCAGTATATAGGTGAACTAATAAAAAAAGATTTATCAAACTCTTTTGTAAGAGTAGAGGTAATTTGCGATAGAACTGGATTTTGGCTTAAGCCACACTGCGATATTAAAGAGAAATTATTATCATCATTAATATTTGTTAATCCCTTTAATGAATCAGAAAACTTAGGAACCGACTTCTATGATGAAAAACTTAATAAAGTCAAAACTGTTCCTTACAGAAATAATTATGGTTATTTCTTTACTAGTGGGCCAAATACTTGGCATGGCATGGAAAAAAAAGAAATCAAAAAAGAAAGACGCTGCGTACAAGTTAACTATGTTTCATTTAAAACAGACTGGAAAGTGAAATCCTAATCGTATATGCTTAGCGTTGGAGGGAATATGGCAACATACCAATGTTCAAAATGCGGAATGTCAGTCAATGCCACATGTGGAAAATGCAATTCTCCACTGGTTAATGACAACCTAAAGCTTGATGGGGGAAAACAGGTTCAAATTTCTAAATGCCCGAAAGATCACGGAAAAATAAAATCTCCATTATGCTGCGGTCAAGATATGGCCTGCAGAACCTAATTATCTTGTAAGGCTCTTACTTTTATAGGGTATTTTTTCAGTGCCTCAATAGACTCTACACAGGCATCTGCAGCAGGCATTGTAGTAAAGTAAGGAATTTTATTCATTAAACTCGACCTTCTTAGACCAAAAGAATCCGATATTGAATTTTTCCCTTCTGTGGTGTTAATTACTAGAGCAATATCTTTTTTATTTAGCTTTTCTACTATGTGAGGAGATCCTTGGTTAACTTTATTAATTTTTTTGCATTTAATTCCATTAGACATTAAATATTTTGCTGTTCCAGAAGTTGCACATATCGAAAATCCTAATTTTATTAATTTTTTTGCATTATTTAATATTTTTTCTTTATCTTTATCTTTTACGGAAATAAAAGCAGTTCCCTTTAAAGGAATGTTATTATTACTTGCTATTTGACTTTTAGCAAAAGACAAACCAAAATTTTCATCAAATCCCATTGCCTCACCAGTTGATTTCATTTCTGGACCTAAAAGCACATCTACCTCAGGAAACCTATTGAAAGGAAATACAGCTTCTTTTACTGCGAAAGTATTTTCGTTTTTTCTTCTTAAATCAAAATCAGACAGTTTTTCGCCCGCCATTACTCTGGATGCTATTTTAGCAACAGGAAGCCCTGTAGCTTTTGAAACAAACGGTACAGTTCTGCTTGCTCTAGGATTTACTTCTAGGACATAAACTTCACTGCCTTTAACTGCAAACTGGATATTAATTAAGCCTACCACCTTTAGCGCAATAGCCAACTGCTTAGTTTGTTTTTCTATTTCGTTAATAATTTCTTTATTCAATGTGTATGGAGGCAAGGAACATGCGGAATCCCCAGAATGTATTCCTGCTTCTTCAATGTGCTCCATGATTCCAGAAACAAAAATTTTATTTCCGTCTGATACGGCATCTACATCTACCTCAGTTGCGTCATTTAAGAATTTGTCAATAAGAACAGGATTTGATCCCGATACTTTCACAGCTTCATCTATATATTTTTCTAAATCTGATTGGCTATGAATTATTTCCATACCTCTTCCACCAAGAACGTAAGATGGCCTAATAACAATTGGGAAACCTATTTTATTAGCAATCTCAAAAGATTCAGCTTTATTTTTTGCGATACCACTATCTGCTTGTTTTAAATTTTCTTTAATCAGTATTTCTTTGAATCTTTCTCTGTCCTCTGCAAGGTCAATAGAATCAAACTGAGTACCTAAAATTGGAATATTATTTTCTGCAAGAGTTTTTGCTAATTTTATGGGTGTTTGACCGCCAAATTGAGCGATAACACCAAGCAATTTTCCGTTTTCCATTTCTTTATTTATTACATTCAAGACATGTTCTTCTATTAAAGGTTCAAAATACAATCTATCACTAGTATCATAATCCGTGGAAACTGTTTCTGGATTACAATTTAGCATAATCGTTTCATACCCTTTTTCTTTCAACGCAAAGCTTGCCTGACAGCAACAATAATCAAATTCTATACCTTGACCAATTCTGTTTGGTCCGCCTCCTAATATTATGATTTTTTCTTTATTTGTTGGGCTAGCCTCACACGCAGATAATTCTCCATCCAATCTTTGATAAGTCGAATACATATATGGAGTTTCTGACTTAAACTCAGCTGCACAAGTGTCAATTTTCTTAAATACAGGAAGTACACCTAATTGTTTTCTCTGTTTTTTGACTTCGTTCAAAGTAGTTTTAGTTAATTCTGCAATTTTATCATCAGAAAATCCCATAGATTTAATATGAGACAGTTCCTTAGATGTTTTTGGTATGCCGTATTTTTTTAATTTTTTTTCTTCATCAATCAACTCAGATACTTGTTCCAAAAACCAAGGATCAATATTTGTATATCTATAAATATTTTTAATACTAATTTTTCTTCTTAAAGCTTCAGCAACGATAATAAGTTTGTCAGGCAAGTTTTGACTTAATTTCTTTTTTAATTCTTTATCAGATAATTCGTTAAGCGAATCTAATCCTTTGTAACCAATCTCTAGAGAAACCAGTCCTTTTTGGAAAGATTCTTTAAAATTCCTTCCTATAGACATTGCTTCTCCAACTGATTTCATAGAGGTCCCTAATTTAACTTTGGCTGATTTAAATTTTTCAAAAGTAAATCTTGGAATTTTTGTTACAACGTAATCTATTGTTGGTTCAAATGATGCAGGAGTTGTTCCAGTGATTTCGTTTGTTAATTCATCAAGAGTATAACCGATAGCTAATTTTGCAGCTACCTTTGCAATTGGAAAGCCTGTAGCCTTTGAAGCTAAAGCAGACGATCTAGAGACTCTTGGATTCATTTCAATAATAACCATCCTTCCGTCTTTTGGATTAATAGCAAATTGAACATTAGACCCACCGGTCTCAACACCAATTTTTCTCAAACATTCAATCGATGCATTTCTCATAATTTGAAATTCTTTATCTGTTAATGTTAATGCGGGTGCAACAGTGACAGAATCACCAGTATGTGTTCCCATCGGATCAACATTTTCAATTGAACAAATTATGATGCAGTTATCTTTTTTATCTCTGACAACCTCCATTTCAAACTCTTTCCATCCTTCGAGAGACTCTTCTACCAAAACTTGATTTTCCGGAGATTCTGAAAGACCAGCCTTTATCAAATCGAAGAATTCTTTTTTATTTTTTGCAATTCCTCCACCTGTACCACCTAAAGTAAAAGAAGGTCTTATGATTGCTGGCAAACCAATTTTTTTTAGAACTTTTTTTGATTTGTTGAATGAGTTAACTATTTCAGATTTAGGCAAATCTAAATTTATTTCTTTCATTGATTTTCTGAAAAGATCTCTATCTTCAGCCCTGGATATTGCCTTAGCTTTTGCTCCAATTAACTCAACTTTATTTTTTTTCAATATTCCTTTTTTTTCCATTAAGATTGCTGTATTGAGTGCAGTTTGTCCGCCCATAGTTGGTAGAATTGCACATGGTTTTTCTTTTTTTATTATTTTTTCAACAATTTCAGTTGTAATTGGTTCTATGTAGGTTTTGTCAGCAATTTCTGGGTCTGTCATTATTGTTGCAGGGTTGGAATTAATTAATATTACTTTGTAACCCTCATCCTTTAAAGCTTTACATGCTTGGGTTCCCGAATAATCAAATTCACAAGCTTGACCAATTACAATTGGACCTGCCCCTATAACTAAAATTTTTTTAATATCTTTTCTTTTTCCCATCTTTTTTAGCTGCTATTATATTTTTCAAAAATTTATCAAATAAGTATTTGCTATCTTGTGGTCCCGGATTCGCCTCAGGGTGATATTGTACCGAAAATATTTTTTTTTCTTTTACCTCGATCCCTTCAACGCAGCCATCAAACAGAGATTTGTGAGTAATCTTTACCGAACTAGGAATTGACTTTGGATCAACTTCAAAACCATGATTTTGGCTTGTAATCTCAACTTTACTCGTAGACAAGTCTTTAACAGGATGATTAGCACCTCTATGACCAAGTGACATTTTTTTTGTTTTTGCACCTAAGGCCAGAGATAATAATTGGTGTCCAAGACAGATACCAAATATTGGAATTTTATTAGCAATCAATTTTTTTATTATTGGTATGGCATATTTTCCTGTTGCTGCTGGATCTCCAGGTCCATTGGACAAAAAAACTCCATCAGGACCTAATTTAACTATTTTCTCTGCCGAATAGTCTGCTGGAACAACAGTTACCGAACAATTGATATCTGAGAAACATCTGAGTATATTTTTTTTAATACCATAGTCTACGGCAACAACTTTATATTTATTTTTTTTGTTTTTTGTATATCCTTTCTTTTTGTCCCAAGACTTTAGAGAAGACCAATGATAAATATTTTTACAGCTAACTTTTTTTGCCAAATCTAGACCCAGAAGTCCGTTCCATGATTTAGATTTATTTACAAGTTCTTTAAGATTATGTTTGCCTTTTCTTGAGAACTGAATAATACCTTTGGGCGCACCTTTGTCTCTTATATAATTTGTAATTACCCTTGTATCCAATCCAACGATCCCAACTATTTTTCTTTTTTTAAGCCAATGGTCTAGCTTTTTAATAGATCTGTAATTCGATGGCTCAGTAACATTTGAGTTAAATATAACTCCTTTAACCCAAGCCTTGTCTGCTTCATTATCCTCAGGATTTGTTCCAACATTTCCAACATGAGGAAAGGTAAAGTTAATAATTTGATCTGAATAAGATGGGTCTGTTATTATCTCTTGGTAACCAGTTATTGAAGTATTAAAACAAACTTCTCCAACCGCATCACCCTCATAACCTATACCGTTGCCGGAAAAGCTAGTACCATCTTCAAAAACTAAAATACCTGTCGAAAAATTATTTGAATTATCTTTTTTTCTATTTATGATTTGTCTCAAATACAACTCATGAGTTAAACAAAAACCTTTTAAATAAGGTTTTGCGCTTTATATGAAAAAGGCTAACAGTCGTCAACCCCATTCTTTTTTCTTTTGAAGATAAAATGTGATTAAAGTAAGTTTAGAAATTATATGTCCCTACAGATGAAAATAGAGACTAAGCTGAGTGAGGCTTTAAAGTCAAAAGACAAAAGAACGTATTTAGCCCTGAGATTGGTAATTGCAGCTATAAAAGACACAATGATTGCTAAAAAAATGAAAGATAAGAAGTTTTTGCCAGACGAAGATTTGATAGGACTTCTCAAAAAGATGGTAAAACAGAGAAATGATTCCTGCGATGCATATAAAAAGGCTGGCCGAAACGAATTACTGGAAAACGAAATGTCAGAAATTAAAATTATTAATGAATTTTTACCAAAACAACTAAATGCAGAAGAAACAAAGAAAATTTGTCTTCAGACAATAAAAACAGTTGGCGCTAACTCCGTTAAGGATATGGGTAAAGTAATGGGCGCATTAAAAAAAGAGTATTCTGATGTTTTAGATTTTTCAAAAGTGAGTCAAATTATAAAGGAGAACTTAAAGTAACGTGAAGTATCCTAAAAATTATCTAGAAGAAATTAAGCTAAGATTAAAGGTTTCCCAGGTTGTTGGAAAAACAGTTCAATTGAAAAAAAGAGGGAAAGAGTTTGTTGGTCTATCTCCTTTTACAAGTGAAAAAACTCCTTCTTTCACCGTAAGTGATGAAAAGGGATTTTATCATTGCTTTAGCTCAGGAGAGCATGGAAATATTTTTGATTTTTTAATGAAAACCCAGTCTTTTAAGTTTGGGGAAGCAGTAAGACAATTAGCATCTGAAGCCGGTATGCAACCATACAGATTTTCGGCTTATGATGAAGAAAAAGAAAAAAGATATCAAAAATATATAAATATTTTAAAAGAATATTCAGATTATCATCATAAGCAACTTATTTCAGACGAGACATCTAATGCATTTCAATATTTAAAAAACAGAGGAGTGGATAAAAAAGTTATGGAGGAATTTAAAATTGGTTTCGTCCCAAAAAAATTGGATTATTACAATCTACTTTTAAAAAAATTTTCAGAAGAAGATCTAAAACAAACTGGTTTATTTTATAAAAATGAAAAATATAAAAAATTCGTAGACAGATTCCATTCCAGAATAATTTTTCCAATAAAAAATATTGTGGGTGATGTTGTAGGATTTGGCGGCAGAATAATTGAACAAAGTAAAATTGCAAAGTATATAAACTCACCAGAGACAGAATTTTATAAAAAAGGAAAACACATTTTTAATCTAGAAAAAGCTAAGTCCATACCCAACAGAAAACAAGAAGTTTTAATCGTGGAGGGATATATGGATGTCGTTAGTTTGCATTCACATGGAATAAGGAATGTAGTTTCAAATCAAGGAACAGCTTTAACGGAAAACCAAATCAATTTAATTTGGAAATTTTTTAAAAATTCAATTTTATGTTTGGATGGAGACCCAAGCGGACAAAAAGCTTCTTTGAGAATAGCAGAACAACTTTTATCATTTATAAAAGAAAACAATAAAATTGGTTTCATGATTTTACCTAACAAACTAGATCCTGACGATTATGTAAAACAAAAAGGCAAAGAAAATTTTGAAAAATTATTAGAAGCAAACCTCTCCATAGAAGAATTTATATGGAGATCTTACACAAATTCTTTAGATAGAAACAATCCATTTGCGATTACAGGATTTGAAAAAAAAATAAGATCTTTATGTCAAACTATTCAGGATAAAACTCTTAAAAAATATATATTGGAATACTATCTAGAAAAAATAAAGAAACTTACTCCAATTCAAAATTATAAAAAATTCAAAAACTTTCAAACAAGTAGAATGCTTAATGAAACAAAGAAAATCTCTATTGCTAAAGATCACCTAACCAAGGAGGAGATTAAAGAATATTCAATATTGTATGTAATTTATAATTATCCAGAAATTGCCTCACCAAGACTTGAGATTTTAAAAGATATTGATTTATCTACAAAAATACTTAATGAAATTAAAGAAAAAATTTTAGCCATGATATCCAAGGACGAATTTGACGAGAAAAATAAAAAAGATTTAGAAAATAAATATACTAATTATATTGAAGATATAAATACAAATTCAGTGATAAAAAATATATTTAAAAAAAAAGATAAAAATGAACAGATACTTTTGTTTAATGAAATTCTTAAAGAATTAAATGAGATAAAGTTTTCAAAAAAAATTGATGAACTGGAAGATAAACTAATCGAAGAATTTGATGAAAAATCTTACGCAGATCTAATGCAGTTGAAAAGTCAGAGAAACAAGGAGTAAATTAGGTATAGATTTTTCGTAATTAGTCTCTATATATAATGAGGGGCTCATAATCATAAATATGGAAAAGAAATTAATCACCAAATCTTTTGAAAGGCTTTTAAACAAGGGTTTGCACAGAGGCTTTATTACCTATGAAGAACTAGGAAAATCTTTAGGAAAAAGAGGAAGCTCATCAGAGAATCTGGAGAAAGCAATATTAATCATATTTGACAACAAAATTGCCTTAGTACAAAAAAAATCTGATTTTCAATCACAAAAAAAGAAAGAAACAAGCCAAACTGATTCAGACAAAACCTCGGAGAAAAGTGACGATCCAATAAGAATGTACCTGCGAGAAATGGGAGGGGTTGAATTACTTTCGAGAGAGGGAGAGATTGCAATAGCCAAAAGAATTGAAGCGGGAAAAGATGTGATGATAAACGCTCTTACACAAAGCCCTTTAGTAGCCAAAGCCATTTTTCAATGGAAAGATCAGCTCGAAAAGAACGAACTTTTAATAAGAGATATTATAGACATAGACTCAACCTATGAAGATTTTGAAAATGACGAAGAGGAAGAAAAAAATTTAGAGGAAAAACCAGATAAAGAAAAGAAAGTAGCCAAGCTTAAAAAAGATGACAAAGAAAATGACGATGAAAAGAAAAAAGAGGAAGATTATGTTGATGCCGAAGATGAATTTAATGTTTCTCTTGCCGCAATGGAAGAAGAAATTAAACCCAAAATAATACAATTAATAACAAATTTATCAAAGAACTACGCTAAACTAAAAAAATACCAAATAGAAAAATTGAACTGCATTCTTGATTCGAAAGAGTTGTCAGTGTCAAAAAATAAAAATTTGAAAAAAATCCAAGGTATATTGGTTAATGATTTTAAAAATTTGCAATTAAGCCCATCGGTAGTAGAGGAATTAGTACAAGCGCATTATAAAGAAAATAAAAAAATTCTATCACTTGAAGGTGTTTTATTGAGGCTGGCACTGGACAACAAGATATCTCGAGAAGAATTTGTAAAATATTATATAGGCAATGAAATAAATCCAAAATTTGAATCTTTCTTAAAAGAAAATAAGACATGGAGAAGTTTTTTTAAAAAGCATCAAAAGGAATTTAATGAAATAAGAGAAAGGCTTGTTGAGTTTAGTAAGAACGTGGAGTTATCCGTAGGTGAGTTTAAGCAATTAGTAAAAAGAATTCAAAAAGGTGAAAGAGAGTCAAGAATAGCTAAAAAAGAAATGGTCGAAGCAAACCTGAGACTAGTAATTTCAATTGCAAAAAAATATACCAATAGAGGACTACAATTCTTAGATCTTATTCAGGAGGGAAATATAGGATTGATGAAAGCCGTAGATAAATTTGAGTATAGAAGAGGATATAAATTTTCAACATATGCAACTTGGTGGATAAGACAAGCTATCACAAGATCAATTGCAGATCAGGCTAGAACAATCAGAATTCCTGTTCATATGATTGAGACTATAAATAAAATTGTAAGAACGCAGAGACAAATTCTTAGTGAATTTGGTCGAGAGGCGACACCAGAAGAATTAGCCAAAAAATTAGCTATGCCATTAGAAAAAGTTAGAAAAGTTTTAAAAATTTCTAAAGAGCCTGTATCATTAGAAACACCAGTTGGTGACGAAGAAGATAGTAGCTTAGGAGATTTTATAGAGGATAAAAATGCACTGCAGCCACTAGATACAGCAATTAGATCAAACTTAAGTGAGTCAACTACAAAAATTCTTGCATCATTAACACCCAGAGAAGAACGTGTTCTAAGAATGAGATTTGGAATTGGAATGAACACCGATCATACTTTGGAAGAAGTTGGTTTACAATTTTCTGTAACGCGAGAGAGAATTAGACAAATTGAAGCTAAGGCCTTAAGAAAACTTAAACATCCTAGTAGATCAAAACAGCTAAAAAGCTTTTTAGAAAAATAGTTAAAATATTTTTATCTAAACAAATGTTTAAAATTGGTAAAAGAAATTTTATTACTTTCATCAAAAGAATATTTCAAATTGAAAATTATTTTGCCATATCCAAATTTTTTAATATTCACAAAAAACCTTTTAATGCAATATTTAGTGAAATATTTTCATCAGGAAGATACCCTAGGTTATTACATTTTAATTCACCAACTGGAACAGCAAAAGTAAATCTATATTCGGCAAATGATTTTTCAACATTCAATTTAATTTTTTGTCGCGAAGATTATTTTTACAGTCAAAAATATAAAATAGTGTTGGATATTGGTTCTAATATAGGATTATCAGCAGTTTACTGGCTTACACGAAATGATAAAACAATAGTTTATTGTTACGAACCTTCTTCAAAAAATTTTACAAAATTAAAAGAAAATTTAAAAGAATTTAAGGATAGATTTTTTATTTACAAAAATGCGGTAAGTTCTAAAAATTTTTCATCATACTTAAATTTAGAGGAGAGCGGTGTTTACAATTCACTAAATAATGAAAAAGGATTAAATTTTTACGAAAAAGAAAAGTGCGATGTTTTAAGCATCAATTCTTGTATTGACAAGATAATAAAAAAACATGGAAAAATTCATATAATCAAAATTGATAACGAAGGAGAAGAGGTAAAAACTGTTGCTTCTATAGATAAAAAATTTTGGAATTTTATAGATTGTTTAAACGTAGATGGAGAGTCAGTACAAGAATTTGTACCAAGCATTTTTAGTTATAGCAAGGTAGGTTCAGCACAAAGGTTTTATAGGAATGAATAAAAATAAAACGACAATAGAATTTATAAACCATGCATCTGTTTTAATTTGTTGTGGAGAAATAGGCATATTATCAGACCCATGGTATTCAAAATCTGTTTTTCATAGTGGATGGAGATTACTTTATGAAAATGAAAATAATTACATCAATCAAGTATTAGATAGAACTTCACATATTTATATTTCACATGAACATCCCGACCATTTTAATCCAAATTATTTATTAAATGATGAAATAAAAAAAAAAATTATTCAAAAAGGAATAATCTTTTTATTTCAAAAAACAAAAGATCAAAGAGTAATAAATTTTCTAAAAAATAAAAATTTTAAGGTCTTAGAATTAGATCAAAAAAAAAATAAAATCGGAAATTTTATTGAAGTAGAAATTATAAAACATGATTTTTACGACTCCTCTATATCAATAAAAACTCCAGATACAAAAATTTTAAACCTAAACGATTGTCCGCTTCGAAATATTAAAGAAATAAAAAAATTCAAAAAAAAATTTGGTACATTCGATGTATTATTAACACAATTTAGTTATGCAGCTTGGAAAGGAGGAAAAAAAGGTAAAATTTTTAGAGAAAACGCAGCCAAAGAAAAATTAGCTGATGTTTGTAATCAATCAAAAATTTTAAATTGCAAAAAAGTAATACCATTTGCTAGTTTTGTTTATTTTTCAAACAAATTAAATTTTTATATGAATGACTCTATTAATACTCCAGAAAGGGTAAAAGATTATCTAAAAAAAAATTCAGTAGATTCTGTAATAATGAGGCCAGGTGAAAAACAAATTTTAAGTGAACTGCAACAAGATCAAAATTCTTTAGAATTTTGGAAAGACAAGTATCAGTTAAATAGCAATAATAAGATGGTAGATTTTTATAAAAAAAATAAAACACTTGAAGATATTCAAAATGATTTTATTAATTATCAAAAACAAATATTCAAAAAAAATTCTAAAACTTTAATTTATTTATTATATAAATTTAATTTTTTTGGGGCTTTTCAAAAACTTAATATTTTTCTATTAGATAATAACCAGAATTATGAATATTCTATTTTTTCTGGTCTTAAAAAAATAGATAATACCAAACATGATATTTCTATGCACAGTGAATCTTTATCATTTATTTTTAAAAATGAATTTGGATTTGATACTTTAACTGTAAATGGTTGTTTTGAGTGTGATTCTAAAAATTTTTCTAAAGTTTCAAAAACTTTGGCTATAGGTAGCTTAAATGCCATGGGTTTAAAATTAAATTTAGGCCTAATATTTAAGTTAAATATTATTCTGTTATTTTTAAAAAAACTTGTAGTCTTTTTAAGAAAATTAAAGTAGGAATATTTTTATCTAAAAAATGCTCACCAAAAAATACTTAGATTATTTTAATAGCGAATTAAGTCGTCAAAAGTATTTTTGGGATAGAATGGGTGGAAAACCAGATTTAAATAACAAAACAGTATTAGATTTTGGTTGTGGCCATGGGGCAATGTCTATTGATTTAGCCAAACATAATCCAAAAAAAATTGTTGGTATAGATTTAGATGCTTCATACATAGATTTTGCAAAAGAAAATTTAGAAAAGAACTTTCCCCAGTATAATGAAAAAATAGAATTTAAGCTTATTGATATAAATTCATGGGAAGGAACTGAAAAATTTGACTATATTGTTTCCAAAGAAACTTTTGAACACACATTAAATCTAGATGACGTTTTAAAGTCAATGGATCAATTACTTAAACCTAAAGGAAAGATTTTTTCTGGTTTTGGTCCATTATATAATTTTTTTAATGGTGACCACGGAAGAGTTTTTCCTCTAATACCATGGTCTCATTTAATTTTTCCAAAATCTTTTTTAATTAGAAGGATTAATAGAAACCAAAAAAAAACGATAAATTCAATAACCCAGTTAGGTTTAAACATGTATTCTTTAGAACAATATCTTAAGATATTTGAGAACTCATCTTTTAATATTGATTTACTAAAAAAAAATTGTTCAAATAACCCTTCCACTATATTATTTAAATTGATGAGTAAGATAAAATTTTTAGAGGAGTTTTTCACATTTAATATTTTCGTTATTTTATCAAAAAAAGATTAGAAATTTAAAAAACCCCCAGCTTTTACATAACTATTCAAGCACTTATTATAGATTTCATGACCCTTTTTGTTGGGATGATAATCGCCAGGCACTAAAGTACTACTGTCTAACTTAAATGCACAATTAACGTATTTAATTTTATTTTCTTTTAAAAAATTTTCATAATTTTCCTTTGCATAATTATTTGTCCATTCAAGCATTAATAAAATAAATTCAGAATTATTACTCTCTGCTGTTTTTTTCATTTCAAGAATAGTTTTTTCAGTAACAAGTTTTTGAATTTTTTTCCTTTTCTTGATTTTCAATTTCATATAAACTTTCTCTACTAGAGTTACTAGAGAAGAGATTTCTCTAAAAGGGAGCTTTATGTAACTTATGGGCTCATTTATTACTAAATTATTTTCTGAATTAATAGTTCCAAATGGTACTGATGGACTATCAGAGTAACCTCTCGAAGAGTATTTTGCTAAAGTTCTTAACCATGCGCTTCTTGCAACATTTCTATATTCGTGGTGTTCAATAAAACCATAAATAACCAATTTAGTATTATTAATTTTTTTAATTTCTTTTTTCAAAAGCAAAAGTGATTGAACGCCTCCATAACCAGACTGACCAAAGTTATAGACTTCTATTTTTGGGTTTGTTTTTTGAAACATATATGAAAAAGTTTCATCATCATTTACCCCCCAACCTTGAGCGAACGATCCGCCTATTATAATTACTGACTGACTGTTTTCTTTTTTTTTCTGACCCGTTCTTCTATCTCCATTTTCTCCAAAATTCATTAATGTCTTTTCCCCTTTGGAATTCGAAGGGTTTATTTCAAACGAACCTTTTGTTGCCTTCCATCCCAATACTGGATCTGATTTAAAAATACCTGGATTTTCAAATACCACTGACTCCCAAGGTTTAAATCCGGTAACTTTCAGAATAATTTCTACTAGAACTAAAGATATTACCAAAGAGACAACCACTGTTATTATCTTTTTCATAGATATCCAACTTGATATATATTAATTATAAATCAGATTTTATACTAAAAGGGCCTGTAGCTCAGCTGGTTAGAGCAGTACACTCATAATGTATTGGTCCCAGGTTCGAATCCTGGCGGGCCCACCAGTTACTCCGACATCGTTCCCACTAACCACAAAGCTAAAACTAAATATAAAACCATAACTAATTATTTATAAACTCCTCAAGTTTTTTAAACAATGCATTAATATCATTGTTATTTGAACTCAATATTGAAGCAAACTCCTCTTTCTGTGTTCTTGCTAAGCTTAAGCCTTCTATTAGTAAATCCCGAATTAAGGGGTTGTCTGGATTTTTGGTATAAACTCTCCAATCAATTTTGACTTCTGGCTTTTTATCGGTTCCTAACAATACAGTTTTTACAATAGTGTATTTTGCGTTCACTTCTTCTGAGGACAAAACGTCTATTTTAGGATCTGAATAATCAATTAATCTAGAAGTAAAGCTTTTTATAAAATAATCCTTAAAAATTCTTTCATATTTTTTTAATTCATCTTCACTGAGTTCTTTTCTTTTAGAACCAAGCGTATAATAACTAAGACCTTTTATATCTACAGTCTTCAAAGCTATATCAGAAAGTTTTTTTGCCCTTATCTTTTTAGAATCGTTTTTATTATTGAGAATTATTTTAGCATCATCAATTATTTCAGATATAAACTGTTTAGGATCAGTACTATAAGAAAAACCTTTATTTTGAGGAAAAAACAAAATCAATAGAACAATACCTGCAAAAGACAAAGCTCTTTTCATGTCAGATTCTATTGGTTATCTATTTCTTCCCAATCGCTGTCATCTTGGGATTTTGAATCGGTATCCAAAGTGTTTGATATTTTTTTTATTCTATTTTGCAAATAAACACTTTTAACAGAAGCATAAAAATCTATAGAGTTATTCTCTAAACTCTCTATTGTTTCAATATTTTTTGACCTAAAATCAACAGCATCAGTTCCTTTGTAATAATAATAATTATGTTCGGAATAGCTTCTGTCCATTACTTCGTTATTATGAGTTATTTGATACACGGGGTCTATTAATGTATTACCAAACAGACCCACAGCATCTCTTGCTGTCGTTGGTCCTAAAACGGGTAGAACAAAATAGCATCCGGTTCCTAAGCCCCAAACACCTAAAGTTTGACCAAGGTCTTCTCTGCCTCTTTTTTCTAATCCCATTTTAGCTGCTGGATCAAAAAGTCCCAATATGCCAACAGTAGTATTTATAGCAAACCTACCTGCTGTATTTCCAGCACCTCTAAAATCTCCTTGAAGTAAGTTATTTGATAAGGTTAGTAATGATCTTAAGTTTCCTACGGCATTACTCGTCCCTACGCGTATCGGAACCGGTAATGTTCTATAACCTTTAGCAATCGGTTTAAAAATTGCATTATCTAAGCCTCGATTGAATTTAAGTGTTGCTCTGCTTACCCCTTCAAAACATTCGCTAGCTGTGTATTTTTCTGAAGCAGACAAAGGGGCTGTATACACCAAAAACGATAGTGTTAGCACTCTAATAAAAACTTTTATCCCTCTAGCCATAACTTTTTTATGTTATATATTTTTTTTATGAAAATTACTAAATATTATTCTCCAAATTATAATACCAAAAAAAGGGGTAATAAAAGCATAAGATTGATAATACTCCATTATACTGGAATGCAATCTGAACGCGAATCTTTAAAAAAATTGACAAACCCAAAATCTAAGGTGAGTTGCCATTATTTAATAAACCGAAAAGGAGAGATTATTAATCTAGTCAAAGAACAAAATATTGCTTGGCATGCTGGAAAATCTAAGTGGGGTAATTATGTAAATTTAAATAAAGATTCTATAGGTATCGAATTAGTTAACAAAGGTCACCAGTATGGCTATCAAAAATTTACCAGACCACAGATAAATAAATTGGTGAAATTATGTAAAAAGATTAAAAGAA
Organism: uncultured Pelagibacteraceae bacterium; assembly: GCA_902591045.1. Classification (GTDB taxonomy): domain Bacteria; phylum Pseudomonadota; class Alphaproteobacteria; order Pelagibacterales; family Pelagibacteraceae; genus Anoxypelagibacter. Next base: position 62,737 of record CACIZC010000005.1, on the reverse strand, counting down.
AATACAACATCAAGAATCGATTTATACTGGGGCACTCAGATATAGCTCCCTTAAGAAAGGTAGATCCAGGAGAAAAGTTTCCATGGATATATTTATCATCTAAAGGTCTAGGAATTTTTCCCCAAAAAACCATTATTAAAAAGCTGCCAGAATCTAAAAGAATAAGTTATGATCTTTTTTTTAGAAATCTAAATCTTATTGGGTACAGGTATCTTAGCAAAAAATTTAAAATACGAATTACCAAGAACTTTCAGAGAAGATATAGGCAGGAAAATGTTAATGGGGTTTTAGACCAAGAAACCATGAAAATCAGCAGTTTTTTAGCTATAAAATCAAAAAAATCTTGATTTTTTTCTAATAAGTATTATAGCCCTAATTGCTAGGCAATTGGATGTTCGCTACTTTAATGTAGAGGAAAGTCCGGGCTCTTTAAAGACACGGTGCCAGTTAACGGCTGGCGAGGGTGACCTTAGGGATAGTGCCACAGAAAACAAACCGCCAAATCGAGGCAAGGGTGAAAAGGTGCGGTAAGAGCGCACCGGTTTTTTGGTAACAAAAAACGCATGGCAAACCCCACTGGGAGCAAGACTAAAAAGAGATGACATCGCGAAAGCAAAAAACAGTCTTTAGTTAGTCATCAGGGTTAGTCGCTTGAATTTAAGCGTGAGTTTAAATCTAGATAAATGACATCTTAAATGACAAAACCCGGCTTATAGATTGCCTAGCTTTTACTTCTCAAATGTTCCTGTTTTGTATTCAGATTTAGACCAAATGCCTACAAGTATTGATAGCAAATAAGTATTGACTATAATTTAATATACCCATACTATCCCATGAAATCCCAAATATAGGGGTTATATGGAGATTTAAGGGAGAGAGATGAGAGATGTTTCTATCAAGTTACGAGAACAAATTAGACAAAAAAGGAAGGGTGTCCGTGCCGTCAAGTTTTAGAGCATATCTGAATTCAATGGGGTTTAATGGGTTTGTTACCTATCCTTCTTTTAATCATGCTGCATTAGATGCCTGTGCCCAGGATAGAATTGAAAAATTATCAGAAAGCATAGACTCATTAGGACCTTTCGAAGACAAAAGAGATTATTTTGCAACATCTGTTTTATCAGAAAGTATAAACTTAAATTTTGATAGCGAAGGAAGGGTGTCAATTCCTGAAAAATTATTAAAACATGCCAAAATCAAATCCAACGTTGTTTTTGTGGGCCTAGGTAAAGTTTTTCAAATATGGGATCCTAAATTATTTGAAAATTTTAAATTAATTGCAAGAAAGAAATCTTACATAAATAGATCAGCATTAAAATGGGATAATAAATTTAAAAAGGAGGGAGTATGACAATTAATATAGGTGGTGGAGAACTTAAAGAATTAAAACCTAGAATTTTAGTGATGGGAGTTGGTGGAGCAGGAGGAAATGCAATTAACGCAATGATTGATGACGGTATGCAAGGAGTAGAATTTGTGGCCGTTAACACAGATGCGCAAGATCTTAAAGCTAACAAGGCAGATGCCAAAATTCAAATTGGTATGAATTTGACAAAAGGTCTAGGTGCTGGAGCAAAACATGATATCGGACAAGCCGCAGCAGACGAGTCTTTAAATGAAATTGTGACTTACCTTCAGGGTAGCAACATGGTTTTTATTACAGCGGGAATGGGCGGAGGTACTGGAACCGGAGCTTCTCATGTAATTGCGAGAGCGGCGAAAGAACTAAATATTTTGACTGTCGGAGTTATTACACTTCCCTTCTCTTACGAAGGTCCAAAAAGAATGAGAAGAGCATTAGAGGGCTGGGAACAATTAAAAAGACATTTAGATACTTCAATTGTTGTTCCTAATCAAAATCTTTTTAAAATTGCAAATGAGGCAACAACTTTTGAAAAATCGTTCTCACTATCAAATGACGTTTTAAAACATGGGGTTCAAAGTGTAACTGATTTAATGGTTAGACCAGGCCTTATAAATTTAGATTTTGCTGACGTAGAAACAGTTATGAGTTCAATGGGCAAGGCGATGATGGGGACAGGAGAAGCCGAAGGAGAGAATAGAGCTACAGCAGCTACAGAATTGGCTCTAAACAACCCATTAATTGACGACTATTCTTTAAAGGGCGCCAAAGGTCTTCTTGTGAATATTACTGGTGGCGATGACATAAAACTATTTGAAGTTGATCAGGCTGTAAACAAAATTAGAGCAGAGGTGGATCCAGAAGCTGAACTAATATTTGGTGCTATCAAGGACAATAATTTAAATGGAAAGATGAGGGTATCTATTGTTGCCACATCTCTAGACGGACAAGCCCCTGAGAGTAAATCTATAGTGAATATGGTTCACAGAATTCATAACAGAAATACCGGATATTCTGAAAATAATTTTGGGCAAAATAATATTACAAATATACCAAATGTAGAGTCCATCCAGGGTGCTACAGCTTTAAAGCTTGATAACCAAGTTGAAGAAGATCAAAGCAATCTGATTTTAAACGAAACAAGCAATGATAAAGCAGTTGATGATTTGGTTTCAGGCGTTTCTATAGAAAATGCTGCGTACTTTGAAAACAACGAAGAAAATAAACAAGCAAATGATATATCGGTTTTTGATGATAATTTAGAAAGCGCTTCAGAAGATAACAAAAACGATCTCAGTGAACCCCCACAGTTATTTTCTGATGAAGATAATTTGAATACTTCATCAGAGAATAACCAAGATGAAGTTTTTAAAAATGAGGACGAAGAAGAGTTTGAAATTCCAGCTTTTTTACGTAAACAGAAGTTTTAAAAATTTCTCATTAGATGAAAGATCTTTCATCGCTTAAAAAACTATCTCATTTTCCCGTCATGGTGAATGAGGTTTTAAAAGTTTGTGAAATAGAAAAAGGCGGCCAATATATAGATTGTACCTATGGAGCAGGAGGTTACACTAATGCAATATTATCCTATCCAAACACAAGGGTAATTGCTCTAGACAGAGATCCCTTTATCAAACAGTTTGTTTCTGAAACTGAAAAAAAATACAAAGACAGGTTTAAATTTTTTAATATAAAGTTTAGCGAAATTAACAAAGTTGTTGATAAAGACTCAAAAGTTGATTTTATAATTTTTGATCTAGGCGTATCGTTAATGCAAATTTTAAATTTGAAAAGAGGTTTTTCATTTAATTCTCATAGCGAAGTTGATATGCGTATGGGTAATAATTCAATATCTGCATCAGATGTATTAAACAAGTTTGATATTAAGACTTTAAATAAAATCTTCAAAATTTTTGGTGACGAAAAAGACAGTCTAAGAATTGCTAAAAATATTGTTTTAGAAAGAAAAAAAAATCCCATAAAAACAGTTCCACAATTGGTATCTATAATTAAAAAAAGTAAGAAAAGAGATTTTAAAAAAAAAATAAATTTATCTACAAAAACTTTTCAGGCGCTAAGAATTTTTGTCAATAATGAGATCTCCGAACTAATAGAAGGATTAATCAAAGCCGCAGAATTATTGAAGGCTGGAGGAAAAATAGTTGTTGTAAGTTTTCATTCAACGGAAGATAAAATAGTAAAATTTTTTTTTAGAAACTATTCAAAAAATAGATCAAGACCATCAAGATATTATCCTGATTTCAATGAGGAAGAAAATCTTTTTGAGGATTATAAAAATAAAGTAATAAAACCAGGAAAATACGAACTAAATTTAAATAATCCATCTAGATCGGCAAAACTTAGATTCGTAGTTCGTAACGACAAAACATTTTTTTATCCAAAAAAATTAAAAAAAAAATTTTCTAAATATTTAGATTTAGAAGGCGAAAATGTTTAGTAAAAAACTTTTTTTCACACTCTCAGTATTTTTGGTTTTGATGATTACTACTCCAATAGTTAAGAATAAAACACGAAATTTGGAAAAAGACATTAGAACAATCTCCAGAGAAATATCAATTCTAGAGAAAAACATAGATGATGCAAAAATAGATTTTATTTATTTGTCAAATCCGCAAAAAATTAAAAAAGGACTATCAGTTTTTTCAGAAGAAAACCATATAGTCTATAATTACTCCAAAATTTTTTATTCTATAGAGCATTTTATACATGCAAATTCTAAGAAGGCTAAGCTACAGAAAAAAATTAAAAATGAATAAAAAAAATAACGAAAATAAAAAATTAAATCAAAAAAGCTTTTTCTTTGAAGAGTATGACTATCGTTCAGAAGATAGAATGAAAGACAGCAAACTAAAAATTCATGAAGATAGAATTTATTTATTATTTTTTGTTTTTTTATGTCTAATTTCAATATTTTCAATTAAAATTATTTTTTTATCTTTTCAAAGTTCATTAACTAAGAAAATAAATAATAATATTTTAATATCCAAACCTTTAAGAGGAGATATTAATGATAGAAACGGAGAAACTATAGCAAAAAATATAAATGTTTATCACGCTGCTATAAAACCAGCTTTGGTAAAAGATAAAAAAAAACTTATTTTAAAACTTAAATTACTTTATCCAAATATTAATTCAAAATACATCAATCATAATTTAAACAAAAATAAATATTTTTATTTAAAAAAAAATCTCACAGAAGAGGAAAGATTAAAATTATGGTCTTTAGGTGAAAAATCTATTTTATTTGAAAAAACTCAAACAAGAATATATCCACACAAAAATTTATTCAGCCATATCATTGGGCAAATTGATATGGATAACGACGGTATTTCGGGCATAGAAAGATATTTTGACTCGGATTTAAAAAATAAAAATGTTCAACTATCTGTTGATGTAAATTTACAATATTTAATTAGAGAAGAACTCCTAAGCTCTGTAAAAAAATTTAACGCCAAAGGCGCGGGCAGCATTTTGATGGATATTGAAAATGGAGAAGTTTTGTCATTGGTTTCTTTACCAGACTATAATTTAAATTTTAGACAAGATATTAAAAATGAAAATTATACAAATAAAATTACAAAAGGAGTTTTTGAACTAGGTTCAATTTTTAAAACTTTTACAATCGCACTGGCTTTGGATAAAAAAATTTTTTCACCCAACACAATTATAAAAAATATCCCAAACGAAATAAAATGCTCAAAATTTGTAATTTCAGAACACGATAAATTACCAAATAATTTAACTTTAAGTGAAATATTAATTAGATCATCTAATATTGGAACAATTAAAATAGCTGAAAAAATTGGAGAAAATCAACTTAAAAAATTCTTACAAAAATTAAATATTTTAAATACTATTAATTTCGAATTAGAGGAAGTGGGATCACCATTAAAATTTGACTGGCATAAGTGTAAACTTGAAACAGTTTCATTTGGGCATGGAATAACAACAACGCCACTACAAGCTGCTTCAGCTTATGCATCTATCTCAAATGGAGGATTAATTATAAATCCTACTTTGATAAAAAATAAAAATTTAAATAAAAGTAAAAAAAGAATTATTAAATCTCAAACTAGCGATCAAATAAATGGGATTTTAAGACAAGTTGTAACAAGCGATAATGGAACTGCTACTTTAGCTGAGGTTTATGGATATGAGGTTGGAGGCAAAACTGGAACGGCAAAAAAAAATATAAATGGACAATACACTGACAAGAAACTCACTTCTTTTATTTCTATATTTCCCTCAACAAAACCAAGATATGTCCTAATGATTCTAATTGATGAACCAAACTCTGCTCCCCAAATCGTTTACAACTATAAGGGTAACAAAATATCTGGAATTAGAAGAAATGATGCTGGATGGAACTCTGCATACACTGCCGGCAAAATTATAGAAAAAATCGGTCCAATTTTAGCCATAAATAAAAACGATTTTTATGACAACTATGTTGTTAGAAAATCAGATCAATAAATTTTCCGGAAATTTATTATCAAATATGATGAAGATATCTTCAGATAGTCGGTTAGTAAAGAAGGGCGATATATTTGTTTCGATTAAAGGCAATAGATTTGATGGAAACAAATTTATAGAAGACGCAATAGCAAAGGGCTCTAAAATTATAATACATTCAGGAAAAATTAAAAAAAAAAATAAAAAAGTAACTTATATACGACTAAAAGATACCAGAGAAGCATTAGCAAGAATTTCTTCAAACTATTATAAAAAAAAACCTCATAATATAATTGCAGTTACAGGGACAAATGGCAAAACATCAGTATCAGATTTTTTTCATCAAATTTTTTTGTTAGAAAATAAAAAAGTTGGAGTTTTAGGAACTCTGGGATTTAAAAAGAATAAATCATTAAAAAAAAGAGACCTAACCACTCTAGACCCACTTAATTTGCATAAAGATCTGAATGAAATGAAAAGAAACGGGATAAATAATGCAATTATCGAAGCTTCTAGCCATGGGCTTAACCAAAAAAGATTAAATTTTTTAAATCTAAAGGCAGGAATTTTTACAAATTTAAGTCAAGATCATTTGGATTATCACAAAAATATGCAGAATTATTTTAATTCAAAACTGATTCTTTTTAAAAAACTGTTGAGAAAAAATTCTTATTTAATATCAGATACTGACATTGAGCAATACAAAACTCTTGAAAAAATAGGAAAGAAAAGAGGATTAAAAGTTTACTCTATTGGAAAAAGAGGAAATGTTTTTCAGATCGTAAAACATAAAATATTCAAAAATTTTCAAGTTTTAGAAATTAGATATAATAAAAAAATTTATAAATTAAAAATTAATTTATATGGATCTATACAAATTAAAAATTTATTTTTAGCAGTACTAGCTGCTAAGATCTGTGGATTAAAAATAAAAAAAATTTTTAAAAAAATTGATAAAATAAAAAGTATTGATGGCAGACTAGAATTAGTAAGAAAGCTTTCAAACAAATCAAAAATTTTTCTAGATTATGCTCATACCCCAGACGCTCTTGAAAATGCCATATTATCTTTGAAAGAACATTTTAACAAAAAAATTACAGTAGTTTTTGGATGTGGAGGAGATAGGGATAAGTCCAAAAGAAAATTAATGGGATTGGTTGCTAAAAAATTTTGTAACAAAATTTATGTAACAGATGATAACCCCAGAAATGAAAATCCAAAAAATATTAGAAAACATATTCTAAGAGGACTTGTTGGTTCAAATGCAAAAGAAATACCAAATAGGAAAAAAGCAATAGAATATGCTATAAAAAATTCTAGCCCTTACGAAATAATTTTAATTGCAGGAAAAGGCCATGAACTTTATCAAGAATTATCTGGAAAAAAATATTTCTTTAGTGATAAACAAATTATCAAAAAATATAAAAGTCGTATATTAAAAAGTAAAAAAAATAATTTTTATTATAATAGTGATATTTTAAAAAATATTATAAATAGTAATAAAAATTATTTCTTTGATGGCGTTTCTATTAATTCTAAGAAAATAAAAAACAAAAATTTATTTGTAGCTATAAAAGGTAAAAAAAATGATGGCCACAATTATCTTGATGAAGCAAATAAAAATGGAGCAAGTTACTGTATAGTTTCCAAAAAAAATGAAAGAAAAAAGAATTGTATTAAGGTTAAAAATACAATGAAATTTTTAAAAGATTTAGCATTGGGAAATAGAGATTCATCTTCTGCAAAAATTATTGCCGTAACAGGGAGTTCCGGAAAAACTTCTGTAAAGTCAATATTGGGTAGTGTTTTAAAAAAATATTCTAATACATATTTTTCTCCAGAGTCATTTAATAACCACTATGGTGTTCCATTAAGTTTATCCAATATAAAGCCATCAGATGAATATGGTGTATTCGAAATAGGCATGAATAGACCAAATGAGATTTTTAGACTTTCATCATTGGTTAAACCTCATATCGGAATAATAACAAATATATCAGAGGCACATTTAGAAAATTTTAAAAATATTAAGGGTATTGCAAAAGCCAAAAGTGAAATAATTTATAATATCGAAAAAGGGGGCACTATAATTTTAAATAGAGATGATAAATTTTTTAGTTATTTTAAAAGAATTGCCTTAAAAAATAATGTTAAAGTCATATCTTTTGGTTATTCAAAAAAATCTGGTACAAAATTTTTAAATATAGTTAAGAAAAATAAAAGATTTTGTTTAACTTTATCAGTAGATAATAAAAAATTTTTAGTTAATATTAATAGCAATAGCAGCACTTATATAATGAATATTTTATGTTGTATTGCTACACTAAGTGAGTTGGGTTTAGATTTGCAAAAAATAGGAAATTTTTTTACCTCATCAAAACTCTTGTATGGCAGAGGAAAAATTACAAAAGTTAAAAAATTTAATAAAAGATTTTTTTTAGTGGACGAGAGTTATAACGCTAATCCTTTATCAGTAAGGTCTGCAATAGAGAATTTTTCTAAAATTAAAAAAAATAGAAAAAGAAAATATTTTTTATTTGGGGATATGTTAGAATTAGGTAGAAATTCACAAATTTACCATAAAAAAATATCAAAATTTATAAACAGGAGTGATATTGATAAAATTTTTGTTTATGGAAAAAAATCTGAAGAGACTTATAAACATATAAAGAAAAGTAAAAAAGGAGAAATAATTAAAAATTTCGAAGCTTTTAATGCTGCTATTTCAAAGATTTTAAAAAACGGAGACTTTTTAATGATTAAAGGATCTAATGCAACTAATTTACACAAAATATCTAAAAATTATTTAGGAGGTAATTAATAAAATGCTCTATAGCTTTCTGACTTCTCTTGTAGACAGTTTTTCTTTTTTAAATGTTTTTAAATACATTACTTTTAGAATTGGCTTATCAGTTATTACATCCTTAATAATAATTTTCATTATTGGAAATCCTTTAATTCGTTATTTTTCAAAAAAACAAATTACAGGTCCAATTAGACAAGACGGTCCAATTGATCACATAATAAAAAAAACTGGGACTCCAACTATGGGCGGCCTAATGATTTTGATTGGAATAATAGTTAGTACTTTAATGTGGGCTGATTTAAGCAATATATATATATGGATCGTTTTATTTGTTTGTACAAGTCTTGGACTATTAGGTTTTATTGACGATTACTTTAAGATTAAATTCAAAAATTCTTCAGGAATAAACGCAAAATTAAAGTTTTTAGGTCAATTATTAATTTCTTTAGTTGCAATTTTAATTTTAGTTTATTTTTCTGACCATGAAGTCATTACAAATTTATATTTTCCGTTTTTTAAAAATCTTGTTTTTCATTTAGGATTATTTTTTATACCGTTTGGTATTTTAGTTATTATAGGTTCTTCTAATGCTGTAAATTTAACAGATGGTTTAGATGGTTTAGCAACAGTACCAGTTATGTTAGTCGCACTTTCATTTTCACTAATTTGTTATTTGGTTGGAAATAAAATTTTTTCTGATTATTTACAAATACAGTATATAGCAAATGTTGGAGAGCTATCAATTTTTTGTGGTTCTATAGTTGGATCTTGTTTAGGTTTTTTATGGTATAATGCACCTCCAGCAAAAATATTTATGGGAGACACAGGTTCCCTTTCTCTTGGTGGCTCTTTAGCTTCGGTAGCTGTGATTACAAAACACGAAATAGTCTTAGCTATTATAGGAGGGTTGTTTGTATTAGAAACAGTGTCTGTAATTATTCAGGTAGTTTCTTTTAAACTCACTGGAAAAAGAGTTTTTAGGATGGCACCCATTCACCATCATTTTGAAAAAAAAGGATGGGCAGAGTCTACTGTTGTAATTAGGTTTTGGATTATATCAATTATTCTAGCTTTAATTGGCTTAGCGACTTTAAAACTAAGATAAAATGTTGTCAGAAAATATTTTAAAAAATAAAAATTTTTTAATATATGGGTTAGGAACAACCGGACAATCCGTTAATAAATTTTTAAAAAAGTATAATAAAAATAATATATTTATTTGGGATGATAACCCAACTTTACGGAAAAAATTTAAAATCAATGAATCATCTAAAAAATTAAATGAAAAAATTAACAGAGCTGATTTTATAGTTTTAAGTCCTGGTATAAGTATTCGTAAATCTATTCATAAACAAATACTTCTACGAAACCAAAATAAAATTATTACAGATATCGATATTTTTTTTATGACTAAAAATTTTTTAAAATCTATAATCGTTACAGGAACAAACGGAAAATCAACGACATGCAGTATCATTGACACAGTATTAAAGAGTTCGGGAAAACATACTGTTACAGTGGGAAATATAGGTAAACCAATATTAGATTATAAATTTAATAAAAAAACAATTGCTGTTATTGAAATGTCCTCGTTTCAACTTGAGTATTCAAAATATTTGAAACCCAATCATGCAGTTTTGCTAAATATATCTAAAGATCACCTCGATTGGCATGGTAGCATGGAAAAATATACTAATTCAAAATTAAAAGTTTTTTCATATCAAAATAAAAATGATTTTGGATATGTTTTTGAAAGTAGAAAAATTATAGATAAGATAAAAAAAAATAATTTTAAGGGCAAATTATATGTTCTAAAAAAACAACATATAAAATTTTTAAAAAACAAAGTAAAAAATAACTATTTAAAATCAGAAAATAATTTAGAAAATTTATCTTTTATCTATACTTTAATTAAAAAATTCAAAATTTCAGATAGAATTTTCTTTTCATCTTTAAAGAATTTTAAAGGTTTGCCACACAGACAAGAACTTTTTTTTAAAAGAAAAAAAGTTTATTTTATAAACGATTCTAAGGCAACAGGATTTGAAGCAGCAAAAAGTTGTTTAAAAAAATATAGAAATATTTTATGGATTCTTGGTGGTCTAAAAAAAGATGGAGACAAATTTTTTTTAAATCCTGTAAAAAAAAATATTATAAAAGCTTTTATAATTGGAAAAAAAAGAAATTTTTTTAAAAGACAGCTAAAAGGTAAGGTGAATTTTAAAGAGACGGTAAGTTTAAAGGATTCATTAAAACCAATCTTTCAAGAAATAAATAGCTTAGATAAAAAAAAAATGAACGAAACTATTTTTGTTATTTTAAGTCCAGCAACTGCTTCTTATGATCAGTTTAAAAATTTTGAGGAGAGAGGGAATCAATTTAAAAATTTAATTAAAAAATATGCAAAAAAATATATTTAGCGAGCAAAGATTTAATTTTATTATAACTAAAAATTATTGGAGAAATCTAGACAAGCAAATTTTTATAAGTTTTGTATTACTCTTTTTTCTCGGTTTATTTTTTTCTTTTTCTTCAACATCAGTTTTAGTAGACGAGAGATTAAACAAAGAATATTACTTTTTCTTTCAAAAACATCTTTTATATGCCCTTTTATCTTTTATTGTGATGCTTAGTATATCTATGTTTAATACAGATCTTATTAATAAAAGTTTGTTACCCATTTTTCTTTTTTTTCTAATAACATTAATGCTGGTACCGCTAATTGGAATTGAAGTTAAGGGCGCCAAACGTTGGATTAATCTTTTTATTTTTCGTTTCCAACCAATTGAATTTATTAAGCCATTTTTTATTTTAGTTGTTGCTCAAATAATTACATTAAATTGGATAAAAAATTTAAATCTTTCTTATTTTATTTCATTTTTTATATTATCAGTAATAATTTTATTTTTAATAGCACAGCCAGATCTGGGCCAATCTGTTCTTCTAGTTACAACCTGGATTTCTTTAATTTTTGTATCAGGAGTCAGTATTTATTTGCTTATATTACTTTTAGTTTTTTTAACTTCACTTTTTTTTACTCTATTATTTTTTGCTCCAGAAAAATTTAGTTATATAATTTCTAGATTAATCTCTTTTTTTGATCCTAAAAATTCTGAAAGTTTTCAATCTCAAAAAGCAATTGAAGCTATTAGACAGGGAGGGCTAAAAGGCAGAGGTATGGGTGAAGGAATATTAAAAGAAAATGTTCCAGAGGCTCATACTGATTATATAATTGCTGTTATAAGCGAAGAGTATGGTTCTGCAGTTTCTATTTTAATTGTTTTAATTTTTTTATTTGCCACATATAGAATAATTAAAAGAATAATAAATTCATCAAATAATTACTACAAACTTTCTTTATGTGGTTTGACTTCTTTATTAATTTTTCAAACCTTCATTCATGTTGCTGTTAATGCAAATTTACTACCAACAACCGGTATGACACTTCCCTTTTTAAGTTATGGAGGATCTTCTTTGTTATCAAGCGGCATACTTGCTGGAATAATATTAAATTATACTTCTCTCAGGATTGGAAAAAATGATTAAAAGTAAAAAAAAAATTATAATAGCATCCGGTGGTACAGGAGGACATATTTATCCGTCTATAAGTTTGTTTAATTTTTTAAAAAAAGATAAAGATATTTTAGTCACTACTGATAACAGAGGACTGCAATATTTAAAAAATAATAAAGATTTAAATTATAAGATTATTAATTCTAGCACAATTTATGGAAAAAATTTAATAAAGAATTTTTTTAGAATTCTAAACATTTTTTTTTCAATTATACTTTCTTTTGCTTTAATAATAAAATTTAAACCTAACTTGGTTATTGGTATGGGAGGATATTCTTCATTTCCACTATGTGTTGCAGCTTATTTTATGAGAGTTCCATTTTTTATTTATGAAAACAATTTGATTGTTGGTAGGGCAAATAAATATTTGCTACCTTTCTGTAAAAAGATATTAGTATCAACAAAAAGTGTTACAGGAATTAAAAAAAAATTTGAAAAAAAAATTTATTTTTGCGGATACCTTTTGAGAGAAAATATTTTTAATTTAAATACGAGCAGGTTTGATTTAAATAAAAAACAGCTGTCCATTTTGGTTATTGGTGGAAGCCAATCAGCAAAAGTGTTTTCAGAATTACTGCCAAATGTTTTTAAAATCTGCAGTGAAAATAATGTTAAATTTAAAATTTATCAACAGTGCCACCCAAATGAATCAATTTATTTAAAAAATCAATATAATAAATTAAATTTTGATTTTGAAATTTTTAATTCTTCAGAAAACTTATTAAATTATTATTCAAAAGTTGATTTAGCCATTACGAGATCAGGCGCATCATCTTTAGCAGAATTAGCTAATTTAAAAATTCCATTTATTGCAATTCCTCTTCCATCTTCTGCTGACAACCATCAATATGAAAATGCTTCATATTTTCAGGAAAAAGGATATTGTATTTTGTTAGAACAACGGTTAATTGGTGACAAACTCGTTAATATTCTAAAAGATTTAAACAATAACAAAAAAAAATTACTTATGTTCAAAGAAAAAATGCAAAATTATTCAGATAAAAATGCTGCAGGAAAAGTTAAAGAGTTAATAGAAAAGGTTTTAAATGTATAAAAATATTATTGGATTAAATGAAAAAATTCATTTTATAGGAATAGGCGGTATAGGAATGAGTGGTCTCGCACAGGTTATGCATGATCTGGGTTTTAAGGTACAGGGAAGTGATATTGCTTTGGGAAAAAATGTTGAGACTTGTAAAAAAAAGAAGATCAAAGTCTTTGTCAGTCATAGAAAAAAAAATATTAAAAACTGTACAATTATTGTTAAATCGTCTGCAATTAAAAATAATAACCCAGAAATAAAAGAAGCTAAAAAAAAGAAATTGGTAATTCTAAAAAGAGCTGAAATGTTAGCCAATGTTGTTTCTTTGAAAAAAAATATTGTAATAACAGGATCACATGGAAAAACTACAACTACATCTCTAATATCTAAAGTTCTTTCTGAGGCTAAACTTGATCCAACAATAGTTAATGGCGGCATAATAAATTCATTAAATTCTAGCGCTAAGCTAGGCAAGAGTGATTGGGCAGTATTAGAAGCAGACGAGTCAGATGGAAGTTTTTTAAACTTCCCGGTTAATTATTCAATTGTAACAAATATAGATAAAGAGCATATAGACTTTTATAAAAATTTTAATAATTTAAAGAATTCTTTTATAAAATTTTTAAATAAAACACCTGCATTTGGAAAATCATTTGTTTGTATTGACAATTTAGAAATAAGGAAAATACTTCCAAAATTAAAAAATAAACACTTTTTTACCTATGGTTTTTACAAAAAAAGTAACTTTCACATATCAAAAGTTTTTTACAAAAAAAATTATTCCATTTTTGATTTAATAATATCATTACCTGGTCAAAAAAAAAGATTGATTAAGAAAATAAGATTAAATCTTATAGGTTCCCATAACATTTTAAACTCAGTAGCAGCTATAGCTGTTTGTATGCATATTGGTATAAAAATAAATATTATTAAAAATTCTCTCAAAAAATTTACTGGTATTCAAAGAAGATTAACAAAAGTTTTTGAATTAGAGGGAAGAGAATTTTTTGATGATTATGCCCACCATCCAACAGAAATTAAATCTGTTTTAAAAAGTTTAAAAAATAGTTATAGAAAAAGAAAAATAGTATCTGTTTTTCAACCTCATAGATATTCCAGACTAAAGTTGCTAAAAAAGGATTTTGCATCATCATTTAAAGACTCAGGTTTAGTATTGTTATGTCCTGTTTATCCTGCTGGAGAAAAAAAAGACGAAAAATATAATGAAATTGATTTTGCAGAACTTATTGCAAAAAACTCAAAGGTTCAGGTCATTTGTGTAGAAAATGAGAATGATTTAAAAAAATTTTTTATTAAAAATTTAAATAAAAATGAATTGATTGTTTGTATGGGGGCAGGATCTATTTCGAAGTGGATAAGGGAGATGAAATTATAACAAATGAATAGTTTAATATACAAAAAAGAGAATCTCTCAAATTACAGTTGGTTCGGCCTTGGAGGACAAGCGGAATCTCTTTTTAAACCAAAAACTTTATCAGAATTAAAAAATTTTTTAAAAGGAAATAAAGATAAGAAAAAGGACATTTATATTCTTGGCGCTGGATCTAATACTCTTTTCAGAGACAGAGGTTTTAAAGGAACAATAATTAAACTTGGATCTGAATTTTCCTATTCTAATTTACTTGATAAAAACAAAATAGAAGTAGGGGCCTCATGTCTAGATAAGAAATTATCTGATTTTGCATATAAAAATTCTCTATCAGGATTTGAATTTCTTTCTTGTATACCCGGTACTATAGGCGGAGGTATAGCGATGAATTGTGGTTGTTATGGATACGATATTTCACAAATTTTTTATTCCCTTAAGGCAATAGACTTTAATGGTGAAACTAAAACTTTTGGCAAGAACGAAATAAAATTTTTCTACAGAGGCAGTGATTTACCAAGAAATTTAATATTTATAAGCGCTGTACTTGAAGGGAAAGTATCAAATCAGGAGGAAATAAAAAATAAACAACACAGTCTTCAAATTAAAAAAAACAAAAGTCAACCGAGCAAAATAAAGACATGCGGAAGCACATTTAAAAATCCAGAAAATAAAAAAGCATGGGAATTAATAAAAATATCTGATTGTTCAGCCTTAATGGTTGGGGGGGCGAAGATGTCGCCAAAGCACTGCAATTTTTTTTTAAATGACGGCAATGCTACTACGGAAGATGTTGAAACTCTTATTAATGAGGTTAAAAAAAGAGTTTTAAAAAAAACAGGCGTAAATTTGGAGCTTGAAATAAAAATAATAGGAGAAAAATAAATTGTATAAAAAAAAAATTCTAGTTGTTCTTGGTGGAATTTCAAAAGAGAGAAAAGTAAGTTTGGAAACTGGTAAATCTTGTATTAAATCTCTGAAAAAAATTGGGTATCGTGTAATTAAATTTGACCCGAAATACTCTTCAATCTTTGACATAAAAAAATATAAACCGGACATAATATTTAATGCTCTACACGGTAAGTATGGTGAGGACGGAACAATTCAAAGCATGTTTGAATATATAAAAATTCCATACACACACTCTGGTGTACTAACATCAATAATTGCAATGGATAAATATTTTTCAAAGCAATTGTTTATTAAAAATAAGATTAAGACACCTAATTATTTTTTTTTAAATAAAAATGATTTTTCTTCAGTAAATCTGAAAAATAAAATATCAAATTATAAGCTTAAATTTCCTATAGTCATTAAACCAAATAATGAGGGATCTAGTATTGGCGTAAAAATATGTAAAAATTTTAAAATGTTAAAAAATAATTTTAAAATATTAAAAAAAAATTATAATTCATTAATTTTTGAAAATTTTATTCCAGGTAAAGAAATTCAAGTGGCATTGATGGGAAAAAAAGCAATCGGAGCGATAGAATTAAGACCTAGAAGACAATTTTATGATTATAAAGCTAAGTATAACAAGTCCTCAAAAACTCTTCATGTTATGCCAGCTGAAATTCCAAGAAACAAATATAGAGAATTATTAAAAATCTCTGAAAAAGTGAATAAAATTTTAAAATGTAAGGGAATATCTAGATTTGATTTTAGGTACGATAAAAAAAATTTTTATATCTTAGAGGCTAATACACAGCCAGGCATGACCGATTTATCTTTAGTGCCAGAAATAGCAAGACATTGCAAAATATCATTTACCAATTTAATTAAATGGATAGTTAAAGACGCTAGTATAAATAGATGATTAAAAAAAATGGCTTTACTTTATGGGTAGTAATATTTTTTTTTTTAAGTACCTATAATATAAATTTTAATCAAAGTTCATTGAATAGTTTTTTCAAAATTAAAAAAATTGAAATTATTGGTGTACAAAATTCTAATAATAAAAAAATTAATGAACGATTTAACTCACTCAAAGGTCAAAACTTAATATTTATAAAAAAGAAAGAATTAGCAAAAATTGGAAATGATTTTAAATTTATCAATGAATTAAAAATAAAAAAAGTTTACCCTGATAAAATAAATATAATTATAAAGGAGTCAAAAATTATAGGTGTTTATTTTAATAAACAGACAAATAATAAATATATTTTGACTGGTGATGGCAAAGTTGTAAGCAGTTTTGATCAAAAAAATTTTAAAGAAATTCCACTCGTATATGGTGAGAATGCAGAAAAATATTTTTATATTTTTCATCCATCCGTCATATCAACAGGGCTTGATGAAGAAATGATAGAACATTATAAATTTTTTCCAATCAATAGATGGGATATTGTTTTAAAGAATGATAAAACAATTAAATTACCAGCAAAGAATTATGAAGAATCTATTAAAAAATTTATATCTATTTATCAAAAAGATTCATTCAAAAATTTTAAACTTTTTGATTTTAGAGTTAGTAAACAATTAGTGGTAAAATAAAATGGAAAATCAAAAAGAAAAACTAATTGCCGAAATAAGTGAAGAAAAAATAAAATATGGAGTTTTCAGACTAGATTCCAATTTAGAGATAGAAATGTTGACTGAAAAAGTTACCAAGAATATAGAAATTAAAAAAGGCAATATATTAAATTTTAAAAATGTAATTAAGATAATCGGTGAAGATTTAAAACTAATTGAAAAAAAACTAAATAAAGTTTTTAGGAATATATCTGTTATTGTAAATCAAAAAGAAATTTTATGTACAAATATTACAGGTTTTAAAAAATTAAATGGATCAAAAGTAGAGAAAAGAGATTTAGACTATATTTTAAATGAGGCAAAAAGTTCTATAGTAAAAAATCAAGAAAAAAATTCTATTCTGCATATTTTGAATTCCAATTTTATTTTAGACAAAAACAAACAAGACACTATTCCTCTAAGTATGTTTGGAGATCATTTAAGTTTACATATGACATTTCTCACACTTCCAAAAAATAATATTAAAAATATAAACATGATTTTTAATAATAATGATTTAAAAGTTGATAGAATAATTGCAAAACCTTTTGTATGTGGAATAGATTTATTTAATCAAGAAAAGAATTTAAAAAATTTTGTAGTTATTAATTTTGAAAACGAGCTAAGTAGTGTCGCTCTTTATGAAAATTCTTCTCTAATTTTTTTAAAAACATTTGCCTTCGGAACAAATTCAATTTTCAATGATATAACCCAACTTTGCTCACTAAGAAAAGATGAAATTATGTTAATGATAAACGAAATAGATTTTAATATTCAAAATATTGATAATTCAAAATATTTAGACAAAAAATTTTTTATAAAATCAGATTTCACAAAATTAAGCATTAATCATATAAAAAATATAATTAATTCTAGAATTAAGGAAATGTTAGATTATGCCTATAATAAAAATAATAATTTAAAATATATTTTTAATAAAATACCCACGGTCCACCTTTTTTTTGAAGATCAAGCTATATTAAAAAATTTAAATAGATTATTTGAAAAATCATTAATTCTAGAAAGAAATAATATTTTATGTAAGTCATTCTTATTAAATGAATTTTCAGCACTTAATGGTGCTGCAGAACTGATTCTAAAAGGTTGGCATAAAGAAGCCATTCCATTTAAAGATAAGAAAAAGTCAATAATTGCTGGTTTTTTCTCCCGTTTTTTCTAAAAAAACATTGTAGTTTTCTGTAATATTAGTTGTTTTCAACTGAATTTCTAATTTTTATATAAATTCCTTATGTGGGAAAGTAATCAAAAAACATTAAATAGCGAGATAAGTTTCTCTGGAATAGGCTTACATTCAGGAGTCAATGTTGATGTTACCTTGATCCCAGCAAATTCCAACTCTGGAATAACTTTTAAAAGAACAGATTTAGAAAAAAATAATGAAATTATAGCAAATTTCAAAAATGTTTCTTCAGCAAAACTATGCACAAAAATAGAAAATGATTTTGGAGCAAGTGTTTCAACCATAGAACACTTGATGGCTGCATTTTATATCTGTGGTGTTGACAATTTAGTTGTAAATTTAAACGGTCCAGAAGTGCCAATAATGGATGGGTCTGCAAAAGATTTTGTTAAGATTATAAAAAATTGTGGACTTAAGACTTTAGAAGGTAAAAGAAAATTTATAAAAATTAAAAAGAAAGTAGAATTAAAGGAAGATGATAAATCAATAAATATAAACCCAACAACTAATAACTTCGAAGTTAAATTTACATTAAATTATAAAAAGAGTCCTTTGATTCAAAACCAAAAAAATAGCACAAATTTTCAAAAGAAAAATTTAGAAGAAATTTACGTTGCAAGAACTTTTTGTTTATATGAAGACATAGAAGCAATCAAATCCATTGGTTTAGCAAAAGGTGGTTCATTAGATAATGCGGTTGTAGTTCAAGGAAACAAAATTCTCAATGAAGGTGGACTTAGATCTAAAAAAGAATTTGTAAACCATAAGATACTTGACCTGGCAGGAGATTTTATGTTGTCTGGTGCAAGAGTTATTGGTTCAGTAGAGTGTATTCATGGTGGCCATGCTTTAACAAACGAATTTTTGAAAAAGATTTTTTCAGATAAGAACAATTACGATATCGTTGAGAATGAATCTTCTTCGTCAAAAGTAAGAAAAATCCTTCCTATTCATAAGAGACTTGCTGTAAACGCCTAAGTTTTAACACTATTTTACGCGAAGTGTTTTTTTTGTTACTAATAGAACATGGGTAAAATTTTAATTTCTTTTGCTTTAGTTTTATTTTTAATTTCATGCGGCAGTTCCAAAAAGGATGGCGCAAAACTACCGCCATCTTCAGACGAAAAAGCAATAGCAATTTATAAGGAAGCTCTAAAAAGTGTAAAAGAAGGAGATTTCTTTTATGCTTCAAAAAAATTTAGTGAAGCAGAAACTTTACTTCCACAAACTGAATGGGCTGAAAAATCTGCTTTAATGTCAAGCTATTGTTTATATGCCATTAACTTTTATGAAGAAGCAGTATTAAATTTAGAAAGATTTATAAAAATTTATCCCGCAAGTACCCATATAGATTATGCTCACTATCTGATTGCAATAAGTTATTATGAACAGATTTTAGATGAAGAAAAAGATATTCAACCACTTCTTCTATCTAAAGAAAAAATAGAATTTTATTTAGAAAAATATCCTCAGACTGACTATGCCATAGACCTAAAGTTTAAACTTGACCTAATTATAAATCAGCTTGCAGCAAAAGAATTATTAATTGCAAGATATTATATTAAAAATGAAAAATGGATTGCTGCAATCAATAGACTTCAAATTATAGTTAGCGATTATGATAAAACAATCTTTGTTGAAGAAGCTTTGCATAGGTTAGTTGAAATATATTACAGGCTCGGGTTAGAAGAAGATGCTAGAGCTGCGGCAGCCTTATTAGGTTACAATTATAATTCAAGCGAATGGTATCAAAGATCTTATAAGGTACTTAATAAAGATTATAAAACACCAAAGATTACAAAAGGTAATGAGGAAGGTGGATTAATAAAACGAACAATAAAAAAACTATTATTCATTGATGACTGAAAAAGAAAAAATTAAGGAGGAATATAGAGAAAAAGTTCAAAAGCTTTTGAAATACAATAGGTCTTATTTTGAGAGAGATAATCCCATCATTTCTGATTCAGAATACGATAAATTAAAACAAGAGTTGCTTAATCTTTCTAAAAAACATCCTTATTTAAAAAAAATTCAAGATTTAGGAAATATAATTGGATCCAAACCATCTGTAAAATTTAAAAAAGTAAAACATTCTAAACCTATGCTTTCTCTGGCCAATGCTTTTGATAAGGAAGGAATGATAGATTTTGAAAAAAAGGTAAAAAACTTTTTAAATATTTCATCACAAATTGAACTGTCTTCTGAACCAAAAATAGACGGCATATCTGCATCTTTGAGATATGAAAATGGAAAACTAGTTTATGGTCTATCAAGGGGCGACGGTACCTTTGGAGAAAATATAACTGAAAATTTAACAACTATAAAAGAAATACCAAAAACATTACCTAATTGTCCAAATATTATAGAAGTTAGGGGAGAAGTTTA
Source organism: uncultured Pelagibacteraceae bacterium (assembly GCA_902591045.1). Classification (GTDB taxonomy): domain Bacteria; phylum Pseudomonadota; class Alphaproteobacteria; order Pelagibacterales; family Pelagibacteraceae; genus Anoxypelagibacter. The sequence goes on along the minus strand of CACIZC010000005.1, from coordinate 41,996 downwards.
TATAGGAAAAAAAGATTTTGAAAATCTGAAAGATAAATTTGCCAATCCAAGAAATGCAGCAGGCGGATCATTAAGACAAAAAGATTCAAAAGAAACCAAAAAAATTCCCCTTAAATTTTTTGCTTATGGTATTGGAGAGATAAGTTCTTCTATTTTCAAAAATCAATCAGATTTACTTAAAAAACTTAAAAATTGGAATTTTCCTATTAACCAACATTGCAAAGTAATTACCTCAATAGATGCAATAGAAAAAAATCACAAGGAATTAGAAGAAATTAGATCAAGTTTAGATTATGATGTGGACGGAATAGTTTACAAAGTTAATGATTTAAATTTTCAAGATAGACTTGGTTCAACATCCAACTCTCCAAGATGGGCTATCGCCTATAAATTTTCATCGGTTAAAGCTTATTCCAAAATTACAAAAATAGTAATTCAAGTTGGTAGAACTGGCGCTATTACTCCCGTAGCTAAAATTGACCCAGTTACCGTTGGCGGCGTTGTTGTCTCTAATGCAACTTTACACAATGAAGATGAAATTAATAGAAAAGATATAAGAGTGGGGGACACAGTTACTATTCAAAGAGCAGGAGATGTTATTCCTCAAGTTCTTTCAGTTGATAAATCTAAACGATCAGAAAACAGCAAAAAATTTATTTTTCCAAATAAATGTTTGTGTGGCTATCCCACAAAAAAAGAAATTAGTTTGACAACAAAAAAAACCGATGCCGTTAGAAGATGTATTAGAGGTTACGAATGTGATTTTACTGCCAGAGAAAAATTAAAACATATTGTTTCAAAAGATGCTTTCGATATTGAAGGATTGGGAAAAAAAGTAATAGATAACTTTTGGAAACTAAAATTTATAAAAGAGCCATCTGATATTTTTCGTTTAAATTATGAAAAAATAGAGGAGTTGGAGGGTTGGGGCAAGCTTTCCATAAAAAATTTAAAAAAAGCTATTAAAGAATCCTCAAATATAAGTTTAGATAAATTTATTTATTCAATAGGAATTAGACACATAGGACAAGAAAATGCAAAAATTTTGGGAGCATTTTTTAAAACAGATAAAAAATTTTCAGAATTATTCAATATTAAAAAAAGAAAAGATATTTTAAAAAACCTGTATGATCTCGATGGTATAGGAGATACTCAAGTTAAATCTATAGAGGATTTTTTTTCAAACCAAAAAAATTCTAATTTTATTCAATCTTTAATGTCTGTTCTTAATATAGATGATTTTAGAAAAATAAATAAAAAAGGAAAACTTAGTAATAAAAATATAATGTTTACTGGTGGATTTGAAAAAATGAGCAGGTCTGAAGCTAAAGCTTTAGCGGAAGAAAATGGCGCCAAAATTCTTGGTTCAGTATCCAAAAAATTAGATTATCTTGTGATTGGAAACTCAAAACCAACAAAAAAGAAAATTGAGAAAGCCAAAGATCTCAAAGTAGATTTGATGACGGAAGACAAGTGGTATGATTTGTTAAATAGGTGAACAAGCTTTTACCAGATCTGTCTTTTCTTTAAGGCTCATAAATCTAGATAAATTTTTTTTTACTTTTCTGTGATAATTGTTGATCCATTTGATTTCTATTTTATTTAAGATTTTTTTATTTATTAGGTCTTTTTCAATTGGAGCCACAGTTAATTCCTTAAATTTATTTTTTTTAATGTAAACAAGATTTTCAATTCTTATACCAAAAGCTCCTTCTTTATAGTATCCAGGTTCATTAGATACAATCATACCATCCTTTAAATTTACTTTATTATTTCTTGATAGTGATTGAGGACCTTCGTGAACGTTTAAAAAATATCCAACACCATGACCAGTTCCATGCGGATAATCTAATTTTATTTTTTTTAAAAATTTTCTAGCACTTCCATCAACTTGCGAACCTGTTGAATTTTTTTTAATTTTGAAATTTGAAACAGCAATATGTCCTTTTAAAACACGAGTATAAATTTCTTTTATGTAATTGGATTTATTATCTAAGGACACTGTTCTTGTTACATCGGTAGTACCAAAAGAATATTGCCCCCCCGAATCTACCAAATACAAATCACCTTTTTTTAAAGCCCTGTTTGTTTTGAGAGAAGCTTTGTAATGTATGATGGCGCTATTTGGTCCGGACCCAGAAATTGTATTAAAACTCGGAAATTTATATGACGAATTCATTTTTCTAAAACCTTCTAATTTTTTTTGTGCTGATATTTCTGTAATTTTTTTCTTTTTAAAATTTTTCTTTAACCAGAATAAAAATTTAGTTAATGCTGCACCATCAATTATATGGCTCTTTTCCATATTTTTTATTTCGGTATTATTTTTAATTGATTTTAAAAAGTGAATTGGATCTATTCTTTCTACAATATTATTTTTTTTGCTCAATATATTTTTATAATAAAGCGAACAAGATAAGCTATCCAGCCATATTCTTTTTTTTGATATATGCTTAAGCACATTCTCAATTTTTTTTTCATCATTAGTGCATATTTTTTTTTCTAGGATTTTTTTTATCTTCATTATTTTTTTTGGGTTTGCAAAAATATTTACATCTCCTTTTTTGCTAATTAACAGTCTAGCATTTGGAATAGGGGAGTAAGAAGAATCGTAACCCCTGATATTTAAAATCCAAGCAACATTTTCGGGAGCGGTTACTAACAAATAGTCAGTATTATTTTTTGAAAGTATATTTTTAACTTGTGTAATCTTTTTTTCAGCGGCTATACCTGCATTTTTTGAAGAAAGAGAAAAAAAAGGTTTTACCAACTCTTTAGGTTTATCAGACCATATCATATCCACTAAATTTCGGTCAACAGGTCTTAGATTGATATTTTTAATTTTAAAGAGAAAATTTAATTGTTTTTCTGTATGCAATTTTTGATCAAAACCAAGAACAATTTTTTTATTAGGTTTTATTACATCTTTAGGAAATTTGTTTGGTATTGTAATAACTTTAAATTTTTTACCGGATTGATAACGGGCCTGAATTGTATATCTTCCATCAACAAAAAGATAATTTTTATTTTTCAAAATTACAGCAAATCCAGCTGAACCAGAAAAATTTGAGATAAATTTTAGTCTATCTTTGGATGGACGTACATATTCGTTAAAATATTCATCATTTTTTGGAACTATATATCCATCAATTTTATATTTTTTTAATAATTTTTTTAAATTTTTCATACTGAAGAAGCTAAATCACTGTTTCCATTTGAGTAATTTTTTTTTTAACCTATTCCATCCAGGGCTTCTATATTCTTCATTGTTATCAAAAAGTTCATCCTGATTGAAGTCGAAATCATCAGAAACTTCTTTTACGGTTTCTTCATTTTTTTCTATACTTTCTTCTGGAAGTTCATTTACAAATCTTGAAGGCAAACTATCCATCCACTCACCATGCCATGATCTTTGCATAGCAAAAGATATGTAGGCCTTTTTTTTAGCTCTGGTAATCCCAACATAGGCCAATCTTCTTTCTTCTTCCAAAGCAAAGTCGCCTTTTTCTTCTAAAGATTTTTGGTGTGGAAACAAATTTTCTTCCCATCCTGGTAAAAATACCGTGTCAAATTCCAATCCTTTTGCAGCATGCATTGTCATCACATTCACTTTTTCATCTTCCCATTCTTGATCAATTGATGTGGCTAGAGCGACATGTTCCAGGAATCCCTGTAAATTATCATAATCATGCATTGCTCTTAAAAGTTCTTTTAGATTTTCTATTCGATTTTCATTCTCTAGATCTTTTTTATTTTTTAGCATTGCAGAATATCCAGACTCATCTAAAATAATTTTTAATAAATCATAATGTTTATTTTTTTTGAGGTCAGATCTCCATTTACTTATTAGCTCCAAAAGATGCTTTATTGAAGATTTTATTTTAGGTTTAAATTGATTCAACTGAAGCAGTTTCCGAGCAGAGTCTTCTAAGCAAATTTTATTTTTAGAAGAAAATTCATATAATTGTTTTATAGTTGCTTCACCCAAACCTCTACGTGGGGTATTTGTTATTCTTTCAAAAGCTAAATCATCAAATTTTTGATTTATAATTCTTAAATAACAAATAACATCTTTTACTTCTGCTCTTTCGTAGAATTTAATGCCTCCAATAATTCTATAATTTACTCCTATCTTAAGAAATCTCTCTTCAAATTCTCGAGTTTGATATATGGCTCTGACAAGTATTGCTATATTATTTAAGGAGTTCTTTTTTTTTATATTTTCCTCAATAACACTACCAACTCCACGAGCTTCTTCTTTTCCATTTTTATAACAGTTCAATTTTACAAGATCACCTTTTTTACCGTCAGACCAAAGTTTTTTTCCTAGACGATCTTTGTTGTGCGAAATTAAAAAAGATGCAGAATCTAAAATATTTTTGGTAGATCTATAATTCTGCTCCAATCTAAAAATTTTACACTTAGGATACACCTTATCAAAGCTTAAGAAATTTTTTATTTCAGCACCTCTCCAGCTGTAAATGGATTGATCATCATCACCCACACAACATATATTTTGTTTTTCATTTATAATTAATTGTAGCCATTTATTTTGAATAAAATTTGTATCCTGATATTCATCTACAAGTATGTATTTAAAATTATTTGAGTAAATTTTTTTTATATCAGGGTTTTTTTCAAATAATTTTACGCAATAAAGAATTAAATCTCCAAAATCACAACAATTTAGATCCCTAATTTTACCTTGATAAATATTATAAACTTTTAAAATTTGTTTTTCAAAAATATCTTTTTTAGATGACTTAACTTCTTCAGGAAGCAGTCCTTTATTTTTCCATTTGTCAATTAAAGCTAATATAAATTGAGGAGAAATCTTTTTTGCATCAATATTTTCAGCCTTACAAATATTTCTAACCAATTTTTTTTGGTCATCTGTATCTAAAATTGTGAAATTACTTTTTAAACCTATAGCTTCAGCGTGTCTTCTTAAAAACTTAACGCTTATAGAATGAAATGTTCCTAGCCAAGAAATTGATTTTAGTTCTCCACCCAATAAACTAATTACTCTATTTCTCATTTCTTTTGCCGCTTTATTTGTAAAGGTCACACATAGTATTTGATTTGGCCATGCCTTTTTTTGTTGAACTAAATATGCCATTCGTGAAGTTAACACCTTGGTTTTACCTGAGCCTGCGCCTGCAACTACCAATGTTGGTCCTTCAGTATTGAATACTGCGGCGGTTTGTTCTTTATTTAAATCTTGCAAAAAGTTTCTTTTTTCCTTCATAATCACAGAGTAAAAATTTAAGCTTTACATATTTATAAAACAACACAATGAAAACTTCAGCTATTAAAGTTGTCCTATCTTTGTTTAACCAAAAGAATGTTAACAAGTTAAAAAGCAATATAAACAAAAAAACAATATTTGGAGTAGTCCTGGGAATATTATTATTGGCTTTGCTTTATTATTTTTTAAAACCCTTCTTTTTTGATCTTAATTCAAACAAACAATTATTTGAAAATAAAATTGATAAAGTTTTTAAATTAAACTCAAGCATTAATGGTAAAATATCTTATAATTTATTTCCAACTCCAAGAATTCATTTTAAAAACACAGACTTAAAATTTAATAATTCAGACTCTAGTAAATTAAAAGTTGAAAATTTAATTCTTAAAATTTCCATCTTAAATCTTGGGAGTCTTCAAACGATAAAATTAGAGAATTTAATTATATCAGAACAGGAAATTGAGATTTACTCCAAAGGATTCAAAGATTATTTTAACTATTTAGCTATTAGCAAAAATAAAAATATATTAATTAAAAATTCAACGTTATTTTTTTTGGACGACCAAGGTGGAAAAGTTATCTTTGAAAAGGTTTCTTTAGATCAAAAATATAAAAATGATATTCATCAAATAAATATAAATGGTTTTTTTGCTAAGAATAAAATTAAAATATCTTATTTTGATGAAAAAAATAAAAAAAAGTATTTTAAAATTAAAATTCCAAAATTAAATATATCTTCTAATGTAACTTTTGATCCCAAAAGTAATTTGAAAAGTCAAAAAGGACAATTAAAGTTAAATTTTTTAGAAAATATACTTTTAGTAAACTTTTCTGGTTCTAAAGATTTTAAAATTACAGACTCTTTTTTTAGAGGAAAATTTTTAAACTCTAAGATAAATGGCGACATTAATTTTAAAAAAAACTTTTTTTTTAATTTAAATTTAGATATTAACGATCTTAATTTAAGAAAATTTTTATTGTACTATTTTTCAAAAAATAATAACAATTCTTATTTTACCCTTGGTTCAAGCAAAAAAATAAATGGACAATTAAAAATTCAAAGCAGAAGTTCAAACTCTTTTTTTGGTAAAATAAACGACATGAATGGCATTTTGCTTTTTGAAAATGGAGATATTGAAATTAAAAAAGGCTCTCTTGAACTTTATAAAGATTCTAAACTAAAATTTGATATTTTGTATACAGAAAATGATGAAACACCAAGAATAGAATTTTCTACCAGATTTTCAACCGATGATTACGGAAAATTTTTAAAAAAGTTTGAAGTTTATAATGTTGATGAAAAAAAAGCATTTTCTATTGTTCAAGGCGTTATTTATTTAGAGGACAGAGAACTTAAAATAAAAAATATTATAAAAAATAACAATGAAAAAATCGGAAAGAAAGACATTTTAACTATTGAAAAGAATTTTAATAAATATGTAATATCGGAAAATACTTTAGATGTACTTGATTTTTTTAAAATTAAAAAATTTGCAAAAGAAACTTTTCAAGAATTTTAACTCTGGTTAATTACCAGGTTTAACCATTTTTTTTGGATCTACTATTTTTATAAAATCTTTTTCGCTTATTAAGCCAGATTTTAATGCTTCATGTTTTAATGTTGTACCGTTTTTGTATGCTGATTTTGCAATTTTTGCTGCATTGTCATAACCAATTTTTGGCGAAAGTGCTGTAACAAGCATTAAAGAGTTATCAAGATTTGATTGAATTTTTTTCTTATTAGCTTCTAAACCTCTTATACAGTAAGAAGCAAAAGCTTTTGAAGAGTCCGACATAATATTTATAGACTGAAGAATATTATGAATAATTAAAGGTTTAAAAACGTTTAATTCAAAGTGTCCGTGTGAACCAGCCATAGTTATACCGTTGTGGTTACCAATTACTTTCACACAAACCATGGTTACCGCTTCACACTGAGTTGGATTTACTTTCCCAGGCATTATAGATGAACCGGGTTCATTTTCAGGGAGTATTAACTCTCCATAACCTGCTCTTGGACCGGATCCTAGAAATCTTATGTCATTTGCTATTTTCATTAAGCACACCGCTGTTGTATTCATTGTTCCTGAAAAATTTACTATCGCGTCATGAGCAGCTAACGCAGCAAATTTATTAGGAGCTGTTTTGAAAGGTAATTTAGTAATTTTTCTAATTTCCTTAACAATTTTCTTATCAAAATTTTTTTTAGTATTAAGGCCAGTACCTACCGCTGTTCCTCCTTGTGCTAAAAAGTATATCTCCTTTAATGCGCCCTCTATTCTTTCAATGCATTTTTTTAATTGCGAATGATATCCAGAAAATTCCTGACCAAGCGTTAATGGAGTTGCATCCTGTAGATGTGTGCGGCCTAATTTAACTATTTTACTAAATTTTTTAACTTTTTTGCTTAATTCATTCTCCAACAACTTTAAAGAAGGGATAAGTTTTTTATTAGCTTTAATAGCTATAGCAATATGCATTGCTGTAGGAAAAACGTCATTTGTTGATTGAGACTTGTTAATGTGATCATTAGGATGAATAGGTTTTTTTGTTCCCATTTTTCCACCCATCATTTGAATTCCTCTATTAGCTATGACTTCATTGACATTCATATTGGTTTGTGTACCAGAACCTGTTTGCCAAACTTTTAACGGAAAGTGTTTTTCTAATTTTCCAGAAATTACCTCATCAGCTGCCTTAACAATATACTTTTTCAATTTTTTATCTAAATCGCCATTTTTAGAATTTACTATTGCGGCAGCCTTTTTAATTATTGCTATTGAGTGAATTAGTATTGGCCTCACAAGAAAATCTCCAATATCAAAGTATTTGTTAGATCTTTGTGTAGACGCTCCCCAGTACTTATCACCAGGCACTTTAATTTTTCCTAAGGAGTCGTATTCTATTCTGTATTTCATTGATAAAACTAAGTTATATTATGCCTATAAAATTGTAAATAAATTTACTATCTAAATAAATTATGAGGATTTTATGACAAACTTTGAAAGTGTTAAGAAATTTATGGAAAAATTTGGTCAAGAGGTAAAAAATAAATCTGAATTTCCTTCAGATCGAATCACCAAGCTTAGATACGCTTTGATAAAAGAGGAATTGGATGAATTTGCTAAAGCTATTAAAGATAAAAACTTGGTTGAAATAGCAGATTCTTTGACTGATATTTTGTATGTAACCTATGGAGCCGGACATTCATTCGGAATCGATTTAGACAAGTGTTTTCAAGAAGTGCAAAATTCCAATATGAGTAAACTCGGTAAAGATGGCAAACCTATATACAACAAAGATGGAAAAGTTATGAAAGGACCGAATTACTTTCAACCAGATTTGAGTAAGTTTATTGATTAATTTAAAAATTTAATTTCATCAAATCTAGAAATTATTTTTTGACTTAAAATTTTCTTTTTAGTTATTTTTAAATTAAAAGCTTCCTCGATACTCCAAATAAAATCAGTAAATCCAAGGTAGTTTCTCATCAAAATAGTTGATGAAAATCGGGGATTGATTTCAAATATTCTCGGTCCTTTTTTTGTTAAAATTAATTGGAAATTTGCTGGTCCATAAAAATTAATTTTTTTTGTTAAATTTCTGCACAGTGTTTCGATATTTTTATTTTTTACTACTTTAGACCAAACTGTGTAACCATCTTTTAAGCTTCTTAAAAGTTGTAAAATTTTTATTTCCTTATTTTTAAATCTATAGATTGCACAAGTTATCTCTTTTTCCTTTGGAACTAAAATTTCTTGAAATATGCCATTTTTGAAATACTTAGAAAAAAATTTAGCTTCCTCAGAATTATTGCAGATAAATAAATTTTTTGATCCTCTACCATGCTTTCCTTTTACTAGGCAAGGAAATTTTATTGGTTTTTTTAAGTCCTTGGTTTGATAAGTCCAAGGCGTTTGAATTCCCAAAGATTTTAAATACTGATAAGTTTTATATTTATCAGAACCAATCAAAATTAGCTTTGTTGAAGGACAAATAAATTTATTAATTTTTATTTTTTTTTTGTATTTATCAAAAAGTAATATTTCAGTTTCAGAAGTAGGGATGAATAAATCAATTTTATTTTTTTGAATGTATGAATTTAATTTTTTGATATATTCAATCTTTCGATCTGCCCTTGGAAATATTGTTAGCCTATCCGCAAATAATTTTCCACTATGCATGTAGCCAATATCAGATCCATAAATCTTACACGAAGGAAATTTCTGTTTTATTATTCTACACATTCCTTGTGCAATATCGCTACCAATACCAGTAATTAATATTTTTTTTTTAAGTTTCAAATTAAAGCCTTATAATTATTGTGATTTTCTTTTTCAATTCTTTTTATCTGTTCTAAAAGATGATCTTTATCATATTTCTCTGAAAAAAAATCAACTTCAAAATTATCTTGATCTAAAGTTGCCCAAGAAGCTACACCTCTATTATCCCGAGGTTGTCCAACCGAACCAGGATTAATCATAATTTTTGAGTATTTAGTTGTTTTCATCTGATGGTGTGTATTACCAAAAATAAAAATATCTTCTTTACGATTTGAGAATTTTTTAAAAGTTTCATCTGAAGAATTTTTATAAATATAATCAAAAGGACTCCACGGTGAGCCATGACTTATGTTAACTAATTTATTTTTTATCTTTATAGTTTTTGTATGATTGAGGGATAGTAAAAATTCTATTTGTTCTTTAGAAAGCTGATCAACAGCATTTTGTAACCCATGACCGTATTTTTTTATTATGCTTTCTTGGCTTATTTTTTTTTTTAAAAAATCATCCATCATAATTTCATGATTTCCCTTTATAAATTCTACTTTAAAGCTTGATAGCAACTCTAAGCATTTTTTTGGTTCATAGTAGTAACCAACTAAGTCACCACAAAAAATAAAATCTGTTATTTTTTCTTTTTTTGCTTTATCAAGTACTGCTTTAAGGGCAAAAAAATTTCCGTGTATATCTGAGAGTAAACCAATTTTGCTAGACATTCCTTATTCTTTCTTAGAGGGGCGTTCTGTTACCCGGTGCCCCAGACCGTGCTTTCTTAAATTAATTAAGCAGCAAGAGCAAATTTATCATTTGCATTTATAATTAGCCCGTTACGTCGGAACTATCTCGAACGAAAGAACAGCCTTTAGACACTCGTCGAATCTAGTTCACCCCCATTATGGTGGAGGTGGTGGGTACTGCCCCCACGTCCGCAATGTTTATTACGAAATTCGTTTATCGTTATAGTTGGTAAACCAACAAAAACACTTTACTCAAAAAAAAAAAATTATCAAAGAAAATTATTTTATTTGATAAAGGTGCAGGCTAATATTGCAATTTTCGCACTTAGAAATTAACTCATTTGAATTAATTGGGTATTTAGAAATTATATAATTAGCACCTAAATTTTTAGCCTCTTTAAAGTTTATTAAAATATTATTAGGATCATTAACAAAAGCGTAGACTCTGCTTCCCCAATTGTCATATCTTTTTTTGTAATCTTCATTTATTAGCAATTCTCTCTCTATAATTTTTCTAAACTTTTTTTTGTAGTACAAAGGATATAACGCATGATAGCCATCTATTGTTTTAATATTATTCATAACAGCAACCATTGGATCAAGTCCTATTGATAAGACTCTATTATTTTTAACAACATTTTTTATTTCTTTATATTCATCAAATAAATAATAACCATTGAAGGTGTATAGATTTCTATAATTTTCTTCCTTGATTAAATATTTTTTAACAAATGGGACAGCCGATGAATTAATTTGAAATAGTAAAATTGAAATTAAGCTAAAAACTATCAAAAAATTTGATGTTATTTTCTTACTACCAGATAGTAAATAAAGAAATAAAAAAGCATATAAAATTGGAAAATAAATTTTAATCCAGGATAAATTAAAAGTCTTAATTAAACCAAAACTATTATTTCTTAAATTTGTAAGTATTTCAGTATTTAAAAGGAAAGAAAAAATATGTATTAAAAAAATAAACAATAAAAATTCTTTAACAATTTTGTTTCTTGAAAAAAATGAAAACAAAATTAAAGGCACATAAATAACAGTGTATGGGAAACTGTAAAATAGTGTCCAATTAAGGTTAATAGATATACGAAATATATATAAAATATGATCAATTAAATTTGTTATAAAAGTTATATTTTGATTAAAAAATTCCTCACGATGCATTTCTTCTCCAAAAAACTGTAAATAAATTAAATTAGAGCTTGAAATTATTGTGCAAGCGAAAAAAATGCTTAAAATTTTTATAATATGTAATAATTTTTGAGAAAATATTTTTCTATTAATAATGAAAATTATACATAACACTATTGGAATAAAAAAAATATCTGCAATTAAATCTGTATTTAGTCCAAAAAAAATTAAAATTAAATAATGTTTAAGTGAAATCTGAGATTTAAAAACTACTAAATAAATTATATATGGAAGAATTGCCAAACCAAAACCTAAAGTAGTATATGAGTTTAATGAAACAAATAATGTAGAGCTTAGACAAGATATAAATTTTTTTTTAGTTATTTTGTTTGCAAGTATAAAAAAAGAAAAATAACAAGTAAATTTTACTAATAAATCAGTAATCCAGTAAGCTAATTCAGAACTAAAAATTGTATATAAGAGTATAAAAGGCTTAATAAAATGTCTTAAAAAATGTGCCCTAATTTCTCCTCCTAAAAAAATATCTGAATAATTCAATCCTTCTTGATAAATTTTTCCGAGTACATGGTTATAAACCACAATACTATCTAAATTATCATGATAAAAAAGTGTAATTTCTCTAAAAATTAATAATGGAAAAAAATAATTTAATAAAATAATTGATATAAAAATAATATGATGAGAGTTTCTAATATTAGTCATTTTTAAATTTTGAATAAAATATATCTGTAATACCAAAAATCTTTAATTTGTTTTTTATTAATATTGTTTTTTTCTCAAATTTTTCTAATTGTTCTTTATATGATGATTTAGTTTTTTTGTGAGCATCAAAATTAAATGTTAAAAACATTCCAATTTTACTTAAAAAATTTTGTCGTGAAAGACCAAGTATTAATTCACATTCAGGATTTATTTTTTGAATTTTATTAAGAATCTCTTCAATTTCACTTGGCGTCATATACATTAAAACATGATTGAAGATTACAATATCAAATTTTAAATTTTCAAAATTGCTTACTTCAGAAAATTCAGGTTTTACATCATAATTTAATATTTTTTTTTTGGTCAAAATCTTACTAAAAATTTTATTTCCACATCCAAAATCTAAAATAGTTTTTTCAGAATTTTCTAAATTAGCAATTTCGACGATATTTTTTGCTATCGATAAAAAATAATACTTTTGGGGTCCTTTATTATAGTCTGTAGTTGGAAACTGTTTTAATTCCTTCATATTTTAATTGAACTTTGTTATATAATACAATCTAAATTGAAAAACTACTGCGAAATTTGCGATCAAAGAAATCTCCCTACAGTGTTAAATTTGGGCAAGCATCCTTTATGCGATGATTTAATTAAAATAGGATCTAAAAAAAAAAATAAACTTTATAAAATTCAAATAGCTTTCTGCAAGAAGTGTGTAACCGCTTACCAAAAATTTCAGGTAAAAAAAAAAGTATTATTTCCAGAAAACTATCATTATAGATCAAGGTTAACCAAAGATGTTTTGCATGGCATGAACCAATTGGTTTCGGATTGCAGAACAACCTTAGGAAGTTTAAAGGGAAAAGTAGTTTTAGATGTTGGCTGTAATGATGGAAGTTTATTAAATATTTTTCGTAAAAATAAATCAATTACAATTGGCGTAGAACCAACAAACGCTTACAAAGACGCTCAAAAAAAAGGGCACAAAATATACAAAGGTTATATGGATGAAAAAATATCAAAAAAAATTAAAAATAATCACCCCAAAATTGATGTGATAACATTTACTAATGTTTTTGCTCATATAGAAGATTTAAAAAGACTAATTAAAAATTTAAAAAAAATTATATCAAACCAAACTATATTGATAATTGAGAATCATTATTTAGGGTCAATTGTTAGCAAAAAACAATTTGATACCTTTTATCATGAGCATCCAAGAACTTATAGTTTTACATCATTTCTAAAAATATCCAAACTTTTAAATATGAGAATAATGAAATATTCATTTCCCAAAAGATACGGGGGAAACATTAGAATTTTTTATTCAAATATTAATAAAAGAAATTTTAATAATAAAAATTTAATTATAAAAGAGAAAAAATTTTTTACCCAAATAAAAAGTCTGAACCATTTTATTAGTTTTTGGACAAAAAAGAAAAAGAAACAAATTTTAAAACTTAATAAAGTATATGGACCACTACCAGCAAAGGCATTTCCAGGGAGAGCAGCAATATTGCTAAAAATTTTAAATATAAAAAATAATCATATCGATGGTATTTATGAGAGGCATAATTCTAACAAGATTGGTTATTATGCTCCAGGAACAAATATACCAATAAAGTCAGATAAAAGATTGAAGAAATTAATTAAAAAGAGACCTTTAATAAATCTGGCTTGGCATATAAAAAAAGAAATTAAAAACTACTTGAGAAATAAAAAAATTAAAAACAAAATAATAAATATAATTGAAGACAAAGATTTTAAAAAATGAAAAAAGTAAATTTTTATAACATTTCTAAAATAAATAGAAAATACGAAAAAAACTTTATAAAGAATTTTAGAATTATAAATAAAAAAGGTCGATATCTTTTAGGCGATTACGTAAAAAATTTTGAAAAAAAATTTTCTAATTATTGTCAGTCAAAATATTGTGTGGCTGTAGGAAATTGTGTAGATGCCATAAAATTATCCTTCATGGCTTTTAAAATTTTAGGGGATCTGAAAAATGGAGATGAAGTGTTGGTTCCTGCTAATACATATATTGCAAGTATTCTTGGTATAACATTAACTAATTTAAAACCAGTTTTTGTTGAGCCGGATTCTAGGACTTTTAATATTTCAACTCAAAATATACTTAAAGCAATTAACAAAAAAACTAAAGCCATACTTGTAGTGGATTTGTACGGGCATCCCGCAGATTTATTTGAAATTAAAAAAATTGCAAAGAAAAAAAATTTAAAGTTAATTGAAGACGCAGCACAATCTTGTGGGGCAAAAATAAATAATAAAATGATTGGATCAATATGTGATACAACGTGTTTTAGTTTTTTTCCTGGAAAAAATCTTGGAGCTTTCGGAGATGCTGGAGCTATAACAACAAATAATAAAAAGTTATATAATATTCTTAAATCACTTAGAAATTACGGAGAAGATGTTTTTGATAATTTAAAAGACAGAAAATACAAAAATACTTATAAAGGGGTAAATTCAAGAATGGACGAAATTCAAGCATCAATCTTAATTGACAAATTGAAAGATTATTCAAAACATCAAAAAATAAGAAAAAATATTGCAAATTTTTACTTAAAAAATATAAAGAATCCAAAAATAACTATGCCACATCACAATAAAAACATAGAGCATGCATGGCATTTATTTGTAATAAAATGTAAATTAAGAAACAAACTTAGAAAATTTTTGAACAAAAACAATATTCAAACTATGATACATTATCCTTTGCCACCACATAAACAATCTGCATTTAAGGAATTCAACAAAAGAAGTTTTAAAATTACTGAAAAAATTTATAAAGAAATATTGAGTTTACCAATATTTCCAACTTTAAAAAAGTCCGAAATAATGCATGTGGTAAAAACTATTAACAATTTTTAAAATAAAGATATGAAAAAAATTTCTATTTGTATTCCAGTTTTAAATGAGGAAGAGAATATCTTAAATACTTACGAAAAAGTCAAAAAAATTTTTGAAGAGAAACTTAAAAATTATGATCATGAATTTATTTTTACAGATAATAACAGCAATGATAAATCTGAGGAAATTTTAAGTGATCTATGTAAAAAAGATAAAAAAGTAAAATATATTAGATTTAGAAACAACCTCGATTACGACAAATCTATTCTGGAAGGGTATAAACACTCGTCGGGAGATGCAGCAATTGTAATTGATTGTGATTTACAGGATCCACCGGAGCTTTTTGAGAGTTTTATAAAAAAATGGGAACAAGGAAACGATGTTGTCTATGGTGTTGTGCAAAGTAGAAAAGAAAATTCTTTTGTAAGTTTTCTGAGAAGAACTTTTTATGTGATTATGAATTTAAATGCAGACATAAAATATCCTTTAGATGCTCATGACTTTAGGTTAGTTGATAGAAAAGTAATTGATGGATTTAAGGACAACTCTAATTTATATCCTTATGTACGAGGACTAACTTTTGCGTTAGCAAACAAGCCTTTTGGTATTGAATATAATAGAGAAACTAGAAAGAAAGGAAAAAGTAAATTAGGTCTTTACAATACTTTTACCTACGCAATTAATGCCTTACTAGAGGAGACATTCTTTTTTACAAAAATTTTTAGAAGACTATCCTTGCTTCTAGTTTTTTTTGGAATAACTTTTTCACTAATTAATCTTTTTTATGGATTTCAACTTTTAGAATTTTATAAAAATTTTATTGTTTTTTTATTAATTTTTATTTGTATGTTCTTGGCTATAATTTGCGAATATGTAACTAGAATATATTTTCAACTGAAGAAAACCGAAAGAATAATCTACGAGAAAAAAATAAATTTTTAAACAGTGAAAAATAAAATAAAATCAAATTTTTGGAAAGGAAAAAGAGTTTTTGTAACAGGACACACTGGTTTTAAAGGAAGTTGGCTTTGTATTTTTTTAAATCTTTTTGGCGCTAAAGTAACTGGTTATGCGCTTAAACCAAAATCTAATCCTAATTTATTTAGTCTCGCAAAGGTTGGTGACATTATAGATAGATCTATAATAGCCGATATTAGAGATTATAAAAAATTATATAGAGAAATTAAAAAATCAAAATCTACTATACTTTTTCATTTAGCTGCCCAACCGCTAGTGAGATATTCTTACCTTGAACCAAAAGAGACATTTGACACAAATATCACTGGCACTATGAATATTTTGGAATCAGTAAGAAAAATAAAAAATGTTAAATCTTCAATAATAATTACAACTGATAAAGTTTATGATATTTCAAAAAATAAGATTTTTAAAGAAACAGATAAATTGGGTGGAATCGATCCTTACAGTGCATCAAAAGTGTGTTGTGAATATTTATTTTCATCTTACATAAGTTCTTTTTTTAAAAAAAATCCTAATCAAAGACTTGCAACTGTAAGAGCAGGAAATGTTATTGGAGGAGGGGATTATTCTGAGGATAGGTTAATCCCAGATATTTATGCCTCAGCGAAAAAAACTAAAAAAATTATTTTACGTAACCCGCAATCTGTGAGGCCATGGCAACATGTATTAGAACCGTTAAGCGGCTATTTATTACTCGCAGAAAAGCTCTATAAAAATCAATTACGTGGCCAAGTTCAAAATTGGAATTTTGGGCCCAACCTAAGTAGCTGTCAATCAGTCAGATACATCGCGGATAAATTTGCAAAATCGTTAGATTTAACAATCAAAACTATTAAAACAAAAAGTAAGGTATTTTCATCCGAAACCGATTTGCTCAGATTAAGCAATTTTAAAGCTAAGAAATATTTAAATTGGCATCCAAAATGGAGGCTTAATAAATCTATAGATAAAATTCTTGAATGGAATAAAGAAAAACTTCAAAAAAAGCCATTAAATATCTGTGAAGAACAAATAAAAGAATTTCTTAAAGACTAAAAATTAATATAATAATTCATTAATAAAATTAGTTTTAATTAAAAATGAAATTAACGGAAGATCAAAAAAAAGAAATTAAAGAGCAGCAATCCCAGAAAAATGTAACTAAAAGGGTAACATCACCAGAATTAGAAAAAATTCTTTACGAAGCCCTTCCGGTTCTAGACCATGGTTTTGTTAGAGTGGTCGATTATATGGGGGATGATACTTCAATCGTACAGGCAGCAAGAGTTTCGTACGGCAAAGGAACAAAAAAAGTTTCTACAGATAGTGGTTTGATAAAATATTTAATGAGACATAGGCACAGCACACCTTTTGAAATGTGCGAAATTAAGTACCATATAAAGCTTCCAATATTTGTTGCGAGACAATGGATAAGACATCGAACTGCCAATGTAAATGAGTACTCTGCAAGATACTCTATTCTCGATAAAGAATTTTATATTCCAGACAAGCAGCATCTTGCTGCACAATCAGAGAATAATCGTCAGGGAAGAGGAAATTTAATTAATGGAAAACAAGCTGATGAAATTTTAAATTTACTTAAAGAAGATGCAAAAAGGAATTATGATGATTATGAAAAAATGTTAAATCAAAAATACGATGGAACAGTTATTGATGAAAATAAACAAGGATTAGCAAGAGAGCTTGCTAGAATGAATCTCACATTAAATGCCTACACACAATGGTATTGGAAAACCGATTTATTAAACTTGCTCAATTTCCTTTCTCTAAGAGCAGATAGTCATGCGCAGTATGAGATCAGAGCTTATGCAGATGTAATGATTGATTCTTTAAAAAGATGGGTTCCTTTAGCCTACGAATCTTTTATGGATTACCGTGTTGGAGCAATGGAGTTATCCTCAAAAGGAAAATCTGTTGTAAAAAAAATGATGAAAGGTGAAAAGTGTACTCATGAAGATTCTGGGCTTTCAAAAAGAGAATGGAATGAATTAATGGGATCCCTTGGCCTTAAAGAAAATCTTCTGTAATCTTTTTAGCAATTTCAGAAAATATTTTTGATATTTCGTGATCAGGGTCTTTAAACGTTAAAGGCAAACCCAAATCCGCTGATTCTCTAAGCTTTGTGTTAATTGGAATTTTTCCAAGAAATTTTTTATTAAATTCTTTTGCAGTCCGTTCGACGCCACCTTCACCAAAGATATTATATTTTTTTCCGTCACTTCCTGTAAAAAAACTCATATTGTCTACAAGGCCAAGAATTTTTATTTTTGTTTTATCAAACATCTGAATTCCTCTTTGAACATCCATTAAAGCTAATTCTTGCGGAGTTGAAACTATAATGGTCCCGTCAATTTTTACATCTTGCGCAAAAGTAAGCTGAGTGTCACCAGTACCTGGAGGCATATCAATTATTAAGAAGTCCAAATTCTTCCATAAAATTTTTTCTGTCAGTGTTTTAATGGCACTAATAACCATTGGGCCCCTCCAAATCATGGGAGTTTTTTCATCAACCAAAAACCCCAAAGACATGAACTGTGCTCCGTATTTTTCTAAAGGAAATAAAAATTTTCCATCACTTTTTGGTTTTTCGTTTAACCCAATCATTTTTGGTAAAGAAGGTCCATAAATATCCGCATCCAAGAATCCAACTGTTTTTCCAATTTTTTGAAGAGCGAAAGTTAAATTAATAGCAAAGGTAGATTTTCCAACGCCTCCTTTTGCACTAGAGACCATGATGGTGAATTTTGTTCCTTTTATAGGGTTTTTGTTAAAATTTTTTGGATCAGTCTTTTTTTTTAAACTATCACTTATTTTAGCTTTGTTTTCAGACATTATATCGCTTTATCATAACTTGTTTTTATCAAAAAAGTCACTATATAAAGTGTCATGTCATTTAAAGATCATATATTTAAAAACCAATCACCTTGGGGAGGAGGAGGAAAAGCTCCAGGCGGAAATGGAAATGGCTCAGGAGAAAGAACATCTCCCCCAAACATTGATGATCTTATTAGAAAAGCACAGGGCAAAGTTGGAAAAATTTTTCCAGGAGGAAAACCCACTGGTAACAAACCTATATTTCTTGGACTTCTTGTTTTAATAATTTTATGGGGGCTTAGTGGCCTATATAGAGTTTTGCCAGACGAACAAGGAGTTGTTCTAAGATTTGGGAAATTTATTAAAACAACTCAACCCGGCTTAAATTATCACATTCCTTTTCCAGTAGAGAGAGTTTTTACACCTAAAGTTACAAAAGTGAATCGTATTGATGTTGGTTTTAGATCTGCAAGTGATACCGGAAGAACTTCAGGTATAGGAGATGTTTCAGAAGAAAGTTTAATGTTAACAGGAGACGAAAACATAGTTGATATTGATTATTCAGTTTTTTGGGTAATCAAAGATGCTGGAAAATTTCTTTTTAATATTCAAAGTCCATTAGAGACAGTTAAAGCAGCTTCAGAAACAGCAATGAGAGAGGTCATAGCCAAAAGTAAAATCCAATCTATTTTAACTGAAGGAAGATCAAAAATAGAAACTGAAGTTCAAGAAATTACTCAAGGAATTTTAGATGAATATGGATCGGGTATTCAAATTACACAGGTTCAAACACAAAAAGCTGACCCGCCTGATCAGGTTATTGATGCCTTTAGAGATGTTCAAGCAGCAAGAGCAGACAGAGAAAGATCTAAGAACGAAGCCGAAGCTTACGCAAACGATGTTATACCAAGAGCACGTGGAGAAGCAGAAAAAATTTTACAAGAAGCCGAAGCCTATAAGAAACAAGTTGTAGCTGCTGCAGAAGGTGAAGCAAGTAGATTTATAGCAATTTATACTGAGTATTCTAAAGCAAAACAAGTAACACAGGAAAGAATGTATTTAGAAACTATGGAAAAAGTTTTAGCTGATATTGACAAAGTAATTATTGATAAAAACTCTGGCTCAGGAGTAGTTCCATACCTCCCTCTTCCAGAAATTAAGAAAAAAAAGAAGAATTAAAAATATGAAAAAAATTTTAATACCCTTTATAGTAGTTTTAGCCATAGTTGCTTATCAGGGTATCTTTATAGTTCAAGAAATTAACCAAGCAATTGTTTTACAATTTGGTGATCCTAAAAGAATAATTACTAAACCGGGATTAAATTTTAAAATTCCTTTTATACAAAACGTTGCTTATCTTGATAGAAGAGTATTAAATTTAGACACGCCACCAGAAGAAGTTATCGCTGCAGATCAAAAAAGATTAATAGTGGATGCTTTTGCTCGATTTAAAATTGTAGACCCATTAAAATTTTATATATCAGTTGGAAATGAAAGAGTTGCAAGATCAAGACTGGCAACAATCATAAATTCAAGAATAAGAAGCGTATTAGGCACACAACAGCTAGCAACATTATTATCAACGGATAGAGCTGTGCATATGGGCACAATTCAAAATGATGTAAATACAGAAGCCCAAAACTTTGGAATTACAATTGTTGATGTTAGAATTAAACGGGCAGACCTACCACAAGCAAATAGTGAAGCGATTTACAAGAGAATGCAAACCGAAAGAGAAAGAGAAGCGAAAGAATTTAGAGCGCAAGGAGCTGAGATGGCAGCTAAAATAACTTCAACAGCAGATAAAGAAGTAACAGTAATCTTAGCCAATGCAAACAAACAATCTGAGATTATGAAAGGAGAAGGTGATGGTCAGAGAAACAAAATTTTTGCAAACGCCTTCGGAAGAGATCCAAATTTCTTTGGGTTTTATCGGGCAATGCAATCTTACGAAAAGGCACTAATAGGTGGAGACACTTCACTTATTCTATCACCAGATAGTGATTTCTTTAAATTTTTTGGAAATACTGGAGTCATAAAAAAACAATAGGCTAAGGCGTGAAGGAATTCATTATTGCCATAGGTTTAATATTGTTTATAGAGGGTCTTCTTTGCGCCTTGTTTCCGTCAAAAATCAAGAATATGTCTAAATTAATTGAGGCTATGCCATTAAATAACTTGCGAACAATTGGTATAGTGTTTGCAATAATTGGTTTTATTATAATTTGGTACATTAAGAGATAGAGATAATGCAAGTTTTAAAAAAAATAATATTTAGAGTATCTGTAGTCGTTTTTCTATTTAACGGAAATCTATGGGCCAAGCCGATGCCAAGTTCTTTTGCAGATCTTGCGGAGAAACTTATGCCATCCGTAGTTAATATTTCAACTACTCAAACAATTAAAACTCAATCAAATCCTTTTCCGTTTCAATTTCCACCAGGATCTCCATTCGAAGAGATGTTCAAGGAATTTGATAGACCAACAGAAAGAAAAGCAACTTCTTTAGGATCAGGATTTATTATTAATAAAGACGGAATAGTAGTTACCAACAACCACGTAATAGCAAATGCAGATGATATTATCGTGAAAGTAGATAATAAAGAATATGAAGCAAAAGTTTTAGGAGCAGATCCATACTCAGATCTTGCGGTATTAAAAATTGAATCATCGAAAAGTTTTAAAGTAGTAGAGTTTGGAAATTCTGATAAAGCTAGAGTCGGAGATTGGGTAGTTGCAATTGGAAATCCTTTTGGCTTGGGAGGAACTGTAACTTCAGGAATTATTTCTGCAAGAAATCGAGATATAAATTTAACTCGTTATGACGATTTTATTCAGACCGATGCATCAATCAATCAGGGTAATTCAGGAGGTCCATTATTTAATATGGATGGAGATGTAATTGGAATTAACACAGCAATCATCAGTCCATCTGGAGCAAGTAGCGGAATTGGTTTTGCGATTCCAGCAAATGCTGCTTCATCTATTATTGCTCAGTTAATTAAGTATGGAGAAACGAAAAGAGGCTGGTTGGGAGTCAGGATTCAGTCAGTTACTAAAGAAATTGCAACAGTCGCGGGATTAAATGAACCAAGCGGAGCATTTATTGGAGGAGTATCTGAAAATAGCCCAGCTAAAAAAGCAGGAATAAAAACTGGAGATATTATTTTAGAATTTGATGGTCAAAAAATAAAAACTATGAGAAATCTTCCAAAGATAGTTGCAAACACAAAAGTCGGAAAAAATGTTTCTGTTAGGATTTGGAGAGACAAAAAATCTATCACAAAAAGACTAACTTTGGGAAGATTAGAGTCTTCCGAAGATTTTAAAAAGCAATAGTTTGTCAAAAAAAAAAATAATACTATTATTTGGTCCCACTGCATCAGGAAAATCGAAATTAGCTTTAGATATTGCTAAAGAATATAATGGTGAAATCGTAAATGCA
Source organism: uncultured Pelagibacteraceae bacterium (assembly GCA_902591045.1). Lineage (GTDB taxonomy): Bacteria > Pseudomonadota > Alphaproteobacteria > Pelagibacterales > Pelagibacteraceae > Anoxypelagibacter. Next base: position 19,752 of record CACIZC010000005.1, on the reverse strand, counting down.
GATAGCATGCAGGTATATAAAGAGGTTAAGATTTTGTCAGCAAGACCCAAGGAAAAAGAAGTTAAGCATCATTTATATGGTTTTATTTCGGTAAAAAAAAATTTTTCCACTGGTTCTTGGTATAAGTTAGCTGCAAAAAAAATTAAAGATATAAATAAAAAAGGTAGAGTAGCTTTAGTAGTTGGTGGAACAGGCTTATACTTCAGGGCTTTAACCGAAGGATTATCCCAAATACCAGAAGTTCCCAAAACAAATATTAATTCAAAATTAGACAAAGACTATATTCTGAAAAATCACAGAATTTTTAAAGGAATTTCAATAAACGATAAACAGAGAATACAAAGAGCATTTTCGGTTTACAAACACACGGGAAAACCTCTTTGGTTATGGCAGAAGAAAAATAAGAAAATTTTCAAAAATACAGAATTAATAAAGATTTTTCTTCAGCCAAAAAAGCCAGAGATAGAAAATAGAATTAAAAAAAGGTTTGATCAAATGTTACGAGAAGGAGCTATCGAAGAGGCGGAAAATTTTAAAAAAATTAGAGTAAATTCTATCAATTCATCTAATTTTATAATTGGCCTTAAAGAAATATCAGAATTTTTAAGCAAAAAAATTTCTTTAGATGAGCTTAAGGAGAAAGTGCTTATAAGAACTAGGCAATATGCAAAGAGGCAACTTACCTGGCAAAGGGGCCAGATGAAGGATTGGAAGGGATTTAGTGATACCAATTATCTTGATTTAAGAAAAAAAATTCTAAGTTATTTATCTAAAACTTGACCCAAAATTTTCCTAAGATAGATTACATTTATGGGGAAATTATTTTCAGGTGCAGAAATTGTTTTTAAGGTTTTAGAGCATCATAAAGTAGAACATATATTTGGCTATCCAGGTGGTGCAGTACTGCCAATTTATGATGAATTAAAAAATCATAAAACAATAAAACATATTCTAGCTCGTCATGAACAAGGAGCAGGACATGCTGCAGAAGGGTATGCGCGTTCTTCAGGAAAGCCTGGTGTAATGTTAGTTACATCTGGTCCAGGAGCCACCAATGCTGTAACTGCATTAACAGATGCTTACATGGATTCAGTTCCAATCGTTTGTATAAGTGGACAAGTCCCAACCCATCTCATCGGAACAGACGCGTTTCAAGAATGTGACACAACAGGAATTACAAGACCTTGTACAAAACACAATTGGTTAGTTAAAGATGTAAAAGATTTAGCTAGAGTTATAAATCTTGCATTTGAAGTTGCAACCACAGGAAGACCAGGACCAGTTTTGGTGGACATACCAAAGGACATCCAATTTAAAAAAACAAAATTTGTTTTAAAAAGTAAAAACAAAAAAAAATTAAATGGAAAAGTTAATGACAAAGTCAGTATTAACGAAGTCGATCAAGTTATAAACTTAATGAAAAAATCTTCAAAGCCAGTTTTTTATACCGGAGGCGGTGTAATTAACTCTGGACCCGAAGCTAGCAAGCTGCTCAGAGAACTGGTTTCGTTAACAGGATTTCCAATCACCTCTACACTTCAGGGACTAGGAGCTTATCCTGGAGACGATCCTTTATTTTTAGGAATGCTTGGAATGCACGGAACATATGAAGCTAACAATGCCATGTATAACTGTGATCTTATGATTAATATTGGTGCTAGATTTGACGATAGGATAACAGGAAAGGTAGATGAGTTTTCACCTAAATCAAAAAAAATTCATGTTGATATTGATCCATCTTCGATTGGAAAAAATATTAAAGTAGATCTTGCCATTGTAAGTGATGTTGAAAGTTTTTTAAAAACTTTAAATAAAAGGTTTAAAGAAAAAAATAAAGATTTTTTAAACTCAAACAAGTCAAACATATCAACGTGGTGGAAAGATATTGATAAATGGAGACAAAAAAAATCATTAAACTACAAAAACAGCAAAGAAGTTATAAAACCTCAGTATGCTGTTCAAAGGCTTTACGAGCTTTCTAAAGATAAAGACGTTTATATAACAACAGAGGTCGGTCAGCACCAAATGTGGGCTGCTCAACATTATAAATTTAATAAACCAAACAGATGGATGACATCGGGTGGTCTTGGTACCATGGGTTATGGATTGCCAGCTGCTGTTGGTGTTCAGGTAGCAAATCCTGGTAAATTAGTAATAGATATTGCTGGAGAAGCATCTGTTTTAATGACAATGCAAGAAATGTCAACTGCAGTTCAATACAAGTTGCCGATTAAAATATTTATTTTAAACAACCAGTACATGGGCATGGTTAGGCAGTGGCAGGAACTTTTACATGAAAAGAATTATTCAGAAAGTTACACCGCTGCATTACCAAATTTTGTTAAACTTGCAGAAGCATATGGATGCATAGGAATTCAAGCAAAAAAACCTGATGAGTTGGATGAAAAAATAAAGGAAATGATTAATGTTAACAAACCAGTCATTTTTGATTGTCTAGTTGATCCAATGGAAAATTGTTTTCCAATGATACCTTCTGGAAAACCTCATAATCAAATGTTGTTAGGACCGGAAGATGAAAAAGAAGAAGTTTCTGATGAAGGGAAGACTCTAGTATAATGGGAAAATCTAAATCAGCTTATAGTGAACCTGGAAAATTAGGAAAACTCGAAAATCATATCATTGTTGTTTGGGTTGATAACGAAGCTGGAGTTCTAGCTAGAGTGGCTGGTTTATTTTCAGGAAGAGGTTACAATATAGAGTCATTAGCTGTTGCAGAGGTTGATAAAAAAAAACATATATCAAGAATTACAATTGTAACTTCGGGAACACCTCAAGTTATAGAACAGATCAAACTTCAATTAAGAAAACTTATTCCGGTTCATAAAGTTGCTGATTTTAAGAGTAACGATCAGAAAATCCTATTTAAAGAGCTAGCTTTAATTAAGATAGTATCATCAAAGAAAAATAGAGAAAAAGCTAGAAAAGTTTGTAAAAAATATAATTCTATTATACTAGACAAGTCAAAAAACTCTTTTGTTATTCAAGTAACTGCATTAAGAAGAGATATTGATAAGTTAATTGAGACATTGGGCCCGCTCGGATTAGTAAGTGCATCAAGAACTGGCGCTGTTGCCATGACAAGAGGTTCAGAGATTTTTAAATAAAAAAGGAAGCAAGAAAATGAAAACATATTATGACAAAGACACAAACAGCGAACTAATTAAAAATAAAAAAGTTGCTATTTTTGGTTATGGAAGCCAAGGTCACGCACATGCATTGAATTTGAAAGATAGTGGAGTTAAAGAAGTAGTGGTAGCTCTTAGAGAAGGTTCATCAAGCATTAAAAAAGCAGAATCTGCTGGGCTTAAAGTAATGTCATTGTCTGATGCAGCAGCCTGGGCCGATGTTGTTATGATGTTGACACCAGATGAACTTCAGTCAGAAATTTATAAAAATCATGTTGAGCAAAGAATGAAGGAAGGAACTAGTTTAGCATTTGCACACGGTTTAAACATTCATTTTGATTTAATTAATGCTAGAAAAGATTTAGATGTTTTTATGGTTGCGCCTAAAGGGCCTGGTCACACAGTTAGAAGCGAATATCAAAAAGGTGGAGGAGTTCCTTGTTTAATGGCCGTTCATAAGGACAGTTCAGGAAAAGCAAAAGACTTAGCTTTATCCTATGCATCTGCGGTAGGCGGTGGTAAGGCTGGAATTATTGAAACAACATTCAAAGATGAATGTGAAACAGATTTGTTTGGAGAACAAACTGTACTTTGTGGTGGATTAGTAGAACTTATAAAAAATGGTTTTGAAACTTTAACAGAAGCAGGTTATCCACCTGAAATGGCTTACTTCGAAACTCTTCATGAAGTTAAATTAATCGTAGATCTTATTTATGAGGGTGGCATAGCTAATATGAATTATTCAATATCAAATACCGCTGAATATGGCGAGTATGTTTCGGGCAAAAGAATTGTTGATAATAAGACTAAAGAAAAAATGAAGGCAGTTCTTAAAGATATCCAGTCAGGAAAATTTGCAAAACAATGGATGGATGAACATAAATCAGGTCAAAAAAATTTTCTTAAAATGAGAAAAGATTTGGCCAATCATCAAATTGAAAAAGTAGGTAAAGAGCTCAGAGCCATGATGCCTTGGATTGGGAAGAACAAATTAGTAGATAAATCCAAAAATTAACCCAATCTAGTTCATAATCTAATATTTTTTTAATAATTATTTTGCAAATTAGCGTATTAATTGTATTATACTTATTACCTAAAATTGAAAAGATAATGGAAGATAAAAATAGAATTATAATATTTGACACAACGATGAGAGACGGAGAACAGTCTCCTGGTGCGTCTATGAGTCTTGAAGAAAAAACTCAAATCTCAAGAGTTTTTGACGAATTAGGAATTGATGTTGTTGAGGCTGGCTTTCCAATTGCCTCTCCCGGAGATTTTGAATCGGTTACTGCAATAAGTAAAATTTTAAAAAAATCTGTTCCAGCAGGACTTGCAAGACATACAAAAAAAGATATTGACGCTTGTTATGAAGCTTTGAGAGCAGCACCAAGATTTAGAATTCATACTTTTATTTCTACAAGCGCACTTCATATGAAGCACAAATTGAATAAATCACCCGAGGAAGTACTTGGCTCAATTAAAGAACATGTTACATATGCCAGAAAATTTACAGATGACGTAGAGTGGTCATGTGAAGACGGAACAAGAACTGATATGGATTTTATGTGCAAAACAGTTGAACTTGCAATTAAGTGTGGAGCAAAAACAATAAACATACCTGATACCGTTGGCTATTCTCTTCCTTCAGAATTTAAAAAAATTATTGAAACATTGATCAATAAAGTCCCAAACATTGATAAGGCAATTTTATCAACTCACTGTCATAATGATTTGGGTTTGGCAGTTGCAAATTCTTTAGCTGGAGTAACAGCAGGAGCAAGACAAGTTGAGTGCACTATAAACGGAATTGGAGAAAGAGCAGGAAATGCTGCGCTTGAAGAGATTGTAATGGCAATGAAAACACGACCAGATTTAATGCCATTTAAGACTGGAATTAATACACAATTGTTAAGCAAAGCATCTAAAGTTGTTTCAAATGCCACTGGTTTTCCAGTTCAGTTTAACAAAGCTATCGTTGGAAAAAATGCATTTGCTCACGAGTCAGGTATTCACCAAGATGGAATGTTAAAGAATAGAAATACTTATGAAATTATGACACCAGAAAGCGTTGGTGTTAAAAAAACATCTCTAGTTATGGGAAAACATTCTGGCAGACATGCTTTTAAAGACAAGCTAACCGATCTTGGTTATAGCAATATAACAGACGATGTTATCCAGACAGCTTTTGGAAAATTTAAAATTCTTGCTGACAAAAAGAAACATGTTTACGATGAAGATATTGCTGCTTTAGTAGATGACAGCTTAATTAGAGAAGAAAATGTTATTAAATTAAAATCCCTAAAGGTATTTGCAGGAACTGGGGAACCACAAAAAGCAGATATGACTTTAGAAGTTTATGGTGAAATTAAAAAATCTTCTGAGACCGGCGATGGTCCAGTAGATGCTATTTTTAAATGTATAAAGAAATTATATCCTCACGAAGTAAATCTTCAATTGTATCAAGTTCATGCTGTAACAGAAGGAACTGATGCACAAGCTACTGTTAGCGTTCGAATTGAAGAAATGGGTAAAACGACTGTTGGACAAGCTGCCGATACAGATACTTTGGTAGCATCAGCAAATGCTTATTTAAATGCGTTAAATAAGATGATCATTAAGAGAAAAAAAACCGCTCCTCCACCAAGTTCTTCTGTAAGTCAGAGGGAGCAAAAATTGAAAGGAATATAAAATGTTTGGATTAAATAAAATATCAAAAATGTGGTCACAGGATATGGCTATAGACTTAGGAACAGCGAATACACTAGTTGTTGTAAAAGGAAAAGGAGTTGTGCTTAATGAGCCTTCAGTTGTAGCAATCATTGATGAGAAGGGAAAAAAATCAGTATTAGCGGTTGGAGATGAAGCAAAAACTATGCTTGGACGTACACCAGGAAACATATCTGCAGTAAGACCTCTTAAAGATGGTGTTATTGCTGATTTCGTTGTGACAGAAGAAATGATCAAACACTTTATTAAAAAGGTTCATAAAAAAAATGCGTTTGCAAACCCTAGAATTTTAGTTTGTGTTCCAACAGGATCTACTCCAGTTGAAAGAAAAGCTATTCAAGATTCAGCATTAGCTGCTGGAGCGAGAAAAGTGCAATTAATTGAAGAACCAATAGCCGCAGCCATTGGCGCTGGTCTACCCATCTCTGAAGCAACCGGATCTATGGTTGTTGATATTGGCGGTGGAACAACCGAGATAGCCATTATGTCTTTAGGAGGAGTTGTTTATTCTCAATCTCTTAGAGTAGCAGGAGACGCTATGGATCAGGCCATAATTACTTATATGAGATCAAAATTTAATTTGTTAATTGGAGAAGCAAGTGCAGAAAAAATTAAAAAAGAAATTGGAACTGCGATTGCAACATCTGGCAATACGTACCTAATGAAAGGCCGTGATATCAGATCAGGAACACCAAGAGAAATAAACTTGAAAGAAGAAGATACAGCGGAAGCTTTAAAACCAATTTTAAATCAAATGATGAATGGTATTAAAACCGCTTTGGAAAACACTCCGCCAGAATTATCAGCTGATTTGGTTGATATGGGACTCATACTTACTGGAGGGGGAGCTTTATTAAAGAATATTGATAAACTCATTTCCAAAGAAACAGGTCTTCCTGTTCAAATAGCAGATGACCCACTTTCTTGTGTTGCGGTTGGAACTGGTAAAGCTTTAGAACAAGAAGAGTTATTTTCTACAATGCTTTCGGAGTATTAATAAGATTGTCGATTGAAAAATGTCAACAAGCCGAGATGATTTTGGGATAGCGATTCGTTCGGCTCTTTTACAAAGAGGCGCTAAGCAGAAATTTTCTCTTTTTGTTTTAATTTTACTTTCATTATTTATTTTTGGTTTAGACATATCCAAATTAAAACCCGTAGAAATGTTAAGAAGTTTATTAAACGATGGCATATATCGTATTTCAGCAATTTCATCTTCGCCAATTAGACTTACTGGTGTTTTAAAAGACTCTTTCATTGAACATTTTTTTGTATATAAAGAAAATAAAAAATTAAAAGTAGAGATAGAGAATCTAAGAAACAAAGAGCTAAACACTCTTTATCTAGAGGCCGAGAACAAAAAATTACAACAAGTATTTGAACTTGATAAAAAATCAGATTTTGAGACTGTTACCAGCAAAGTTATTATTGATAAAAACAGCCCATATTTAAATTCAGTTATAATTAATAAAGGCAGTAATTCAGGTATTGAATTAGGTATGCCCGTAATCAACGAAGGTTCCTTAATTGGAAGAATTGTTGAGGTGAATTTTATATCTTCTAGAATTTTGCTTCTTAACGATTTAAATAGCAGAATACCGGTTATAGTTTCTCCAACAGGAGCACAAGCTATTCTATCTGGCGGGGGAGAAAAAGAACCAAAATTAGATTATTTGCCTGATAATTTTGAAATGGCAGAAGAAAATTTAGTCTTCACTTCTGGTAAAGATGGGGTTTTTTATCCTGGAATTTCAGTAGGTAAAGCAATACTCAAAAATGAAAAAGTAGTTACACAGTTATTTTCCGATCCTACTCAAATCGTTTATGTGAGCGTTATTATAGACCAACCTTCAGATTTGGAGGCTAGGTAAGATGGCTTTAGTATTAAAAGGAATCAGAGAAAATTTTTTTAAGTTAGGGCCTCTTTTACTTCTGATATACATATGCATTTCAGAACTTCATACACAATTTTATCATTGGAAAATTTTTTCCTTTAATTTACAATTCATTATTATCTATTACTGGGTTCTAAGAGATCCTGATATTTTAGGTTACGGATACATTTTTTTAGCTGGGCTTATAAACGATGTTGTTCTAAGTTTACCTCTAGGAACGAGCTGTCTTTCATACTTATTTGTTTCTTTAGTTGCTGCTTATGTAAGAAATGCAACTGTTAGAAGCAGTTTGTTTACTGATTGGTTTACTTTCATAATTGCTATTATTATAGGAAACTTTTTGTATTTCTTTCTCATGAGAAAATTTATGAATGTAAATCTAGAATATTCAACAATATTTTATAACTCTCTTTTTACATTTATTATCTATCCATTATTCTGGACGTTGTTTGAATTTTATAAAAAATTTGCAATAGGAAGAATACATGATTAGCAATAGATCAGGAGGAGAAAATAAAATCAGACTTATCAGTAGACGAATGTTTGTAATGTCTGTGGCTAAATCAGTAGTAGTTTTTGGAATACTAGGTAGACTAATATCTTTACAAATAAACGAAAGTAAAAAATATAAAACATTATCTGACAAAAACAGATTTAGAGAATGGAAATTTGCTCCTCCTCGTGGCGTTATACGGGATTACTTTGGAAGTGAAATTGCATCTAACAAACAGGTTTATCAGCTCCATGTAATACCTGAAAATACTGAAAATATAGAGTCGTTATTTTTTAGGTTAAAAAATATTTTAAATTTAAGTGAGAAGGCAATGTTTTCACTAAGAAGAAAAATTGCTAAACAGAAACCCTGGGATCCAATTATTGTATCCGATAACTTAACCTGGTCAGAATTTTCAAGAATCAATCTTTTTTTACATGAACTACAAGGTGTGGAGCCAATAGTGTCAGTCGCACGAATTTACCATGAAGAGTCGGCATCCCACATTATTGGTTATGTTTCTCAGATAAGCAAGAGAGATATAAAAAATAAAAAATATTTACAGAATGTTAATGCAGCAGGATTAAAAGTTGGAAAAACTGGACTTGAAAACACACTTGATGAGGAAATTATTGGAAGCATTGGTCACAAAAGATACGAAGTTAATGCTTTTGGAAAAAGAATTAAAGAGATATCAATTGATACGGGCAGTGCAGGAAAAAATTTTACAACAACTCTCGACCTAGAAATTCAAAAATTTTCGTCTGAATTATTAAAAAATAAATCAGGCTCTGTTTGTGTTATGGATATTTATAAAGGTGATGTGATAGCTATGGTGTCCTCACCAATTTTTGATCCAAATAAATTTGTTCATGGCATTAATACCAAAGATTGGAAAGCATTAATTCAACACAGGGATAAACCATTAGTTAACAAAGCCATAGCAGGCCTGTATCCCCCAGGCTCTACTATAAAAACAGTTGTAGCAATAAGTGCTCTAGAAAATGATATCGCTAGCACAAAAACACAACATCGTTGTACTGGTTATATAGAACTTTATGGAGAAAAGTTCCATTGTTGGAAAAAAAAGGGACACGGATTAGTTGATATGAGAAAGGCAATAAAAGAGTCTTGTGATGTTTATTTTTACGAGGTCGCTAGAAAACTCGGGGTGGATAGACTTTCAGAGACAGCAAAAAAATTTGGATTAGGCAAAAGAGTTTTGGGTAATTTGATTGAAGAAAAATCAGGAGTAGTACCAAACACAAAATGGAAAAAAGAAAATATGGGGAAAAGCTGGTATCTTGGCGAAACATTACATAGTGGAATTGGACAAGGTTATTTTTTATCTACACCATTACAACTATGTTTAATGATGTCTCAAATTGCTAACGGAGGTTATGAAATTAAACCAAGAATAATTTATGAAAAAAAAGATAATAAATTTGATGATTTAGAGCAATTTATAAAAGACAAAGAGGTATTTAAGAATGAATCTGGTCTATTCGAAACTCTTTTCTCAGAATTTAAATTTAAAGAGTTATTTAAAAATCAAGAAAATATAAAATTTGTTCATGATGCATTATATGGAGCTACAAACGAACCTGGAGGAACTTCATATGGTTCAAGATTAACCAAAAATTTTATTTATGCAGGCAAAACTGGAACGTCTCAGGTTAAAAAATTTACTCAAATACAAAGAGAAATGGAAATCAAAAATGAAGATCTTCCTTATGAGCAGAGAGACCACGCGATATTTGTTGCTTATGCCCCTTTTAAAGAACCCAAATATGCAATTAGTGTTGTTGTGGAACATGGAGGCTCAGGTAGCAAAAGTGCAGCACCAGTTGCCAAAAAAGTAATCAAAAAATTGTTAGAGCGACATGATCTTAGATCTAATATAAATTTTGTAGGCAAGGATGTATAATGTTTAGGTCTGGATCAATACAATCTCACTTAAGTTTATCAGATAAAATTTTTTTATTAGACAAAACGCTTGTTATATCTATTCTTGTTCTTGGTATAATTAGTATTTTTGCTATGTATTCTACCGATGGCGGTGAATTTGCATATCATACCAAAAGCCACATTGTAAGATTCTTTGTTTTTTTCTTTCTATTTTTAGCAATTTCCTTTTTGAAAATAAGTTTTTGGTATAATGCAACAACCTTAATTTATTTATCTTTTCTTATACTTTTAATAATGGTGAAATATTTTGGCTTAACATCGTCGGGCTCACAAAGATGGTTAAATCTTTATTTTTTAAATTTACAACCATCAGAATTAATGAAAGTTGGTCTTATTCTTTTTTTAGCCAAATATTATCATAAAATTTCTTCATCTGACGTGAATAGATTTAGATATTTAATCCAACCTTTATTGGCCTTAATGATTCCTGTGATTTTAGTAGTGATACAACCGGATCTTGGAACTTCATTTTTAATAGCAGCTGGAGGCGTTGTAGTGATATGGTTATCCGGAGTAAAAATGAAATTTTTTGCTTATCTTAGTTTACTTTTCATTTCTATTGCTCCCATTGCAATTTCGTTTTTAAAACCCTATCAAAAGGCAAGAATACTTACTTTTATAGACCCAAGCAGAGATCCCCTTGGCGCAGGATATCAAATAACCCAATCTAAAATAGCAATTGGTTCGGGAGGACTTACGGGAAAAGGATTTTTAAATGGATCACAAAGTTATTTAGATTATTTACCAGAAAAACACACAGACTTTATATTTACCCTTTTTTCTGAAGAATTTGGTTTTTTTGGTTCTATTTTAATATTGGTACTTTATTTGATAATTACAATAAGGATTATTAATATTGGAAATATAACCAGAAGCAGTTTTGGAAAACTTTACTGTTTTAGCTTTGCTACAGCTTTCTTCATATATGTAGCGGTAAATATGGGGATGGTTTTAGGATTAATTCCGATTGTGGGGGCCCCATTACCCATAATGTCCTACGGAGGATCTTCAATGATGGCTATGATGTTAGGTCTTGGTATAACCATGAGTTGTAAGATACATAAGGACCAGCCCCTTGGTTAATACAACTAAAAGTTAAAAAACTAGTGAATTTTGACCCAAAATAATGCATTCTCTTGTTGAATCAATATGAATAATCTGATGTTATACAATCATGTTTGGAACAAAAAAACCTAGCAATCCGAAACCACTAAATGATAGCGGAAGATCATTAATAAGTGAAACTTTTTCATTAGAAGGAACTCTCAGAACTTCTGGCGCTATAGATATAGCTGGTTTAGTAAAAGGAGCGGTTTATACAAACGATTTAATTATTAAAGAGACTGGTTCAATCATAGGACCTGTTGAGACCGATAAAGTTGAAATATATGGTCACCTAGAAGGAAAAATTGTTGCAAAAACAATAGTTATTGCAAGTTCAGCTGTTGTTAAAGGAGATATTTTATTCAGTGAAAGTTTAAAAACCGAAGAAGGCGCAGACATTAACGGTTATATTAAAAAAACAGAGAGCACTAGTTTAGAAGCAGCACAAGATGAGTTTAAATTAGAAAGCATCGAAGCCAAGGAAGCTAAAGATGCAAAAGAAAAGAATAAAAAAGGCCGTCCTAAAATCGTAGCAAGCAATTAATTCTAATAGGTATAATTTACCACCTTTCATAAATCAGAAATCTACAATACATTGGTCTTAATGAGCACAGTTAAGTGTGAATCTGTTGGAATAGTTGGTGCCGGAATACAAGGCGTTTGTATAGGTCTTCAATTACTAAAGAGAAATATAAAAACAACTATATTTGACAATCAAGACCCAGGCACGGGTCGCAATATGGCTTCATACGGGAATGCTGGACACTTTTCACCTTACGCAGTTTTACAACTAAATAGACCAGATGTTTTATACGATGTTCCAAAAATGATTTTTAGTACCAATGGACCCTTGGCTTTGCGTTGGAACTATATGCATAAAATGATTCCATGGATTTTAGGTTACTTAAAAAATTGCAATAAGAAGTCAATGTTGCATACAGCGAAATATATGCATCAGATACTTGATCATTCGTTAAGTGCTTACGATGAAATTTTTGAAGAAATAGACACAACTAATTTGCTTGAAAAAAAAGGAATCCTCTATGTTTGGACAAACCAAAATTTAAAAAGTAGGAAATTGGAAATCAAAGTTAGAAATGACCTTGGTGTGAAACAAAAAATATTGACGGTTAAGGAAATCTTAGAGTTAGAACCAAATCTAAAACCAGTATTTTCAGGAGGAGTTTACTTTGATTATGCTTATCACGCTAGAGATCCTGTTGGAATATTAAAAAAACTATTTGATCTTTATATAAAAAAAGGAGGAATTTTTAAAAAGGAAAATGTAAATTCAGTTAATCAATCAACCTTAAATAAAACAATTATCAAAACTGATAATGCGGAATATAATTTTGAAAAATCCGTGATAGCATGTGGCGCTTTCTCTAAAAAATTCACAGAACAGCTTGGTGAGAAAATTCCTTTAGATACAGAGAGAGGATACCACGTTCATTTTGAGGGAATGGACAAATTAATTAGTAGGCCAATTATATTTTTAGATAGAGGTTTTGGAATGACACCAATGAATCAAGGTTTGAGAGCAGTTGGAACAGTTGAACTGGGCGGTTTAAAAAATCCTCTTTCTAAAAAAAGAATTAAATATATTGTCAATTGCGCAAAAGAGCTTCTGCCTCAACTTGAAGAATACAAAGATGAATGGTTAGGATTTAGACCAACACTTCCAGATTTTCTTCCAGTTCTTGGTCCTTCAAAAAATAATAAAAATATTATCTATGCCTTTGGTCATCACCATCTTGGTTGGACTTTAGGAGCAATGACTGGAAAAATTATTTCTGGAATAATATCTGGTGAAAAAACGAATCTAGATTTATCACCTTATAGCTCCTCACGTTTTGGTTAAGACTTATATTGAATAAAAATTATGAAATAAAAATTAAATGATAAAAGTAGCAGTTTTAGACGATTATCAAGATGTTTTTAAAGAATTTGTTGATATTGATAAATACAAAGGGAAATATAATTTTACAATATTTAACGAACCATTCACAAGTGAAGCTGAAGCTTCTACCAGTCTAGAGGAATTTGAGGTAATTTTTGCAATGAGAGAGAGAACAAAAATATCTAAATCATTATTATCAAATTTAAAAAATCTAAAATTTATTATGACAAGTGGAATGAGAAATAAAGCTATTGACCTAGAGGAGGCAAAAAAAAGAAAGATCATTGTATGTGGCACAGATATTAATTCTAATCCTGCAGCAGAAATTACCTGGACTCTTATACTTGGTTTAATGAGAAATCTTAAACAAGAAATAGACAATATGTTTCAGGGTTATTGGCAAACCACTATAGGATTTGAGCTTAAGGGCAAGATACTTGGTTTAATAGGTTTGGGAAAAATCGGATCACAAGTTGCTAAAATAGGAAAGGCTTTTGGAATGCAGGTTGTAACTTGGAGTGAAAATTTAAATTTATCTCACGCTAATGAATCAGGCGTTCTTCCAATGAGCAAAGAAGAATTATTAAAAAACTCTGATATTGTTTCAATACACGTTGTTTTAGGTGATAGATACAAAAATCTTATAACTAAAAAAGAATTAGAAATTATGAAAAAAACTTCTTTTCTAATAAACACATCTAGAGGTCCAATTGTAAATGAAAAAGATTTAATACAAGCTCTGGAAGATGATGTTATAGCCGGCGCTGGATTAGACGTGTATGAACATGAACCTTTGCCTCAAGATCACAAATTAAGATTTTTGCCTAACGCTTTATTGCTTCCCCATATCGGGTACGTAACCGAAGAAAATTATTCTATATTTTATAATCAAATGATTGAAAATTTGGATTCTTGTGTTCAAGGCAAGCCAAAAAGACAGATAAGCCAGTTAAACCTTTAGTTGTATTTTGACTAAAAAAGCATGTATATTTACGTGCGAATTTGTGTTTGATTCGTTTTATAAATTGGGAGTTGGAGATGAGGATAAGAAACTTAACTATTTTAGTATTAGCAGGTTTGCTTTTGTCAGGCTGTTATACGAGCTCTCTTACTGTGCTAGGTCCAGCTACAGGGATAGTGCATGGTAAAACTGCCGAGTCAGTTGCAAGCACATCATTAAATTATCTTATCAAAGAAGAAACTGGTAAAAGTCCTATTGAACATGTTTTAACTAAACAACAACAAGCTTATTACGAAAAGAAAAAAAGAGAACTAAACCCTTGCGTGATAAATCCTGGTCTTTGTTTAAGTATAAAATCCAGGGTTGCAGAAAATCATAAAAAACTTCTTGGTCTTAATTTAGAGGCTAGAATAAACAAAGTTAGAGAAAAAATAATCAAGCAAAATCCTTAAATATTTTTAAAAATCAGTAACACAACTTGTAGTTTATATTTCACGAATGTAACAATTCGTTGGAAAATATTTCTTGTAAAGTTCCATTCAAATGTTAATCAGGACCATATATTTTAATGAAAAAAATTATACTACCAATAACTTTAACCTTTTTATTGCAGGGATGTTTCGAGTCATCTTTAATTGTTGGTCCAGCCATAGGAGGCGCTCAAGGAAAAGTGGTTCAATCTTCTCTATCCTCTGCCATGAGTTACGGAATAAAGGCTAAGACTGGCAAATATCCAATACAACACATAATACATTTGCAGAAACAAAAAGTAGTGAAAACTGCATCGTTAATTGAGGGAGAGGTACAGAAGTCAATTTCAAATGCAAAAAAGATAATTAAGGCAAATAAAAAAGAAGATACTTTTATAAAATCACCTGAAAATGTTCAAGCCAGCATGGTCTCATATGAAGGTATTAAAAACAAAATTCAAAAATTTAATATTGTAAAAGTTTCAAAAGAAACCTTTCACAATATGCCGCGTTTTTCTTACAAATCTCAGTAGAAAAATACTCATTTCAATCTAATTAAAATTATCATATTCTTAATTTATGAAATCAAAATCTAAGGTTGTTGTAATAGGAGGAGGTGTTGTGGGAGTAAGCGCACTTTACCATCTTGCCAAAAAAGGGTGGTCAGATGTGGTTTTGGTTGAAAGAAAAGAATTGACCTCAGGCTCAACTTGGCATGCTGCAGGACTGTTGCCTCTTTTCAACATGAGTTATTCCGTGGGACAATTGCATAGATATGCTGTTCAATTATATAAATCTTTAGAAAAAGAAACGGGAAAGAAAGTTGGTTTTAGTGTTGTTTCAAATATTCGTTTAGCGCAAACAAAGGATCGTATGGATGAATATCATCAGTATGCTGGTGTAGCAAAAACTATTGGCGTAAATGTAAAATTCTTAAAACCCGAGCAAGTAAAAGAAATTTGGCCTTTATGTAACATAGAAGGCTTGGTTGGTGCAATACAACACCCAGAAGATGGTTATATTCAACCAGCTGATCTTACCCAAGCATTAGCAACAGGCGCAAGAAATCGTGGTGCAGAAATTTATAGAAACACAACAGTTGTTGGTATTAAACAAACAAAAGATGGATGGACTGTAGAAACTGATAAAGGAACTATTTCTTGCGAACACGTTATCTCTTGTAGTGGAAATTTTGCACGACAAACGGGTCAGATGGTTGGTTTAGAAGTCCCAGTTATTCCTGTTGAACATCAATTCATTGTTACAGAACCGCATCCAGAAATTCAAAAAAGAAAAAAAGAAGGAAAACCAGAAATGGGAGTGTTAAGAGATAGTGATAACTCTTGGTATATGAGAGAAGAAGCAGGCGGATTTGTTTTAGGTCCCTACGAAAGAGGAGCTCCTTGTTGTTATGTTGATGGCCCTTCAAAAGATAGTGAATACGAATTATTTCAAGAAGACCTAGACCGTTTAGCGCCTCATATAGAAGGAGCAATTAAAAGAGTACCAGCTTTTGCAGAAGTTGGGGTAAAAAAAGTTTACAACGGCGCTATTTGTTATACACCTGATGGAAATCCAATCGTTGGACCTGCTTGGGGATTAAAAAACTTTTGGATTAATGAAGGACATAGCTTTGGAATTACGGCCGCAGGCGGAGCTGGCTGGCAATTAGCAGAATGGATTATTGATGGAGAACCAACAATCGACATGCTTGGTGTTGAACCAAGACGATACGGTTCTTATGCAACAAAATCTTATTTAATTGAAAAGAACGAAGAAGCTTATGCCAATGTATTTACTATTCACTATCCAGATGAAGAAAGAGAAGCGGGGAGACCTTTAAGACAAGCTCCATGTTATGATCGAATGAAAAAACTTGGAGCAGTTTTTGGACAAAAATTTGGATGGGAAAGACCAAATTTTTTTGCAACAGATGGTGAAAAGCAAGAAGACGATTGGTCATTTAGAAGGTCTAAATGGTTCAAAAGTGTTGAAAAGGAATGTAAAAATGTAAAAGAAAATGTTGGTCTTCTTGATATGACAGCATTTGGAAAATGTAGAATCAAAGGACCTGGAGCAGAAGAATTTTTAGATAAATTAGTAGCAAATAAACTTCCAAAAAAAATTGGACGAATTAACCTTTGTCACGCTTTGAATACAAAAGGTGGAGTTCACTCAGAGTTTACAATTATGCGGGAAGCAGCAGATAGTTTTTATTTAGTATCTGCAGGAGCATTTCAAAGATTAGACCATGACTGGATACAAAAATGGATGCCAAAAGACGGAACAGTTCAGTATGAAAATTTAACGAATAGCATGGGTGTGCTCGTGGTTTCTGGACCAAAAGCAAGACAACTCATGGAAAAAGTTTCAAAAGCAGATTTTTCTAACGATAAATTTAAATGGTTAAGCGCACAAAATATTAATATTGGTTTAGCCCCATGCAATGCAATGAGAGTAAATTTTGTGGGAGAACTTGGTTGGGAACTTCATCATCCAATCGAATATCAAAATCATATCTTTGATAAACTAATGGAATCAGGAAAAGCATTTAATTTAAAACCTTATGGTATTAGAGCCATGAATAGTTTGAGAGTAGAAAAATCTTATAAACTAGTAGGGACAGAACTTTCTATTGAATATTCACCATATGAGTCTGGTTTGGATAGATTTATTCATCCAAACAAAGGAGATTTTATTGGACGTGCGGCATTAGACAAATGGAGAGCCAAAGGTTTTTCTAATAAATTAGTAACAATGGAAATCCATGAGGTAAGTGACGCAGACGTTTTAGGAAACAATCCAATCTACAATAACGGAAAAGTGGTAGGTAGAGCTACTGGCGGAGATTTTGGTTTTAGATTAAACAAATCCTTAGCTTTAGGAATGGTAAAACCGGAGTTAGCAAAAGTTGGACAAAAATTAGAAATTGATATACTAGGTAAAATGCACAAAGTTTCTATTATCGAAGATTCACCATACGACTCCGAAAACAAATTACTAAGAGCTTAAATGAAAATCTTAGTCGCTGTTAAAAGAGTTATAGATTACAACGTTCAAATTAGAGTCAAAGAAGATGGTTCTGGCGTTCATACTGACAATGTTAAAATGTCAACCAATCCACCGGACGATAACGCTATTGAAGAAGCAGTAAAACTTAAAGAGTCAGGCAAAGTCAAAGAAGTGGTTGCAATCACAATTGGTGAAGAGAAAGCACAAGAAACAGTAAGAAAAGCTTTAGCCGTTGGAGCAGACAGAGGAATTCATGTAAAGGCTGATACTTATATTGAGCCTTTAGGCATTGCAAAAATTTTAAAAAAAGTTGTTGAAAAAGAAAAACCAGACATGGTTTTTTTAGGCAAACAAGCTATCGATGACGATTGCAATCAAACCGGCCAAATGTTGGCTGCCATGTTGAATTGGCCACAAGGAACTTTTACATCCAAAGTTAATTTAAAAGACAAAACTATGGAAATAGTTAGAGAAATTGATGAAGGTTTAGAAACTATAGAAATAAATTTACCCGCAATAGTTACTTGCGATCTAAGGCTTAATGAACCTCGTTATGCTGCACTACCTAATATTATGAAGGCTAAGAAAAAACCAATGGAACAGATGGTAGCAAAAGATTTGGGTATAGATTTAACAAATAGAATCCAACAGCTAAAAGTAGAAGAACCTCCTAAAAGAAAAGGTGGAATTAAAGTTTCCAGCGTAGCGGAATTAGTCAGCAAGCTTAAGAACGAGGCGAAGGTAATATAATGTCACTTTTATTAATAGCAGAACATGATAATTCAAAACTAAAAGTATTTACCCTAAATGCTATTAACGCTGCTTCAAAAATAGATGGAGATATTCATGTTTTAGTTGCTGGCAGCGGATGTGAAAACGTTGCAAAAGAAGTAGCCGCAGTTCCTCTGGTAAAGAAAGTCTTATTTTGTGACTCACCAAATTATAAAAACTATTTACCAGAAAATTTAGCACCATTAGTTACAAAAATTTCAGAAAAATATGATCAGATTGTTGCATCAGCTAATACCTTTGGAAAAAATTTTATGCCAAGAGTAGCAGCAGCATTAGATGTTTCTCAGGTGAGTGATGTTACTAAAATTAATAGCGCAGATACTTTTGTTAGGCCTATCTACGCAGGAAATGCTTTTGCAACAGTTAAAAGCAATGACAAAAAAAAATGCATAACCATTAGACCCACATCTTTTGATCCTGCTCCAAAAACAGGAGGTTCAGCCCAAGTCGAAAAAATTGAAGCGGTAGCGGTATCCAATAATTCTAAATTTATTAAAAGAGAAGAAACAAAATCAGAAAGACCAGAACTTGGAACAGCAAGAGTAGTAATTTCTGGAGGAAGAGGAATGGAAAGTGCAGATAATTTTAAATTAATAACCGCAATAGCAGACAAACTAAACGCTGCTGTTGGTGCATCACGTGCTGCAGTTGATGCCGGCTACATAAGTAATGATCATCAAGTAGGTCAAACAGGAAAAGTAGTTGTTCCAGATTTATATATTGCGGTAGGAATTTCAGGAGCTATCCAGCACCTAGCAGGGATGAAAGAAAGCAAAATTATTGTCGCAATCAACAAGGACGGCGAAGCTCCCATATTCAGTATTGCCGACTATGGTTTAGAAGCAGATTTATTCAAAGCCTTACCTGAATTCTTAACAGAGCTAAACAAACTCAACACTATCCAAAAATAAAAATTTGTGTATAGTCCCGCCATGGCTAGAGAAGCAATGGAATATGATGTGGTTATTGTTGGTGCAGGACCAGCAGGATTATCAACGGCAATTAAACTAAAACAGCTCGAACCTAAATTAAACGTTTGTATTCTAGAAAAAGGATCAGAAGTTGGAGCGCATATTTTAAGCGGAAACGTTTTTGAAACTAAAGCACTTGATGAATTATTGCCAAAATGGAAAGAGGAGGGTGCTCCTGTTAAAACTAAAGTTTCAAAAGAAAAGTTTTTATTTTTAGGAAAAAAATCATCTTTAAGTTGGCCCACTTGGCTTTTACCATCCGTTCAAAAAAATCATAACAATTACATTATTAGTCTTGCAAACCTTTGTC